>NZ_CP015698.1:1741666-2090000 GCF_002163715.1 Curvibacter sp. AEP1-3
GTTTGCGACGGGGTGGGCGGTGGGGCACGCGGCGACGTGGCCAGCGCCACCGCCAGCGCCCACGCCGTGCGCATGCCTATCGCACTGGTGGGCAATGCCAGCGGCATTGCCCAGTGGATGGAGCAGGCTGAGGCCCAGGTGCAGATGCGCCTGCGCACAGTCAGCCATGCGCGGGGTGCCACCACTTTGGCCGCCGCTTGGCTGACGCAACAGGCCGGTGTGCCAAGCTACATCATGCGCGTTGGCGACGCCCGCATCTATGCCTTTGACGGCACCCACGCCATGCCACTCACGCAAGATCAAACCTACCAAAGCATGGGCTTGCCCTGGGCCGATCAAGGTGCAAAACCTGACGACCCAGCCGCCATGATCGGCAGCGATGCCATGGGCGAACCAGAGGTAGTGCCACTGGCCTTGCCCAGCGGCAGCACCCTGCTGCTGTGCAGCGACGGCCTGCACCGTGGCTTGGATGCGGGCTGCATGGCAAGCATCCTGATCCACGCCCCAAGCCTGGAGGCCGCCGCCCTGCGACTGGTGCAAACGGCCCGCGTTGCCGGTAGCGCGGACGACATCACCGTGCTATTGGCGCGACCCACCGGACCTGTTGCGCGCACCCGCGCACGTACCGGCCTGCTGCGCCGCTTGTTTTCATAAACTGTATTTCAAGCAGTACCCTCCAGTCCAAGAGAATATCCACATGCCATCGTCCACCCCCATCAACCACTCCTTGTCAGCCGGGCAAAGCAGCGGCCCCAGTTGGGAAGACGTTCTCAACAGCATCGACAAAACCCGGCCCATTGCCTTCTTTGCTCACCACTATGCAGATGCTGCGAAAACCATTCCGTCGGTCTTGCTTGGCCGTTCTTGCGACGTTCAACTGGCTACGCCCACCGCCGTATGGGAGAAGCAATACCCTAAAACCGGTAAAGGTGACCTGAGTTGCTTTAACCAGCACGAAAAAAACATGCTGGACGTATTGAAGACTGCACAGCATTGCGTGCAATTCGTGGACTTCCGAGATGTGGGCAGGTCTTCGCTGTTTGTTGCAGGCCAAGGGCTTCAGCCCACTCTCTCCACCCCCATGCTGCGCACCACCGACATGGGCCCCACCCTCAAGCAATGGCTTAAGTGGAGCTTTGTTCACCAACACCGCCGTTACCAGCACATTTTCCACCTGTCCGGCAATTACCTGCGCTTTGCACGGGGTGCACTCATCGCCCTGAACGAAGCACATGAAAAAGGCATGGTTACGGTGGACGGTAACACCGGCAACTGGTGCATTGACGCCACCTACAGCCACCTGACCGGGGCAAAGGCGGGTGTGCGCATTGAACCGGTGTGGGCCAAGGTCTGCATCATCGACGTAGGCTTTGCCCTGCACCCCAGCTACCCGCCGCCCAGGCAATTGCCGATCAATAGTGACGGCATGTCCCCTTGCATGCAAAGAGCAACAGAGGAAATTGAAGCTCAGGCCCGATCGGCGTTCTATCAACTCACCCCTGAACAAAGGAGCAAAGGTGGCTGGACCAACGAAATCGACGCCATGGCCGACGTGGCCTTTTGGACTACACACGCATCCACCGCCACCCGCCACTACGAACAAGTGGACTGGCGCCAAGATTACTGGTGGCTTGGCAGCGTCCTACGCCAGTTGTGCAAAGGCGGCGAAGATACCTTGTACCACCCGGTCCTTGACATCCGGGAGCTTCTGGGCAGCTTTAACGATGGCGCAGAAGCCACAGGAGGCCTCGCTCAAGAGCTGGTGAATCTGGGCGAAGCCACGTTCGACTACGACATTGAGCCCGACATCACACAGCGCCGTGCGCTGGCAGATGCCAAGCGCCTAGAAATACACACTGACCTGATAGCGCGGTTGGACGCTGCCATTGGGAAATTGCGGCCGCAAGACGATGTGCGTCACATTGACCTGTACAGGGCCGATTTTGATGTCGACGACGCCACTCGACACGAAAAAGAGCAAGCCGCCCCAGCAGAGCAGGCTCTGAATCAGGCTGAAAAACAACTTCTAAATGATGAAGGTGAGCAACAGCGCGCCGAACACCACGCACGCTACTGGGGTGTAGCAAAAAACATAGCCAGAGCTTTGGGTGCGGCGGCTGTCGTAGGAGGCAGTTTCTGGGGTGTGGCTGTGGTGGGCACGCCTTGGGTTTCTTCGCAATGGTATGCATATCGGGAAGCTGAACTCGCGCAAATCCAGGCACCTGCGGTACAGCGCTTACTCGACGGCATTACCCAGAACCCCGGCGCTGTGAGCAACGCCAAGGCCACCCTCTATGCAGGCACCGCCATGAAGGCACAAAACCAATTTTTTACGGGCGACCTGTTTCAGTTCACGGCCACAAACCCCCTGCCACATGAGGGCTACCTCACTTTGTTCGCCGCCGATGCGCAGGACGAAAAATCCCAGCGCGTGGCGGTACCCATCGCCAACCAGCCAATTGCAGCAGGTGCCACTATCACTTGCCCAGGCAAAGCTACGTGTGACGACGGCTATGCAGACGGCAATCGCCCTTGGCCCGTTACCGGCCCAGCGGGCACCGTGCGAATGTTGGCCGTCATCACGCCCGCGCGAATCAACTGGCCGCTGGCACCGGGGCAGGAGGGGCAGCCCCGCCACATCGCAGTAACCAATTATCAGGGCACACAAGACATTACCGCCTTGTTCAACTGCACCAGCCAAAGTGGTGCAGCCCAGCAAGCTTGCCAGAACGCACGGCAAAACTTTGCAGTGTCACCGGTGGTGGCCTATGAAGTGACAGACAACAAACTTGCGGCACCAGCTGCGGTAGCGTCCCGACCGTCCACTGCATCAGCCGCATCTACAGCGACTCAACCAATGATTGAGCTGACAACGCAATCCAGCTTACTACATGGCCGCTACCAAATCGTGGCAGATGGCAGTGAGGTAAAAGATGTACAAACTGGGCTGACTTGGGCGCGGTGCTCTGTGGGGCAACGTTGGGAGAACGGTGTCTGTGTGGGCTCTGCTAAAAAGTTTAGTTTCGACGGGGCTCAAAAACTAGCAGGCAATGGATGGCGCGTGCCCAAAGTTCGCGAGCTGCGGAGCCTGGTTTGGTGCAGCAGTGGCAAAACTACAGGGAGCACTGATCCCCAGGACGGCCTTGGCGCTATTTACGAGTTGTGCGACGAAGAGAACATCATGCCGACGCTTCGCAAAAGGGTCTTTCCGTCATCGTATAGGCAATATTGGACGTCCTCGCCAGATATGGGATTTGACGATGCAGCCTGGCTGGTTGATTTCGATTCTGGATATGTTGGCAGTAACGCTGCCCGCAGTAGTCACCTCTACGTCCGTTTAGTTCGTACAAACCAGTGACGTGACGATGCACCCACTTTGGCATTCGAGTCGAACCACCGCGTCCACCCCTCAAGACCTAATCTAGCCCCCCAATAAAGCAATTCGACCGCTATTCCCGGCAATCAATCAGCAATTAAACTTCATTTTTGTAGGCGATATTCAGGAACTCATCTCACCGTATTTACCGGAGACGTCATGCCCAGCGCCACCTATTTTGCACACCCTATAGCAACCATTGGCCTCGCCCTCAGTCTTTTGTGCCCTAGCGGGGCATGGGCAGAACAAAAATTCGGCTCCCCCGAACAAGCAGCAACATTTGCAGCCCTAGATAAACGCGACTTTGATGAAGGCGAACTCACCGCCGCGGATATCAAACGCCTGCTCAGTCCGGACCCCGCTGAAGGCACGAAGGGCTACTCGCCCAAAGGCCACTGGGTAAACATTGCGCAAGAGGATCTGGACAACTGCTACAAACGCACTAAGTTTTCGGGCACACCACCACTAGCCCAGAGTAAGGGTGCCGCAGGCCAAGCCTGGCAGAGCACCGACCGCTACCTGGATGTGCGCTGGAACTACGGCAACAACCAGTACGAGCTCAATCCCACAGCACTGGAGGTTGACCTCAAGCTGCTTGCACAACACCTCAGTAACCCGCAACTTGCAACACGCCATTGGGTCATCGAGGGACACGCCAACGCCGACGGTAGCCCCGAGAGCGTCAACCGTGACGTCAGCTGCCGCCGCGCCGCCTACATACGCGACCAACTGCGCCAGCGCTATGGCGTGGACACCAGCCGTGTGCAGGCCGTGGGCTATGGCAGTAGCCAACCTGCCGTGGAACCAGCCCGTGATGGCAAAAACCGCCGGGTGCGCGTACGCCTGATGGCCCTACGGTGAGCGCGGGCACCTTGCCAGACACAGGTTTCAGGACATTTCTTTATTGAAAAGGAACACAAGTGCGACAAGCCCTTCGATGCATGACCTGGTGCATGGGCCTATTGGGCATCCTTACCACCCTGCCATCCCACGCCGAAAGACGCGCCTTGGTGATTGGCAACGCCGATTACCAAGCCATCAGCTACCTCTACGCCTTGCCACGCAGCAAGGCCGATGCCCAAGGCGTAGCCCAAGCGCTAGCCGATCTGGGCTTTAAGGTTCACACCGGCAAAGCATTACTAGACCGCAGCAGAAAAGAATTGACCAGTGATTTGGAAGGCTTCATCAAAACCATCAAGGCCGAAGATGAGGTGGTTTTTTATTTCAGTGGGCATGGATTGAGCAACGATGTTTTGGGTAATTTTTTGGTGCCGGTGGACGCACCACCGCTTGACTTGGAAGCCAGCGACCTTTCCCTCAACGACCTTTATCTCAGCACCGAAAAGGCGCTCAAGGTCATACAGGAGCGCAAGCCCAAAGTGTTGGTAGCGATACTGGACGCCTGCCGCAGCTACCCAACCCGCCAACGCAACACCAAAGACGGCAGCAACCGCATCACCGGCTTGAAAATTGACAATGCCGTGTCTGGGCAACTGGTGATGTATGCAGCCTCTCATGGCCAAGCCGCGTTGTCCTATATCGATGAGAAAGACAGCGACCCACACAGCGTCTTTACGCGGGTGCTGTTGCGCGAAATCCACCGACCGGCTGAAAGCATTACCCAAGTGGCAGAGCGGGTAGCGCAGCAGGTGTATATCTTGACTGAGAACGTGGACCAAAAAAAAGGTGGGCCGCAGCGTCCCGAGTTCCGCGCCAGTTTGTACCGGCCCTTTACCTTCGTGCCCATACCGCTGAAAACGTCCAGTTCCGATGCTGCTACCGACACAGCTGCCAGAGATGCTGAGATTGCGCAGCTCAGAAAGCAGTTAGCCGAGCGTGAGAAAGCATTCAAAGCAGACGTGGTAACGGCAATTCCATCAGAGATCGAAATCACGGGTATTCCCTCAGAGCCATACATCTCCGGCGTGCGGATTGAACCACTGCCAGGCACTCGCTATGTAGTGCTTGCCAATGGCGTGGTGGGCGATGCCCGTACCGGACTGGAGTGGATGCGTTGCTCACTTGGGCAAACATGGAATGGCAGCACTTGCACGGGCAAGCCCAATTCATACTCATGGCAAGAGGCTCTTGACATCGCCCGACAAACTAATGCGCAAGGTGGCTACGCGGGGAAGCATGACTGGCGCGTTCCTACTGTGCGCGAACTGTTTGGCTTGGTAGACTGCACCAGCGGGATTGGCGAAACGACAAAGAATTTCAACGACGGCGGGCCACCGACGGCAGATGTTTGCCGCGGTAATAGCTACGTCCGTCCCACTATCGATCAGCGAATGTTTCCGAATACGCCACCCGACGGGTACTGGACATCTTCCCATGCGCACCAAGACATTGCTTGGTTTGTTTATTTCTATCTTGGTAGTGCAAGTTTGAATTACACCCAAAAAAAAGCTGCGGTTCGCCTAGTGCGCACCACCCCGAGAATGGGCAGCGTCGCTCATTTTTGAACGCAGCAACGCGGCCAACCAACTTGGCAATGCAGAAATTTCCCTCATTTTTTGTCCCTCCCAAAAGCGCTATGAATAATTCCGTGCTTAAGCAATGTCGCGCCGGCCTGTGGCTGGCATTGTGTTTTGCCACTGCGAGCAGTTGGAGTCAACCGAGCACAGCGAAAGCAAACGCTGAGTTTAGAGAGAGCATTGCGCAGGTGCGTGCGCGGATGGGTCTGGTTGGGCCGGGCAAGTTTGCGCCTGTGGGCAAGGACAGCCTGCCGGAGTTGCTGGACAGCCTTGAGCAGATGGACAACCTGGAGCAAGTTTGTACTCAAGGGCTTGGAAATGTGCATTTGTGTACGGTACGTTCGGCCACCCTGGCAGGAACGCAGCTGGGAGCAGGAATACCCGGTGTGCTTGATTTGGATCGATTGGACCGTGGCTTCGGCGCGGCCATTCGGAGCGCCCGCTCGCACCGCATCAAGCTAACGCAAACCCAAACCAAGGCTCAACTTCAGGTCGATGACTGGAATAGACATTGGGTGTCACGCACCCCACCAGCTCCCGGTTTGGTCTCTTGGGTGGAAGGTTTGCTGGGGCAGCTTCCGAGCATTCAGCTGAATGGAGAACCCTTGTTGCCTGATCCCGAGCATGTGGCCTTGGCAGGGGCACTACTGACGGATACGGGTCGAGCCCTATTGCAATCGCTCGCCGCACCGCTGGAGCGGTGTGCGCCGCGTAATTTGCAAGACATTGGGGCAGATCGCGCTTGGTATGGCAGTCGATCTGCAAAAGAAATGTGGACCTGTCTAGAAAATGTACTGGCGTCGCCGTCAAGTACCCAGCAGCTTCAGGCGATGGGGCATTTATTGCAACTTCCCGAGCTTTGGCGCAAGCAGGGTGCCTTGCAACTGGATGACCGATATTTTAATGACAGATTGACCGAACTTTCCGCCATCGGCCAATGGATGTCTGTGGCGAAGATTGAAGCGAGGACTGATGCTGGCGCAGAAACACCTCTTCAGATCGCTTTACCGTTCAAGGCTGGTGATGTGGCGTGTAGGGCCAGCAACAGCTACTGCAGGTCGCAGTTTTTCTACTCGGCTGGGAACAACCCATGCACATTGGATGGGAAACAATTGCCGGGCGCACTGGATTGCCAGAAGCTCCACAAGCTGCTGGACTTTGCACAACACGGTGTTCTCAACAGCGACGTTTTCTGGTCGATAGTCTTCGACGCGCTTCGCGTGCTACAAGGTAAGCCGGCGCAGCTGAGTGAAATTCAGCGCTACACCGAATGGTTAAACGCTGTAACCGAAGCCTCAAATAATGTCACTCAACCACAGGCTGGTACTTCGGTGCTGCTGGTGAAGTTCCGGCAAATCAGCGTGCCACTGCTTGGTGTATTTAGCAAACAGGTCTGGGTGGTAGATGCAATCCAAATGCAGTTCTAGCTTTGGTGCAGCCCGCAAGGATTGGGGCGAGCGCCGGTGGCTCTGCTCGCATCTTTCGCACTGTTTACTGGGTATTCTGTGGGCGTTGCTGAGCCTGACCAGTTCTGCGCAGCCTGTGCTGAATGCCTTGCCACCCCTTGGCGGCATGGCTGTGCGTTGGGCCGGCGGCTTGGCATGGGTTGACGCGCTGGGCTCTGTCCACCCGATAGGCTCACAAGGGCAGGTGTTGGCGCACCTAGTCACTGCCACTCCGGCCAGGTTGCTTGCTATTGCTTCCCACCCAAACGATGGTTTCATCACCATCCACCCACAGATGGTGCTGCACCACCGCAGCAACGGCCAAGCAGCGCGCCGAATCGACCTACCAAAGACAGTTGACCTTGCCACTTCTCCTCAGCTATTCATCCCGGTGGTTCACGACGGGCATCTTGTCTTGCCTATTGTTGGTGGCCTGCTTGACATTGACCTTGATCGTGGCTCGGCAACCCCGCTTCTGACCGATGCCACTGGACGGCTGCAGCACGCCGTGCGCTTGGATAAGCGCTACTTTGTCATTTCTCTGAATACGCCCGCTGTATTCCTTCAGGATCAACCGTTGAATGTGGACTACTGGCTACTTGACAGCGAAGGCAGTGTTCTTGAAAAAGTCGCCCTCCCACAACGCCGATGTCTGACCCAAGGCCTTGCGGCCCAAGATGCACTAATGCATCTGTGTCGCGCCAGCGCAGAGGGCGGTGACTTTGAGGTGTGGGAAATCGGAACAAACATTCGACGCCGAATAGTCAGCCAGCAGAAATTGCTTCCGGATGTGGGAGCAAGCTCTATCGCCGTGGCACGTTCCTGGCAACAAAGTCCATCGGTTAATCACGGGGTTTTTTCTAGCCCTCCTATCTACGGGACATCGGCATCTTTATATTTACCCGGCATCGGCATGGTGCTCTTTTCAGTGCCACATTTTCAGAGTAAGGAGTGGCCGGCAGGCGTGCTTAAGGCGGCGGCCCAGCCCGATGAAAAGCTTTACCAATATCATCAACTCTTGGAAAGTGTTGATTTCTTGCATGGCGGCGACGCGGGGCTTTGGCTCGGCATGGCTGGGACGCGCCATCAACGCATCCACACCACCGCGTTCAACGCGGCTCACGCGCAACAGGATGCGGACGGCTTGAGTCTTTCTTATCCCAACGCAAAGACCCTGCGTCTAAGTGCCACAGAGCTGCCACGATTGTTGGATGCACTGCCTCCGCCCACAGCGGCCCTTGCACCGACAACTTCATTGCGGCGATTTCCAGATGTTCCACTAGAGCAAAGTCAAGCATTCGACGGATCGCGCCCCCCCAACCCGATGCTGCTGACCCGATTGATGCAAAGGATGCTCAAAACGGTCACCGATCTTGGGTTGGCAAACCCTAATCACTTGGCGCAGGTATTGACCTCACGTTATGAATTGGACATTGCCTTGGGGCCAAACCGTCTGTATTTGCCAAACGCTGGCAGTGTGGTGATGCCTGGACTGGGGGCACAGGATGACCGAGGGACGCTGCTTGTGCGCAACGAACAGGTGATTCAAATTGCGGACTTGGCTGCGCCTCAACTACAAAGCCTGCTGGGCTTGCAAGTGCCCACCCACAACAATGTGGCGTTTTCCGAAGACACGTTGCGCAGCCTGAGTGGGATCGGCGGCGTCTGGTGCCAGAGCGGCAGTTCCGGCAGCGCCGCTAAAGTGCCGGGCGTTGATGCTTACCTGTTCGATTTGAATGGCGTGGCCTACGGCATCAGTGGCAGTGGCGAGATGTTTCGCTTTGCCCAATGTCGGGCCACTGCCTTTGAACGTCTACCTGCCCCTGTCCGAAGACTGCGTGTGCAGCACCAAACCGCCTTTCTTTTGCTGGAAGACAAACAGGTTTTCGTTTTCGATGGACGCAATCTGCGACCACAGCCGGATAAATATGGCTTGATGGATGTGGCCGCTGACCCGCAAGGTAACTGGCTTGGTTTTGACGGACAAATGCTGCGCAACCAACAGGGACTCAAACGCGCCGGTGTAGGTGTTCTGTTAATTGCACCGCTAGGCAAAGAGCGTTTTGTTGTGCATTACCGTGATGGCCGCAGTCAGATTCTGGACGCAGCGTTGAACGAACTGTTCACCGTGTACTTCACTGCTGAGGGGCCACTTAGCATTGCGCCCGAAGGTTTTTTTGATGGAAGCTTCGCCGCCGCGAAATTGGTGACAGCGCAGTACGGCAATACGCCCGTACAGTTTCACCAGTTTTATGATTTGTTTTACCGACCTGACATCTTGCAGGCCAAACTCACAGGCGCAACAGACTACGTGGCACAGACTGCAAATGTGAGTTTGGAACAAGCACTGCAACATCCTGCGCCTCTCATTAGCCAACTTTCCATCCACGCCCCACAAGCCACAGCCCGGCGCATTCGCGTTGACTACTCGGTGCAAAGCCAAGGTGGCGGTGTGGGTGAAGTGCTGGTTTTTCACAACGGAAAACTGGTTAAAAACGACGGCAATTACAGAGACGCACCCAGATTCCCCTTATGGCGTCAGGGCAGTAGCACACCCAGCGCCACTGCAAACACCGACCAGCGGTTGTCCGCAGGGACATCCATAGGCCAGCGTTACGCACCACCCAAGTCGCTGGACGCTTATGGAAGCTACACCGACTCAGTCGAAATTGAAGTGCTGCCCAACGCCTTGAATGATGTGACCGTGATGGCGCGAAATGCCGACAACAGCATTCTAGGACTAGGCCGCACTATCTCATTCAAATCAGAGTTGCCTGCGCCAGAGCCACGCCTGTGGCTCTTGGCAATTGGGTTGGATCAGGTGGGCGATAAAGATTGGAAGAATTTAGTCAGCCCTCGTAAAGATGCCACCGACTTTATTTGCCACTACGCAGGGCAGGCTGCTTTGGCGCAGGCCGGCTTGCGTCAATTAGGTTGCACCAAGCCCGGCTACGCCACCAGCCTATTCAAACCTAAAAACATCCATGTAGTCGGCTTGTTGACCAATCCGGGCGCCACTCGTGCGTCAATGTTGACGCATCTTCGAACCATTGCCCGCCAAGCCGGGCCAGGGGACACTTTTATCTTTTACGTGTCGGGGCATGGCGCACTGGACGCTAACAGCGTCTATGGCATCGTGCCGTATGACGTGCAATGTACGCAAAACGTATGCGTCAATTTGTTGACCTCCAATGACATCATGGAGCACAGCAAGGCCATCCCGGCCATGACGCAATTGCTGATTTTTGACACCTGCCATTCAGGGGGCTTCGACACCAAGTTGGCAGGCCTTTACGACGCTCGCTTGGCAGGTCTGGCGCGCACGATGGGCTTGCATCTTTTTGCCGCCGTTACGGCCACCAATTTGGCATTCGACGGCATAAAATCTGGCGACAACAGCCCGTTCACGTTAAGTCTGTTGGAGGGCTTGGCTACCGGGGGTGCGCCCGGTGGCGGGGGCGAACTCAGCATTCGACAATTGGGGCAGTATCTAAAACAACGCACGCCGAAAATCTCGCGCCAAGCTCGGCCATGGGTAGCGCCACAATCACCTCAAATTGAGCATTTTGGACAAGACGCCTTGCTCTTGAAAGCAAGCAATCATTGAACTTTGAAACCGCAGTTGGGCGCGCCAGACTCCCTGTAGGTTCTGGTGGTTATTGAAATTATTCCTTCAGCAACCTTCAGCCCCCGGGTGAGGGAGCTATGCACCTGATCACACCGTACGCACCACGCCATTCGGCGTTGCCTCTCTTTGCCAGAAAGAGCCCGTAACAACCATTGGCACCAAGGCACACTGCCGGTAGCACACTCTTTTTGCACGCCGTGGAAAGAATACTTGTGCAAGTTGCGCCAAACCGTACTCCAGCGCCGTATCTCTTTGTACCCGCCACAACCGCACAAGAGGTACGCCATGTTGACCCCACCCCGCATCGCTCTATGCTCTACCCCTATCCGCTTTGACGCAGAGTATTTTCACCGCGCCAACGCCATTTTGTTTTGGGCAAGCCAAGGGAAAACCCGCAAGGATGGGGTCACGCCCGAAGCCCTGCACGCTTTGCACGTACAGGGGCTGTTGGCGCAGGTGGGGGTTGGCAACCCGCGTATCCACGCAGCGGCGCTTTTGCACGATACCCTGGAAAACGCATCCGATGATCAAGCGGTGTTGCTGCGTCAGAAAATCGCAGAGAGTCTGGGCGCTCAGGTGCTGGCATGGGTCGATGCAATGACCGATTCGGCACCCACCGGTACACCGCGCGCTGAGCGCAAGGCATTGCAGTTGCAACGCATGGCACACGCTGAACCTGAGGTGCAATGCATCAAATTAGCCGATGTGGTGGCCAGCATGGAGGAAGGCCCCGCCCCCGGATGGAGCCCCAGCTATGCAGCCCAGTATGTGCGACAGCGCAGCCAGTTGGTGGGCGAGGTTTTGGCCCACAACAACCCTGCACTGGCCCAGCGCTTTGCTGAGGCAGTGGCGCAGCCTGTGTGGCAGGCCGCGCTGGTACAAGCGTCGCAACAGGCAAGCGGAGTCTGACGATGGCAACCACACTCACTATGCTTCGTCTTCATACGCCTACTTTCTCGCTGCCCTGCCTGCGTCGGTTGGCAATGTGCGCAGTCACCGTGCTTTTGCACGCCTGCCAAACTACGCCCGTGACCCTACCGAGCGGCGACAATGCGCCGTATGCAGACTTGTCATTAGCGGGGTCTGGGGCGCCGCAGACGCAGAATCGCGCATTGCCACCCGTTGTCCCGGCCATCGCTATGTCAGGCGAAGTAGCAACCCCAACAGCCAATGCGATCAACCAGTCTGTGCCCGCTATGGTGTCAGCCGCTACTACCTTGCCTGTCGCCAGCAAGCTGCAACACACCGATGACATGTGGCAGCGCTTGCGCGACGGCTTTGCATTGACGCCTTTGTCGGAGGACACAACGCAAGGGCGTCTGGCCCGAAGTGCGCTGGCACACGCGCGCTGGTACAGCGAACATCCAGCGCTTCTGGCGCGCATGTTCACACGCGCCCGCTTGTACATGTTTGACATAGTGGAGTCTCTGGATCAAGCACATATGCCTTTGGAGCTGGCCCTGTTGCCGGCCATTGAAAGCGCCTACCAGACCGGCATTTGCAGTCGGGCGGCGGCGTGTGGGTTGTGGCAGTTCATTCGCCCCACGGGGCGCAGATTTGACTTGCGTCAGCACATGTTCGTTGACGAGCGCAACCATGTGCGCGCCGCCACGCAAGCAGCCCTGCGGTATTTGGCCGAATTGAATGTTCGCTTCAATGGTGACTGGCAGTTAGCACTGGCTGCCTACAACTGGGGCGAGGGCAACGTGGAAAAAGCTGTAGTAGAGGCCCGCGCTAAAGGGTTGGTCGGACGGTTTGAAGACTTGAAACTCCCGCGGGAAACAGCGGATTATGTACCCCGATTGCTGGGACTGAGTCGGCTTGTAGCCAACCCGTCGTCCATGGGAATCACGCTAGTGAGCATGCGCAACGCCCCTTATTTTGTCCCAGTACCCATAGAGCGCGACATCGACATGGTCTTGGCAGCTCGGCTTGCTGGATTGTCGCTGTCTGAGTTTGTGGCACTCAATTCACACCACAAGAAACCGGTGGTTATCGCCGCCACCGGGGCAGAAGTGTATATACCGGTTGAGAATGAGGCCGCGCTGCGCGAGGCGTTGCGCATGCAACGTGGGCCAATGTCTAGTTGGACAACGGCTACTGTCAACGAGAATGCCACGGTGGACAAAGCGGCAGCCACATTGGGCGTGCCTCTTTCGACCTTTCGATCCGCCAATGACATTCGAGGCAAACGCGTGATTGTTGCCGGCTCTACAGTATTGATTCCGCGCCGCAGCGGTGTCAAAGGCCAGGACATCTCACGCCTGGTAGCAGAAACTGCCGTACTGGTCACAATCACGCCTTACAAACCCAAAGCAAAAAGGAAAAGTGTCAAGGCGGCTCGCGCGACGCCTCCCAAATCAAGACACCTACAAGGTTGAACCTGCTGAACACGGTACTGGAATTTGGCTAACAGCAAAGCCTTGGCTGAGCACGGTAAACAATCGCTGATACAGCAACGAATGACGATGTCTTATGTGCAAAGGCATTCCACAACCATTAGCATTTGCGCGACCATGTACCCAACATAGTAGCGATCCGGACTAAAGATTTCCGGGTCCTTTAACATCGTCATTGCAGATCCCGGCCCGACCTAATAGCTCGGGCTCATGCAGACCCATCTGCCCACGCTTGAGTGGTACGATGATCTGGCTATCTGAAAACGGTACCTTTTTCAGTTGGAATGTCATCTAGATATGTCTACCGAGGAAGTCACAGTTTTCCTGCTGACTACCATCAGCTGCGACTTATTTAGTGCTTATTTTAAATTCAATGATTTTCAGAACGTTTCCCAATCTCTGCCTGTATCTTCGTTTGATTTAGAACTAATCAATGCAGTTGTTTGTTTAGTCGCTGAACCTTTCGACAATACCGGCATATTATTTCTTGTCGATATCTTTTGACTGAATGATCTAGAAGGCTTTGTATGCTCTTCTTGGGCGGTGCTGTTTTCCAAAGTAATGTTGCCACTAAGCTTGAACTGCGCAACGACCTTAACTAGATCTATGGCTTGTGTGCTCAGGCTACTAGCGGCGGCGGCCATCTGCTCTACCAGTGCCGCATTTTGTTGGGTAACTTGGTCCATGTTTTGAACTGCCTCTCCTACCTGGGCAACGCCAGATGCCTGTTCGCTACTAGCTTCGCTAATCTCAGCCATGAGATCTGTGGTTCGTTTAATCGAACTTACGACTTCAGTCATCGTGCTGCCAGCCCGGTCAACCAAAGCGGTCCCCTGCTCCACACGTTCGACACTTGAGTTGATCAAACTTTTGATTTCCTTTGCGGCCTCGGCAGATCGACCCGCCAAAGAACGAACTTCAGACGCCACCACTGCAAAACCACGGCCTTGCTCCCCTGCACGAGCCGCTTCCACCGCAGCGTTCAGCGCCAAAATATTCGTTTGAAAAGCAATCCCATCAATAACACTAATAATGTCTGCGATTTTTCTGCTTGACTCGCTAATACCCTTCATGGTCTCCACTACTAATTCGACGACCTCTCCACCCTGAATAGCAATACTAGAAGCACTCATTGCCAACTGATTCGCCTGCTTAGCACTATCTGCATTCTGCTTCACAGTTGCAGAGAGTTCTTCCATGCTAGCCGCCGTTTCTTCAAGGGAGCTGGCTTGGCTCTCTGTTCGTGCTGACAGATCTTGGTTACCTTGTGCAATCTCTGAAGATGCTGTAGCAACACCTTCTGAACCTCGACGAACATTAGAAACAACCTTAATTAGGTTGTCCTGCATTGTCCTCAGTGACGTCATTAAATGCGCCAGCTCGCTTTCACCGGTCACTTTAATACTCATCGTCAGATCACCCTGACCAATTTTCTCAGTGACCTCTACAGCTTCCTGAATTGGTCTGAGTATGCTGTTTGCAATTGAAATTGCGAGAGCAACAATGACGGCAAGAGTGACAAGTAAAATACCCAGCATCAGTGATGTCGCACTTTCAATATTCGTCCTTCCCAGTGCCTCATCGTCATTCGCCATTTTGCTGGCAATCTCTACGGCTTTATCTATCGCACTTCGATGTGATTCAAAAAGCAAAGTAATCTCACCTAATGCAACATGAACGGCCTCCTGCTTGTTTTCCATAACTGCAGGAATAAGTTTTAGATTAATTATTTTAAAAATATCTTGCGCAGGAGCATCAGCCTGTTTCAACAACAGCTCAGAAAGCTGGGGGGAAAGAGATGCTTTAGCCCAATAGTCATGGCGAGTGACGTAGTCGAGTTGAAGCTGCTTCAGTCGATCAGTCATCTTTGTCTTGTCAGTCTTGTCAGTGGAAGATGCTAGCTGCAGCGAAACCAAGTAAGTTTCAAGAAGGTATGCCGGAGGTGGCAAAATATCAGCAACCAGATCCTTGTTTTTTACTATGTGTTCATAGAGAGGACCATTTACCTTGAGCTCATTGAGTGTCTTGAACGACCAAGCACCGTAGATCATGAGTCCTGTGACAAAAATTGCAACCAGCAATAGAAAGCGTGATCGGATTTTAAGGTTCTGCATTTGGGCCCTTTTGAAAAACTACACACCAGAGCCTAAGTAGAGATGCGATTTCGCTCTCCACAAATTGTTCCCTGCGGATCAAATCAAGCAAACTTTGGTACTCTTGAGAACACTCTGCGCAGTGTTTGATGACTGACCGTTGTTGAGTTGGCTTGAATTCAGCCCTTCAGTCCAATATGCAGTTTGACGCGTCTCTGATCCGGATTCCGACATAAAGGGGCATACGCCTTGTGCTTTCTGTGGAAACTCGTCGCGTTATACAGATACAGTTAGCACCGACCAAGAGTCCAGCCTCGTTTGTTTTGGATCTGTTACATGATTCAATCAACAATCTGCTCACTCTCGTTGTTCTTCCTGGATTCGCAGATACAGTGAAGTTGGCTAATGGAAAAGACAAAGCTGTCCAAACCTACGTAAACACTCTTCTGCGCCGCAACCTCTTTCGGCACTAGGCAATAGAGAAAAGCTTGATTGCAGCTCCAATGCCGGGATTTCCGGGGCACTTCCGGCCAAAGACTTTATATCGCCCGACAACTTGCACAATCTTCGGCTCTTTTCCTCAAGCTCCTTCATGCGGACTTCATAGAAGCTCCCTTAGGGCCAAACTTGGCTAGACACTTGTACAAGCCTGCGGAACTGATGCCCGGATCTTGACATAGCTCTTCTAACAACATTTCGATCTTGGCCCCATTAACAAATCAATGCTCTATCGGTCTGGAACTTGGACAACACTATGTCTCATTTCTTTTCATCGAATTTCTCACACTGATACAACTGTTTTCCAAAAATTACTCTGAAGTTTAATACAGGGTTAAAAGATTGCAAAAAATACTATTTTTCAGAAATACAAGCCAATGACAGAAGAAAACTATTTTCCAAACACAAGATACTATTTTTGGATTGAAATAAATTCAACCCCCCAAACTCCATAACTTCAGGAAATACCTTGAAAGATCAAAGCATATTCAATTTCCGTGTAACCCATAAATTCAGCCTTAAGTCATTGTCAAGGCATCCACTTGTGTAATCTGACACTGTACGAAAAATTCCCGCCAAACACATATTCACTTTAAAGAGCCAAGTTAACTTGTTATTTCAACTGGCTGAAGCTCTAAAGAATCCACATCACTACTATCCGTTGTCCTCCCTCCATTTGAACAACGAAAGTTGCATGCAAACATCACCAAAAATCAATTCGTCACCCTCAATCAATTGAACTGAATGTAATACGGGCTGACCATTAAGAAGAGTTCCATTTTGAGACTTCAAGTCAGTGATAGTTACAGACTTGCAATCACACCACATTACAGCGTGATCGGCCGATATTGAAAAATCAGCTATTCGAATGTCATTATTAGGATCACGACCAATCCTATTTAATCCACGAAAAAATCGAAAATCTCTACCTGCGTTCGGTTCATTAATCTGAACGAGCCAACCCACCAACCTTCGAGAAAAATTATTTCTTTCGCTGTCTACAAAAACACTAGCTTCAACTGCAGTATCTTTTTTCTGATGCGTCAGACCCAACATCAAATTCTTTTGAGGCGCTAAACGCCGGGCCTCAATATCTGTGACATTGCTTCCAACCAACCCTCCACTCCGAACTATGGTCGATTGAGCATTTGATACGTAATGTGCGGAATCATGGCCACGCAGTCTGTACAACGCCGAAACATCGGAAACGCCTGCCTCATCAATCGTACTCTTTTCCGCATTATTCAATTTTGAACTAACTCCGTTTCCATGAATTATGTTCTGACGCTTGGTCCGAGTATTTTCAGCACCGCAAGAAATGCAAAAAATTGCAAGATTTGGATTTTCTCGAAAACACTCTAGACAAAAAAATGACATATTAACTGATGCACTTTTTAGATAGTATCGTTAGAAATTCTCGATCACCATACAGCAATGCATAAAAATAACAGCCGTCGCTAATTAGAATATACATTGATGAATAGCGAAAAAATTGTTTCATCAAAAACAACTATTCCCCTCATACGGGCTTTATATATTTTCCGATATCATTTAGTCAGATACAAACAAGCCATCAATTTATCGCCATCATCGGCCCAAAAAGGAGCCAAGAAGATCTATACCACCACGCACTGCAGAGACACACAACATGCAATCAATTTCAACGTTGTGTAAATTCACAAAACCAAAAACCATCAGTTTAAAAACCATTCCACGCATGAATTTCACGCGATATGATTAGTAGCTTCAGATAGATTTAATTGGGATGATATTCAAATATGGATAAATTTATCTTTAGTTGTCTTCGTATGACCTTTACTTAACACTGCCATCAATACGATGTCAGCACCAATTGCTTTCGAAGGTTTTTACCTTCTTTAAATCGCACCATCCTTGATGACCTCTTCTTTAGTTTTTCACCTGTGCGTGGATTGCGATACACAACTGCCATTCGAGTTTTCACTTGAAAGACACCGAAGTTCCGAATCTCAATGCGGCGACCTTTCTTAAGTGACTCCGCCATTGCATCCAAAATTAGCCGGACCGCCATTTCAGCGTCTTGGTCATTAATGTGTTCAACCCTCGCCGAAATCGCCCTAATTAAGTCTGAGCGATTGATTGATGCTTCTTCTTTTTTAGCCATCCGATTGCTTCATATCTTTAAAATAAATCAGATATCGCCTTATAGATAGACCACCACCCGGAACTTACCATGCACAAGATTGTGTAAATCAAAAGAAATAGTAGAAAAATATAATTATTTGACATCAATTCTCCAAGGCCATTTCTTCAACGGCAAGATATTAAGTTCATCACCTCAATAAAAATTATTACCGAAGTCAATAAATAGCCGACGATTGCATCGCCATTCAGAACCAATTTAATCGCATCTTTATTTCAGTATAAAATTTTTAAATGCGACTGGCTGATCTAAGCAACTCAGCCTTTAAAAGAAAGACAAAACGCAGCAAGAGTAATCTTCAACTAAAAAATAACTATTTCGAACGTAGCTTCAAGGCTGGTTTATTGTCAAGCACAAGGGAAATTACAATTTACGAGGTCTTTAGTTGCCCCAAGAATCTGGATTCATTTGCTTCATGATGTTGCTCTTGCAAATCATCGCCTAGATCATCCGATTTGATTGAGCTGATCTTGTTAGCCCACAAAGAACGCTGTGAATTTCGACGAGAAATAACTACATCATTATCAGTGTGACGTCGACCATGCCTTTGACCCGCAATGGGTTTAATTATTGTGTTGCTTCCAAACAGGACCTGCTGAACTAAATACATATTGAATCAGGAAACTTAATACTTTCGATTTATATATCGAGACATGGAAATAATTATTTACAAAAAGCTTGATTCTACAAATTAGAATTATTTGTTTAATTTACAAAAACTCATTTATGATAAAAATTTTTGTTATTTATTAGGGTGCATTTTTATTTTATTTCTGCTTGTATATTAATGTCGACGATTTGTTGGCTTTTTTCAATTTGTACACTGGAATACATTTCTGTTGAAATACAGGGTTTACCCGAAAGATTTCGTTGCTTTTGCAGAATCTTGCCCTATCTAGGTAAATCTGTGTTGCCCCCAACTGATTAGGCTCAGGTCAGGCTACTGAAACATAAAGTTCGAATTCCGAAAGTTGTCGAGTTCGTTCGTGGATGTGAAAATCAATCGAGGCGCCTACAACTAGAACGATCTGTCGCATGGGTATCAAATCGAAAATGACGCACGCATTGATATTTCTGCCTGTGAATCACCCGCTCCACTATTGCTCTTTTGTTTTGGCGAGTCCAAGTTTTACGCCGCTCCCCCAATAGCCCATTTTTCAAGCGACAGCCATAAAGGTCGCGTCAGTTTCGTTTTGGCAGCGCTTGCGTAGATCGCTCAGCGAAGTGCCAATGTCCGCCTGGGCGACCCATTTGAAAATCGTATGGCTGACAAACTCAGGTCCATTGCCTAATAATATGAACAGCGGCGCGCCATGCAGGCTCACCAAGCGCGAGAACACTTCGGTAACGCGCTGGTATCGGATCGTTAGGGCCACATCATGGGACGGGCATTCGGGGGTGCACTCATCCACAACGGTCAGGAAGTTAAACTGACGGCCATCTGCGGTGGTGTCGAAGAAGAAGTCATACGTCCACACCATG
Organism: Curvibacter sp. AEP1-3; assembly: GCF_002163715.1. Lineage (GTDB taxonomy): Bacteria > Pseudomonadota > Gammaproteobacteria > Burkholderiales > Burkholderiaceae_C > Allorhodoferax. The sequence goes on from NZ_CP015698.1 coordinate 1,761,247, forward strand.
TTGAACTTGAACAGTTAGAGGGCGCGTGGCCTGCCAGTGGCAATGAGCTTGAGCGAGCGCTTCTTATGCACCAGCAGCCCAGCCTGTCGCCAGCTGCGGTGCGCGCGCGACCAACTGAGCTCAAAGCCTGGGCGATGAAGAAAGATGCGGATTCACCGGTACCCATAGCGGGGTTACTGGGCAGACAGCGACTTCATAACCTCGATGACCACCGCGTCATTGGCCGGCAGCTGCATCACATAGCTCAGCGAGGATCCGGCAACCCCGATCAGCCCGCGAGCCCGGCGCTGGGACAGGCCTTTCTGGCAATCCAGTTCGACCGGTTTACGCCGGTCCTGCGGGCTCACCATTTTTTGCATAGATTTCCTTGAGCACTTCAATTCCCAGCGCCACCTCGGCCACGGTGTTTCGGTCTGCCTTGCGCAACACCGTGACCATCTGTTCTTCTGTGAATCGACCTTTCCTCATGGGCTACTTGCTGTTTGCGAGCCAACTTCCTAGAAATCATTCGTCCCGAATAGCTGGGCAGGTCAATTCCAGCAAATGATTACTATTGGTTATTGAAAGATCTACCTTCAAAAAAACAAGAAGGAAATTTCTCTTATTCCAATAACTCAATGCAATTAAACTCATCTGGCTTGAATTGAGCAATTTTATTTCGTGCAATGATTTATCTTTACGGCTGCCCAAACACAAGTGATGCGTTACATCCACCGAAGCCAAACGAATTACTTAAGACGTAATCAATGTTTGGTGCTTCTATCCCCTGACCTTTCACTAAATAGGCGTCACTGAAATGCGGGTCGATATTCCGCAGAAAGGTAGTGGGTGGAATCCAACGCTCCATCAGCGATCTGACACTTACTACTGCTTCCAATGCACCTGCTGCACCGACGGTATGGCCGAGTGCAGATTTAACTGAAGATATAGGTGTATTTGAAAATGCCGCTCCCAGCACTTGATGAAGAGCCATCATCTCTGCAGCGTCTCCTTTGCGCGTGCCGGTCGCATGCGCGTTGACATAGCTCACAGCGTTCGCTGGAACACTGGCATGTTGCAAAGACTTTTGTATTGCATATGCTTGGCCCAAGGCGGCGGGTTCAGTTAAGTCGACTGCATCACAACAATGCCCATAACCAGCCAGACGCGCTAATGCTTTTGCTCCTCTTTGCCACGCATGCGCCTCTCGTTCCAGCACCAAGCAAGCAGCCCCTTCTGCAAGGCATATTCCATTACGGTTAACGTCAAATGGTCGACTAGCATGATCTGCACTGTCTGGCGAATTTCTTGCAAGTATTCGGGTACGTGCCCATGCGTGCAATATCGCGGGAAGAAGAGACGCATCGCTGCCACCTGCAATTGCAATATCAATATCCCCACGCTCTAAAGCCAATAATGCTTCCCCTATCGCCATGGCGGATGAGGCGCAGGCATTTGCCAGGCTCATACATGCACCACGTGATTTGTATTCGATAGCTATGGCTGCAGCAGGTGCATTTGGCATGATCGCCGGAATTGTCCATGCTGAAGGTCTCGAGTCCTCGCGATCCCTGCAGAACTCTGCGTAGTTTCTATCCAGCCAATGAGCGCCGGCCAGCCCTACACCCCAGAAGACGCCAATACGAAAGCTCTGGCTTTCGGATTCAGATTTTTCATGTCCAAAAAAAAATGGAATGTTTCCCTGTTGCGTTGCTTGGGAAACTGCCTGCTTAGCAACCTCCAACGCCATCAAGGTACCTTTATCTTTAGATAGATCCCCTGAGTCCTCTGGAGTGAGAAATGCAGGATGCAAGTACCCCAGGGCTGTTGAATACCCCCCAATAGAGCTGGGTACTAATCCGCTATAGCCTTCGCGCAGACGGTACATCATAGAGTCCACATCGATTCCGAGGGAACTAAGCGCTCCCAATCCTGTAATCACTACCTTGTTTTTCATTCCTCAAGTACTTTCTCAGGCGTAGCGCAGTGTCTCATTCATCGACTGACTCAATCGCAGTGCAAATCAACAAGAATTCTTGAAATATGGGCTTTAAGAACACAAAATGAATCGAGACAATTTGAATAACTTTCCGTTAGAAATTTGCAACTGATGCTTACAAAAGCATCGAAGTCGGAAACAAAATTAAATGGAGAATGGCAACAAAGTATTCAGGCAACACTTACTCATTTACAAAGATTTAACTCCAGATGTAAATTCATGAATAATATTTATCTTGAGACTAATCTGCCAAGAAAAATATTTCAAATAAACGAAAATAAAAAAATAACTACTGGCGAAAACCACTTGCATATATACAAAATAATTTCCGACTTCTTGGTGCGTTAGCAATAAGTGCCAAACATCAACCTTCTAAGCCAGATTATTTATTTCGAATATTTGCAGACATTAACTAGACTCTACGCAAAGAGTGAAGGTGAGGCACTATTTCAATTAGTGCCGTGCATTCATGGCCTTTCTTTTAACAAAGGAGGCAGACAATTCAGTCGACAATTGTCTATTTGGTTACATTCGCACGCAAAAATTCACCTTCACTGCGAAGAATTCAAAATCAAGAGATTTCAGATAGGGCACTACAGGCGTAGTCGCTGAAAGATCAGAGCAACTAGTCGTCAGATGAAATAGATTGTTACGGCAAAATGGATGCCGCCCCCAACGTCTTGGGATTAAAGTGAGGCGTTAATGCGCACTCGCAACTTGCAGGAATATGCAACAGCTGAAGCGAAAGCACTCTGACGCGAATTTGACTTTTTTTAGCTCAGTTCCAAATCAAACTGCGCCGACATGCACTGGTGTGGAACTCGTGTTCTCCCTCGCTGGAACACAGGCAACTTATCGGTATTTGACTTCATCATCATTACGGAACATTCAAAGTCGTTCAAGAAGTTGATTTGCTCACGGGCTCAATACTGTGTCGAGGTTTGTCTTTTTGCAAATGATGCTACAGCTATTCGACTCCTAGCCGGATCTTTCACATTTGCAAAGTCCAAGGCCTTTTGCAGCTCAACGGATCAAGCGCCAGCAAGTTGCAGCATCGCGTGCACACTCACCAACACATCCCCCTCGCCCATCAGCCGCGCATCGGGGGCTTCGGGCTCTTCGTAGGTCGCACCCACGCCCGTGAGCTGGGGCAGCTGGCCGGCACGGGCCGCGCCATACAAACCCTTCACATCCCGGGCCATGCAAGTGCTCAGGGGGGTGGCCACATGCACTTCCCAAAACGTGCCCGGCTCGAACATGGCTCTGGCTTGGGCACGCGCTGCCCGATATGGCGAAATTGCACTCACCACGACCACCAGCCCGGCGTCCACCAACAAACGAGCCACAGCGGCCAAGCGGCGGCTGTTCTCAATGCGGTCTTGCATGCCAAACCCCAGATCACTGCACAAACCCGCCCGCACCTCGTCGCCGTCCAGCACCACCACACGCACCACACCATCGGCGTTCAGCTGGTCACGCATGGCGCGGGCCAAAGTGGTCTTGCCGGCACACTACAAGCCCGTCATCCAAAAACAGCAGGGCTTCATAACACCTGAACTCCTTGCGGATTTTGATTGGGCGCCTTCCAAAACTGCGCAGGCGCAAACTTGTTGAACAAATCGGGGGGGATGCCCGGTACTTTGCGTGGTGCACGCATCTGCTGGCCCACCGTGTGCAAGCCCGGCATGCCCACGGCCGCATCGCGCTCAGGCGCGTCAAACGACAGCGCTTTGAAAGCGTGCTCAAACCACGGCTCGCCCAAAGCTTCGTACAATGCCTTGAGCGTGCGCTCGGAGTGCAGCGTCAAATGCTCATAGGGCACCACCACCAAACGATTGGCAAGGTGCAAAAAACCACGCCTCGCGCAAATTGGTCAGCGGCAGCCCCACAAACCCACTGGCCGTGTTCATCAACTGCTCCACCCGCTGGTACACCGAGCCCAGCCGCTGAAACTGAAAAATGGCCGACAACTGCATCGGGTTCTTAGCCAAGATCTGCTCCACACTGTCCAGCACCTAACCCACATCGCGCACACAACACACCACCCGCGACTGTGGAAACAACTCGGCAAACAAAGGCAAATGACCCGTCCATAAACGGTTGGTGTCAAACAACACCTGCGCATGCCGCTCGGGGCAATACGCATCGAACAAAACCAGCAACACCCGCTGCCGCAAAGCATCGTCGGTGACGGGCGCGAACTCCTGGTTGCTGAACACCGGCAACACTGTGCTAACCGTACCCTGCACTGCACTGCTCCCATCCGCTTTGAAGCGCGGGTTCTGCCGCAACACGGCACTCAACAGGGTAGAGCCTGAACGTGGCAGGCCAGAAACGAAATGCATGGTCATCTAAAAACTCCGTTATCTGATCTCAAACATGATCGAATGTCACATCGCCCTTTTTCGCCCCGGGGGCGGGGCTCCCACACCTTTGGGCGCGGGGCTAAAGCACCGCCCCCGCACTGCCGTTATAGGCCAGCTTCAAGCCATCCTCAACCCAAAGCGTGGCCAAGGCTCCACCCGAATTGCTGGTGAATTGGTGCGCATACACCGTGACCCCAGACGCATCGGTTACCACTTGGCCATTGCTGCCATTGGCCGCGCTCGGTGTCCACGTCTCCGTGGCCAACAAGGTCACTGCATCCAGCAAGCTCGACTTATCGCCCCGGATCAGCAGCGTCTTGGTCTCAGACAACTCCAGCACATCCGCCGCCTTCAGGCTCAGGCTCGTGAGCGACGAATTGGTGAGGTCAATTTGCTCAAAGCTGTAGAGCTTGTGCCATCCGCCCAAGCCCGTGCCGCCTTCGCCCACACCCACCGTGGTGTTGTATCGGGCGTTGCTCACCAACTGCGTCAAATCCACGCTCGACACAGCGGCATTGATTTTGAGGGTGTCCTTGCCTGCGCCTCCGTCCAACTGACGGAAGTTCAAATCCATCACCTCCACCATATCGTTGCCTACTCCAGTGCGCACATAGTCGGCACCTGCCACCTTCACCACATCCACCCGCGCATCTGCATCGCTGACGTACAGGTTATCGATGATCTTGCTGCTTGATGCCGACAACGTCAGCGACATCGTTTGGGTCAAGATCTTCCCACCGCTATCGGCACTTTGAGAAACCAACAGACCCATGGTTGCCGTCGTTTCGTATTTTTCTGAAAGATAAGTTTGGATTTCTTGCTTTTGAGCCAAACTCAAGGTCTGCCCGCTGACCACAACATCACCGATATCGCCATCCCAACTGGCCGCCGTACTACCAGCAGCACCGCCAACGGCTTTACCGATCACCAACTGATTGCTGGCAGAGTTGAAATCGACTGTGGATGCGGCGACAGAAGTGCTTGCTGCAGCACCACCATCTGCGCCGACCTGCACCACATAACTGCTGCCATTGACGCCTGCTGTCAGTGACAACACATCCCAACTCCCAGTCACAGTTGCAGCTCCGGCAGTCAACGGTGCATTGGCCTGAACGGCCCCATAGACGGCCGCCGAATTGGAAGCACCCAGAACCACACCGGCATTGGCGGATGGAAGTCCAAAACTCAATAAGGATTTTTGAAACTGTGCCGATGAATTGCTCGCCGCAGCCACCATCATGGTCAATGCGTTACCGGAGTTTGAAGTTGGCAATGGTGCCGTGATGTCACTGGCATTCAGATACAAGCCACCCTGCGTGATACCGACCGTGTTGTGGCCGTTGACACCATCCACATACAAACGGGCTTGGACCGTATCTCCGACAACGTTGCGCAGCGCCACGTTCGCCGCAGCTCCGGCACTTGGAAGCCATGTCACAGATGCACCATTGATGGCGGCCTCGCTGCTGCCAGACATGATGGAATCAGGGTTCAACCACAATGCCTGCGCTGCTGAAGACCAATGCACTTGCGATGCATTCAGTTGAACCACCGCACCATCCAAAATGCCGCTCAGCGCAGTGCCGTTGGTCTGCGAGTCAAAAACTTGGAGCGTCAGATGCTTCACGCCATCCGCACCCAAATCCGACGAATTCAAGGTCAAAGAAAGCTGATTCTCTTGTATCGATTGCCGAGCGCCAACGGCTTGACCGTCGACATACAACTGCACATAACCGGCCACACCTGCAGCAAAACGCACTTTGACATTGGTCACCCCCAATTCGGACTGGGTCAACACATTGTCATCACCCACCAGCATGCGCACCGGCGCCGCATAAGCTTGTTGATTGGCAAGGTAATTTTGGTAAGCATCAAAATACCGACCACCCAAATCAAGCGCAGAAGATCCATAATGCACCAAATCACCAGAAGGGCTATAACTGTTGATCTCATATAAACCCGTACTGGTATCAGATGCGATATAAAACGTATTATCCCGAAGGTTTGACAAATTCCTCAGCGCATCGTCTACAGGCTTCCTGTTGGTCGTTTCCTGCATCATCCAGTCATAAACCATTTGACCATTGAATACCGGCGTTGCAGCTGAAAATCCAGTGACATTGGTTTCAAAATATTTAATCATTCCCAACCAGGATGATTGATAATCGACCTGGTTCAGCACCGCATATGTCGGATCGGCAGGATACCCATTGTTTTCGCCTTGCTGCCAGAGCATGCCAATGATTTTGTTTTTGCTGTTGGCCGACATGATGGCATTTGTCAAATCCTTTACGGCCAAGGCATAAGCCCCAGTATTGGCATCCCAATCCAGAGTGCCATTGTTTTGATTCAAAAATCCTGTGCCACTTGCTCCGCCATCAATGATCAGCAGTTTTCTTGATGGAGCCAATTGAGTGGCCGCGTAGCGCCTGGCAAACTCGGTAGCGATGCCGTCCTGCATACCATCCAAATATGTTGACCTCCAAGAAGCCGAAAGGGCTGCGGCAGTTCGGATCATGTATATGCCCTGATTTTTTACATCAGTTATATCTGCCAAATTTTGAGCCAAGTAAGTATTGCTCTGCCCTGCCAATATCAATATATCGTAACCTTCAAAAGCAGAATTCTTATCTACCCCTATCACGGCATCAGGTGAAAAACCGCTGGTTATTCTGGGGGCAGCGCGTACAGAATCAATATCATGAACGATGTTATCCACCGCGCGACCATCTGAATAATAAAAAACTGCTGGCGAATAATTCAGATAAGTTGTTCTGGCATTGTCATTATCCCCGTGCCAGAACTCCATATCAAACTTCAGGGAAGAAGAAAATGGAATGCCATCCAAAAACCGGTAACGTGAATCAGTCACCGGACCAGCTAAAGAGTTGGCACCATGAACCTGATTGGTAAATGGATTGTAAAACTCCAAAGGCGAAGACCATGCAAAACCATAATAATCTTCGGTGCCCGTTCCAAACATGGAAGGCAAATACTCACCATCCACATAAACTTTCTCATCCCCTTCACCCCACCACCATAATTTTTTGTTATTGGAATCTACACTCGTCAACAAACTCAGAGTATCACCCATGTAAACACCACGCCCACCAGAAATCGTGATGTAATTCAAATCGCGTGCAGGTGTGCTTGCAATATTGTCGTACTGATGCCATTTGGCGTTGAAATACATGGACTGTGAGGTCCAAACATTGTCTACATAACCCACATTCAAATCGACGCTGACATCCTGAGTTCCATAGTTGATCACCGATATCTTGGCATTGCTCTGAAAGGGCATATGCCAAGACGCCTTCATCTCGCCAGCAGAAGTTACTTCAGTGTAAAAACTCTTGTAAGTTGCCAATCCGGTACCGGTGCCAAAAAACTCGCCTGCCGGGACCCACACACGTTCCTTCCCATCAAAATCAATCGCGATCACTGTGGACCGCAAGGCCTTCACCATATCGGTGGCATCGATTTTCAAGGATATGGATGAAACTGCACGCGAACCATCAATCAGAAGTGATGTTGAAGCATCCTGCCCACCTATCAAGGTTTGATTCAAAGATTGAAGAGATGGCTGCAAATGAACGTCAGATGAAACAGTCAACGTGGAGTTCAATGACGCAATTTGATTTTGCTGTTCAGCCAAAATGCTCTTACTGAAAGATTCGACTTTTATATCGGGAGCATAATCCCTGTAAGCGATGCTGTAGTAAAAAAATGTTGGTGGGTAAAAAACTCCATTGACATTAAAACCATCTTCTACGATGGTTGGATTTTCTACCGTGATTTTCAGCCCTTTGGCATAAGGAATGGGCAAATAAAGATTATTACCTTGCAGCCCTTCCGGATTCCCGGGTGCTGCAGAATAACTCAAGACAGAATTGGCAACGAGGCCATCATCACGAACGATGTCGTAAATCGATCCACTGATGATGGGCTCACTCTGTCCATCTATATAAAACCGGATGATGGTGTTGTAAAAATCCAGATTAATGGATACCGTCCACAAACGCACCACAGCACCTGGCCCCACATCGTCAAAAATCACATACTGATTGCCCTCTTTGCGGATGAAATTGTTGAAATCATCATTGGCAAACCATCCGCCATTGGCATTGGTCGGATCGTTGGAAGTTGGCTCGGCAGAACTGAATTGCTTGAGTACATAAGGAATGGTCGGAAACAACGAACGCGAGCTGCGGTTATCGAGTTCTGCCAGCAAACTCCCCAACGTCACCGTATTGGTGACCAACTGCCCGCTGGCCACCAAATCCGTGACCGATCTGCCCGACCAATTCACCCCCGGTAACTGGATGGAATACACAGACGAACCCGCATCTGGACCATCGACATCGATGGTCAAGACCGAATTGCCACCAACCACCGCCAGGCTCATCCACTGCCGAATGTCACTCATCCACGGCAAATAGCCCTGGAGCAAATTGGACACATCGATCCGATCGCCCCTTGTGCCATTCCACGCCTCGAAACCCCACAACCGGTGCACATCAGACGCGAGATTCAGCACCACCCAATCGTTCACCCCAGTGGGCAACTGCAACGGCACCACCTCGGTCAAGTCACTGACCACACGCTCCGAAAAACCCAGTGCGTCCACATAGGTGGCCCGCACCGACAACTGTTGATCCTGCTGCGTGGTCGTCACCGTGAACGCACGCTTGTTCGCACCCTCAATGTCCACGCCGTTGGCCATCCACTGGTAAGCCACGCCGGACCAATCCAATCCATCGTGCTCGGTCAAGTTCGCCGTCAGCACACTGCCTGGCACGATACTGCCCGCCACAAGACTGTCTGCCGCCACACCGATCGATCCGCGCCGGTTCGACATCACCACCCATTGCCCGTTGGCAATCAACTTCGCCAAAGCCGTGATGGCCGTCGCCCCAGAGCCCACCCCGGCCAATTCATTGAGCGACTTGCCAGACAAAGTCAACACATTGCGGCCAACGCCACTGCCCACGTTGCCATCGGCATCCACGGCCAACACCACATGGCCGCCGGACTCCCACAATGCCACCCAGCCCCCATTGACCAAGACGCGCGCCTGCTCAAGGGCACCTACGGGCAATACCAAAGCGCTGCCAAACACATCGCGCATCACGATCGCATCGCCTTGCGCGCCGCTGCCCCCCACAGCACCGCTCGTGGGGCCCACCGTGAAACCATTGACCGTGTCCTGCCCGACCAAATCGCCGCTGCCCTGATACACGAGCCGGTCACTGCCCCCCACCGTCGCCGTGCCCATATTGAAAACATCCGCCCCCGGACCACCCCGCATGGACTCGCTCGCCGCCGACCCATTGATGGTCTGACTGCCCGCATACGTGATGCCAAATGCCGTCGAAGTCTCTGCCCCCGTGATGCCGGCCACATTCACCAGCCGGGTAGTCCAGGTGTGTGTGCCACTGCCATAACGCGCCAACACCGCACTGGCCACTGGCACCGACACCACCGCATCCCCGGCCGTGGTCAAAACAGCACTGGTCGCCACCAACAGACCATCGATCAGCACCTGCACACAGTCCCCCAGGGCCGCGCCTCTGACATTCACCTTGCACGCAAACCCCAGCATTTCTGCCGGATTGAGCACCCCACTGGCCACGGCTTGCGCCGTGCCACTGGGCGGGGTGTCGTTGAACAAAGTCACCGTGTTGGTGACCTTGCCCAAAGGCGAAAGCAAAGACGATGACGCCAAAGATGGCGACGACAAAGCCAGCACCGTGCCATTGGCGGACGCACTGCTGTCCCAAGACACATACGACAAGGCATTGGCCAAACCCTTGGCTGGCAAAGCACTGCCAGAAGGTCCCAGCAAAGCCAGGCGCGTCTGACCGTCATTGGCCAGCATCAAAGCCTTACCGCTTAAATCGCTGGCCCCCCACTGCCGCCAAGTCAGCCCGTCGTTGGTGCTCACCCACAACTGCACCCCGCTGCCCAGCCCAGTCAGGGCCACACTGCTGGGCACCGCCCCACTGCCAACGTGCATGGTGCTCAGCAGATCTGAGACCAAATGCCCCTGGCCCAAGCCAGAAGGCACCTGCGCACTGGCGCCCAGCGACACCGAAACGCCACTGCCCGAGACCACCGCCAACACCCCGGTAGCCGATGCCTCGGCCACCCAAGGCATGCCCCACAAACCCACGCGGATGCGCTTGAGCACCCCGCCCACGGTCGTGAACTGCAACTCGTCGGTGACCGACTGACCCCGAGGCACCAAAGTGCGGCCAGACCCGGTATCCACCGTGCCCATGTTCCAGGGCGTGTACGACCAGTCCCCGTTGGGGGACAGGCTGAAATACCCGTAACCGTTGCTGCCTGACCAAAGGGTTGTCTGGGCCATGCTCGCCACATCCGTGGCGAGCAAAGTGCCACTGTCCCGGGTAGTTCAGGCGACGATCACCCCGCTGCTCTTGAGCTGGCTCAGCGTCTGGCTGGTCCAGTCCACATCCTGCAACAGCACGGTGTGCGAAGTGGTGCCAACGCCTGCGCCATCCAGATCGACCGTCAGTGTGGTGCTGCCGCCGTTCACGCTGAAGGACTGGACCCAATCGCTCAGGTTGCTGCTTCCTTTGGTGTAACCACTCAACAAGCCGGTCAAGTCCAGCTTGTCGGCATTGGCACCACTGCTCACAAAGCCCTTGACCGCGTGCTGAGAATTGGCAGTGTTGGTCAGCGCCACGGTTTCGCTCACCGTTGGCTGCGCCAGCACCACAGACACGGGTACCGCGCTGCTGGTGATCGCCTCCACGCCGCCCAAGGCATCGGTGTAGTTCGCCTTGACCGTCAACCCCTTGTCCACCATGTCGCCAGTTACAAGCAGCGTCTGGTTGGTTGCACCATCAATGTTCACGCCATCCGCCAGCCACTGGTAGTGGATGGTCACACCGGTCAAGCCATCGTCGGTCACATTGGCTGTCAGGGTTTGGGCCGGTTCGGCTGTGCCGCTGATGGCCACGACGCCTTGGTCATTGACCACCTTCAAGGCCAAGGGCAGTGACAGCACCGAGGTGTTGCCAGCGATGTCGGTCTGGCGTGCCATGAACCTGTAGGTGCCCAGGGTCAACGCATCGGTGGGTTGCCAACTGAAGCTGCCATCGGTGCTGCTGGCCGTCAGGGTGGCCAACACCGTGGTGCCGCCGTTGCCATCGTCAAGCAGCACCTTCACCGTGGCGCCGGCTTCGGCTGTGCCGATGAACACCGGGCGGGTGTTGGCCGTTTGGCCGTCGCCCTTATTGCCTGTGTCGCTGTCCGCCTGCAGACTCAGGGTGGGTGCAGCAGCGGCACTGTCCACCGTCAACACCAACGCCGCGCTGGTCGCGCTGGTGTTGCCTGCGGCGTCAGTTTGTGTGGCCGTCAGGTTGTAAGCAGTGCCTGCAGCAGCGCCGGTCATGTTGCTGAGGGTGGCGTTCCAGTTGCCGTTGGCGTCGGCTTGAACCGTGACCGTGTTCGGCACATCTGCACCAAAATTCAAAGTATTGGTGATGCTGGTGGTCGAATGGTTGCTGGGCAACTGGGCGACCTTCACCGTGCTGTCGGCCAGCAAAGAGGCCAGCGGCGTGGCGCTGCTGCTGCTGGCCATGGCATTGGGCGACAACAGCACATAGGCGTTGTTCAACGAGACCCCGCTGCCGCCATCGGTGCGGGACGTGACCAGGACATCGCTGACCCTGTAGAGCCCACCCAAATCAATCTGCACCCAGGCGTTGTTGACATCGTTGGCCGAAGCATAGAAGCTGCCCGTTGTCGAGCCGTCCACCATAAAGGCGGCGGCATAATTTGTGTTGTACGTGCCTTGCGGCCCGACCAGCACCGTGGCCCCCTTGGCCACGTTCACACCACCCGACATCACCTGCAACTCCGCGATGTCAAAAAAGCCAATGGCCGGTGTGCGCACCATGACGTAGCGCGTCATGGATGACTGTACGGCCGATACAGACACCAGGGCATTCGCCTCGGCCCCCTGCCCACTCACGGTGAAACTGCTCAGGCCGGTGCGGTTGTCGCCCACCAGGCCGGTGTCGCTGCTGCTGACGAGCGTTGGCGTGCTCAAGGCGGCGGCGCTGTTGTCCACATTGATGGTCAAGGCGCTGGAGGCGTTGGACACATTGCCCGCCGCGTCCACCTGCACAGCGGTCAGGCTGTGCGCGCCGCTGCTCAGGGTGGCGGACTGCACGCGCCAGTTGCCCGCGCTGTCGGCCACGCCCTGGCCCAGCAGGGCTGTGCCTTCGAGCAGGCGCACGGTAGCGCCTGCGGTGGCACCGCCGCCGCTGATGACCGGGCTGGTCAGGTTGGTGAGCCGGTCGCCCAGGGTGCCGCTGTCGCTGTCGGCAGCCAAGGTCAGGCCGGTCAGGGGCGCGTCGGCCTGGCTGTCGATCAGCACCTTGAGGCTGCCCAACACCACGTCAGACAGGCTGGTGTTTTTGGCGGTCAGGGTGTAGGCGGGGTTGCCCACGGTGTTGTCGCCCAGGGGCGTGGTGGGCGTGATGGCCCATTTGCCCGCGCCGTCGGCCACCGCGGTGCCCAGCACCGTGCTGCCGTTGTACAACGTGACGGTGTTGCCTTCGCTTGCGCCACTACCGGTGATGGTCGGCGTGCTGCGGGCGGTGATGCCGTCACCCAGGGTGCCGGTGTCGCTGCTGGTTTGCAGGCTCAGGGCAGGCAATGTGGCGGCGCTGTTGTAGGCCACGCTCAGCGCTGCGGTGGCGGCGCTGGTGTTGCCAGCCCGGTCGGTTTGCTGCGCGGTGATGGTGTTGCTGGCACTCAGATCGGTGCCCAGGGTCAGGCTCCAACGTCCATCTGGCCCCACATTGGCGACGCCAACAGACGTGGCCCCAGAGCCGGTGTTGTTGTAAACGGTGACGGTGGCACCGGCTTCGCCGAAGCCTTGCACGGTGGGCTTGCTGTCTTTGGTCACCACTTCGCCACCGCTGCTGTAGAACACATTGCTGCTGGCCAGGCTCAAGAAGCTGACAGGCGCGATGACGCTGTCGACGGTGATGGCTCTGGCCGTGCTGACCGCGCTGCGGTTGCCTGCGGCGTCCACCGCTTGCACGGTGATGCTGTGCGCGCCCTGCGCCAGGGCAGCGCTGGGGCTGACGCTGTAGGTGCCGGTGCTGGCGTCGGCCAGGGCCGTGCCCATCAGGGTGCCGTTGGCGAACAGCTCCACGGTTGCGCCCGCCTCTGCGGTGCCGCTGAACACGGGTCGGGTCTTGCTGGTGATGCCGTCGGTCAGCGTGGCGGGCGTGCCAACATTGCCGGTGTCTTCACCGCTGGCCAGAGTGGGCTGGGCCAAGGTGCCTGGGACGGTGGTGTCGATCACCAACTGGGCCACAGTGCTGCTGCTGCTCAGGTTGCCCGAGAAGTCTTTGGCACGCGCAGTGATCAGGTGGCCGCCTGGGGTCAAGCTGGCGATGTAGGCCCATGCGCCCGTGCTGTCGGCCTGCACGCTGCCCAGCAGCACACCGTTGTCGTACAGGTTGACGCCAGGGGCGTCTTGCCCCGCGCTCACGCTCACCGTGCCTTTGAAGCTTTGTCTGTTGATGTTGGTCACACCGTCGCTGCCGCTGAGACCCGAGTCGCCACCGCTCACCAGTTGAGCCACGGGGGCGGTCGGTGTGGCGGTGAGCGTCTTGAACGCATATGCAGGGTACAGCACAGACACATTGCCCGAAGCATTGCCAGACACATTGCCCGACACATCGGTCACCTGGAGGGTGATGCTGTGGTTGCCGGCACTCAGGGTGTTGCCGGTGTAGGTGTAGCTCCAGTTGCCAGAGGCGTCGGCTGTGACAGTAGTGAACTTCACACCATTGTCAAACAGCGCCACGCTGGCACCTGCTTCGGTGGTGCCGCGCAGGGTGGGCTTGAGGCCCGAGGCCACGCTGGTGCTGTAGACCGTGCCATAGCTGTCGGTGCTGCTGGCCGTCAACACGGGGGTGGTGAAGGTAACCGCATTGTCTACCGTCCAGCCCAGGGCCAATGATGGGGCTGAAGTCTTGGCAGACTCGCCCACGCCCACCTGCTGCACCACGCGCAATTGGTTGCTACCGACCAGACCGCCGAGGAGGTAATCTTCGGCCTTGAAGGCGTAATCCCCCGAACTGTTGGCCGTGGTGCTGGCCACCAGCGTGGAGCCGTTGGCCCACAACTGCACGGTGGCACCGTTTTGCGCCCCTGTGCCGCTGAGCGTGGGCTTGGCGATGCTGCTGATGCCGTCGCTGGCATAGACGCCGCTGCCGGTGTCTTGGCCTGCGCCCAGGGTGGGTGTGGCCAGCATGGCCGGTGCGGTGGCGGTCAAGGCTGGGTCCACCGAGAAGGTGCTGGTGGTTCTGGTCGAAACATTGCCCGCCACGTCGGTGGCCTGCACCACGGCGGTGTAGGAGGTGGCGTTGGCCGGGTTCAGCGACAAGGGCAATGCCCAAGCACCGCTGCTGTCGGCCTGCACGGTGTAGTTGTTGCTGGTGCTGCTGCCGCTGGCCGTGACGCTGATCTGCACCGTGGCGCGGGCCTCGGTGGTGCCGGTCAGGACCGGATTACTGGCCTGCGCGCCACTCGTGGTGATGGCCGGGGCGTTGATGGACCTGTCCACCGTGACCGCGCTGATGCCGGAGGCGGCTGACACATTGCCCGCCGCATCGGTTTGCGTGGCGGTGACGTTGTAGCTGCCTGCGCCCAGAGCGCTGGTGGTGACGCGCCATGCGCCCGAGCTGTCGGCAGTGGTGGTGCCCACCAGGGTGCTGCCGGCGTAGAGCTTGATGGTGGCCAGGGCCTCAGCGGCGGTGCCGCTGTAAACCAGTTGCGAGACGTTGGTCACGCCGTCGTTGTTGGCGCTACCGCTGTCGCTCAGGGCGTCGAGCATCGGCTTGCTCAGGGCCGCAGGGGCCTGGGTGTCGATGACCACGGTGTTGTTGGCCGAGCTGCGCAACACGGTGCCTGTGCTGCTCACTTCTTTGACCTGCAAAACATGGTTGCCGTCGCTCAAGAGGCGGGCCAGACCCAGTGTCCACACACCCTGGCTATCAGCCCTGGCCGAGCCCAAGAGGGTGGTGCTGCCACCAAAGGTGTCAAACACCTGCACGGTGGCGAACGCTGTCACGTTGCTGCCGGTCAGTTGCGGTGCACCCACGCTGGTGATGCCGTCGCCCACGGTGCCGGTGTCGCTGGCCGTGGCCAGCAGGGCCTGGCCGAGCACGCCCGCGTCGACCGTGCGGTTGAATGTGGCCGCAGGGCTGGTGTTGCCTGCCAGGTCGGTTTGCACAGCCGTCATGTTGCGCAGCGCGGTGGCGCTGGCCGGGGCGGTGACCGTCAAGGCCCAGTTGCCGTTGCTGGCCGCGGTGGTGGTGCCCACCAAAATGCTGCTCCCGTTCACGTTGTCGTACACCTGCACCGTGGCACCGGCTTCGGCCGTGCCGCTCAGGGCGAACACGGACGAGACCGTGGCGCTAGCGGTGTTGACCGTAGGGGCCAAGGCCACGTTGTCGAAGTTGAGCGTTTGCGCGGCGCTGGCGGCGCTGGTGTTGCCCGCCACGTCGGTTTGTGTGGCCTGCAGGGTGTAGGCCTTGTTGGCGTCGAGTGGGGTGTTGGTGTTGCCGGCTGCACCGACGCCGGTCGCCCCCGTGTCCACGGTCCACACGCCGCTGAGGTTGGCCACAGCGGTGTAGGTTTTGGCCGTGCCGCCACCAATGGGGGTGGCGGTCAGCGTGACGCTGGCACCTGCTTCTGCTGTGCCGGTGATGACCGGGGCCACTTTGGTGCTGGCCGGCACGGTGAACACGGGCGCAGCGGCGCTGGTGTCGACGGTCAAGGCCAATGCACCGGAGGTTACGCCTGCGCCCGTGTTGGCAGCCAGGTCTTTGACGGTGATGCTGTGCGCTCCACTGGCCAGGTTGGTGCCGGGCACAAAGCTCCAGGTCTTGGCACCGTTGTCGATCAGGGCGGTGCCGATCAGCAAGCCGTTGTCGTACACCTCCACGCTGTTGCTGCCGTTGCCGGTGCTCAGCGCCGTGCCCTTGAGGGTCGGCTTGGGCGTGTTGGTGATGCCGTCGCCCTTGAGGCCAGTGTCGCTGGCCGTGTCGAGCACGGGCAGGCCCAGGGTGCCGCTGTCCACCGTGAAGGTGTAGGCGCTGCTGGTGGCACTGATGTTGCCCGCCAGGTCGATCTGGCGGGTGGTGATGCTGTGGTTGCCGCTGTTGAAGGCGGTGGACTGGAAGCTCCAGGTGCCAGCTGCCGAGACGACAACGCTGCCCAGGGTTTCAGTGCCGTCAAAGATGGTGATCGTGGCACCGGCCTCGCCCTGCCCCACCAGCTTGGAGCCGGCCACAAATGCGGTGGCCGTGGCGGGCGTGAAGGTATGGGTCTGCGTCAAGGCCGTCGAACTCAGTCCGCTGATGCTGGCCTTGGTGACCAAGGTGTTGTCAGCCAACAAGTTGGCCAGAGGCACCGCGTTGCTGCTGGTGGCCATGGCGGTGGGCGACAGGAAAACGTAGCCTCCGTTCAATTCACCTTGTTTACCCGTTTCATTACGGGCCGTGAGGATGACGCTGTTGACCGCATAGTAAGCACCCAAGTCAATTTGCACCCAAGCATCCGTAACGACGTAAGCAGCTGCATAGAAAGAAGCCATACCGGAGCCAGTCTGACTCGGCCCCACAGTGCCTGTATTGCCGTCGATCAGGGCCGATGCCGGATAAATGCTGATTACGCCCTGGGGGCCCACCAACACTTGGGCCAGGCCATTGCGCGCCACATTGGTCAGGGTGCCATTGACGGTGGCCATGACCTGCACTTCGGCCGCGTCAAAGTTTTGGGTGTTGCGCACCATGACGTAGCGGGTGCCTGTACCCGGCGAGACAACGACGGGCGCTGCCACCGCACTGTCCACCGTGAGGCTGAGCGCGGTGCTGGCGGCGCTTTCGTTGCCCGCTGCATCGACTTGTTTGGCAGTGATGCTGCTCGTGCCATCGCTTTGCGCAGGCAGGGTGTAGGTCCAATTGCCCGTTTCGCCCGCCTTGACGGTGGCCAACAAGCTGCTGCCCTTGTAGAGGTTGACCCAAGCATTGGCATCTGCCTTGCCTGTGAGCGTGGGCGAGAGCACGCTGGTGATGCCGTCGCCTTTGACGTTGGTGTCGCTGGCGCTGTCCAAAACCAATGTGGGTGAACCAGAAGCCGTGGTGTCGATGCTCAGCACGGTGGCGTCAGAGCTGCGGGCCACGTCCACACCGTTGCTGGCCAGTTCTTTGGCCACCAGGCTGTGGCTGCCTTCGGCCAGGTTACCGGCGTAAGACCAGTTGCCATTGGTGTCGGCAGTGACGGTGGCCAGCAGCTTGGCGGTGGTGCCGTTGTAGCTGTCCCACACCTGCACGCTGGCGCCTGCCAGAGCTTTGCCGCCGACGGTGGGCAAGGGGGCGTTGGTGGTGTTGTCGCCCGGGGTGCCGCTGTCGCTGCCGACGGCCAGCACGGGGGCGCTCAGGGCGGAGGTGTCCACCGCGACGGTGCTTGTGCCTGCACTGGTCTGCGCAGTGGTTTGGCCGCTCAGGTTGCCAGCCAAGTCGGTCTGCTCGGCCTTGAAGCTATGGGTGCCACTGCTCAGGTTGCTGATCAGGAAGCTCCATTGCTTTTGGGCGTTGACCGTGGTCGTGCCGACCAGGGTGCTGACGCCACCCACCACGTCGTACACGCGCACGGTGGCCACGGCCTCGCCCGTGCCCGAGAGGGTGAGCGCGGTGCCGGCGATATTGGCAGGCAGGGTGTTGATGGTCGGGTTGACGATCAGGGTGTCGTAGTTGACGGTTTGCGGGCTGCTGAGCACGCTGGTGTTGCCCGCCGCGTCGGTTTGCGTGGCTTGCAGGGTGTAGACCTGGTCGGCTGTGAGCGCGGTGTTGAGGTTGCTGTTGCTGACACCGGTGTTGGTGGCGGTGTCAATGCTCCAAGCGCCGGTGGCGCTGGCCACGGTGGTGTAGGTTTTGACAATGCTGCCGTCTTTGGATGTGGCAGTGAGCGTGATGCTGGCACCCGCTTCTGCCCCCGAGCCAGTCACCACCGGGGCCAAATGGGTGTTGCCAGCTGGGGCGTTGATGGCGGGTGCGTTGGCCGTGGTGTCCAAGGTCAGGCTCAGGGCCGCCGAGGTTTTGGCGATGTTGGCGCTGTTGCTGCCGTCGCCCGCCAACTCTTTGGCCACGATGCTGTGGCTGATGCCGAGCAGGTTGTTGGTGATGGGGAATGTCCACACACCGCTGACGTTGGCCGTGGCTTGCCCGATCTTGACGCCGTTGTCATAGATGTCGACCTTGGCGTTGCCAGTGGCGCCAGCGCCGGTGAAAGTGGGTTGGCTGACATTGGTGATGCCGTCGCCAGCGGCGCCGCTGTCGCTGCCTGCCACCAGTGTGGGCAAGCCCAATTGCGTGGTGTCCACCGTGAAGGTGTAGCCGCGGCTGGTGCCCGATGTGTTGCCTGCCACATCTTTTTGCACCGTGGTGATGGTGTGGCTGCCCGTGGCGATGCCGGTGGCCTGGAAGCTCCAGGTGCCGTCGGCCTTGACCACGGCGGTGCCGATGATCTTGTCGACATTGAGCGAAGCGCTGTCATAAATGGTGACGGTGGCCCCGGCTTCGCCCGTGCCGGCCAGCACAGGCGCAGGCGCAGACGTGGCGGCCAAGTTGTTGATCGACGGTGTGACCACGCGAGTGTCCAGCGTCAGGCTGACGGCCTGGCTGGCCGCACTCTCGTTGCCTGCGGCATCGCGTTGGGTGGCGGTGAAGCTGATGACGCCATCGGCCTGGGCGGTGCCCACGGTGTAGGTCCATGTGCCATCGCTGTCGCTGGCCTTCACGGTGCCCAGCAGGGTGTTGCCGGCCTTGTAAATGTTGACCAAGGCACCTTTTTCTGCCGTGCCCTTGAGGGTGGGCGTGGCCACATTGGTGATGCCGTCGCCTTTGATGCCGTTGTCGCTGGCGGTGTGGAGCACCAGCGTGGGCGCGTTGGGGGCCACGGTGTCGATGGTGAGCGCTGTGGCACCCGAGGTGCGGCTCACGGTCACGCCGTCGCTGGCGAGTTCTTTGACCACGTAGCTGTGCGTGCCCTGCCCTTGCGCGGTGGCAGGTTGCCACGTCCAAACGCCGCTGGCCTTGGCGGTGGCGGTGCCCACTTTGGTGGGGGTGCCGCTGTTGTAGGTGTCCCACACTTCGACGGTGGCACCGGGGGTGGCGGTGCCGCTCAGTTGTGGCTGGTCGGTGTTGAACTGGGCGGTGTTGCTGCCCGAGACCGTTTGCTGCGCGGCAAAGCTGTTGCTGCCCACGCCCGTGAGTGCCGGGGCGCTGGCGGCGCTGCTGAGGCTGGTGTCGGCCGCGGCGCTCACGAGCAGCGGGTAGACGGCCTTGAGGTTGAGCTCTTGCCCGGTGACTTGGCCTTGTGCATTGAGTTGCACTTGGGCTGCGGTGAGGGCCACGTCCCAGACTTGCAGGCCTTTGACCAGGCCATTGGTCACTTGGGCACCGTCGCCTCTGGAGCCCAAGGTGAGTGTGGCACTGGTGTAAGTGCCGCTGCTCATTGAGTAGGGGGTGCTGTTGAGCAGCACGCCATCGCGGTAGACGCTGAGCTGGTTGCTGGCACTGACCATCAGGCTGTAGTGGTGCCAGACGGTGTCGGGCGCGATGCTGGAGCTGGGGGCCTGAAAGCCGATGGAACCGTTGTAAACATAGAACTGACCCTCTGCGGTGTAGCCCAGCATGAGCCCGCCTGGAATATCGCTCACCGACAGCAGGGTTTGGATGTTGCCCAATGAGGCATCGTCGAGCTTGGCCCAAAAGCTCAGGCCCGAACCGTCGGTGTTGTTGATGGCCACGCCGGTGGCCGTGATGGGCGTGCTGGTGCTGCTGCCCGCCACAGAACCCACGCGCAGGCCTTGGGGTGTCGAGACCAAGGGTGCGCTGAGCGCGGTGGTGTCGATGCTGACGGTCCGCACATCGGTGGCTGGGCTGAGGTTGCCTGCCAGGTCGGTCTGCTCGGCCTTGAAGCTGTGGCTGCCGGTGGCGAGGCCAGTGGCGGTCAGGGTCCAATTGCCGTTGGCATCGACCACAGCGGTACCCAAAGAGGCTGTGCCGTCGTACACGCGCACGGTGGCACCCGCCTCGCCGGTGCCGCTGAGCACTTGGGTGCTGGCGCTGACCGGCGCGTTGAGGGTGGGGGCCAAGGCCTCGTTGTCGTAGGTCAGCGTCTGTGGATTGCTGAGCACACTGTTGTTGCCTGCGGTGTCGGTTTGGGTGGCACGCAGGGTGTAGGTCTGGTTGGCTGCAAGCGCTGTGCTGCCACCAATGGCCAAGCTGGTGTCGATGGTCCACACGCCGCTGGCGTTGGCCACTGCGGTGTAGGTTTGCGCCATGCCGCTGGCCGGGGTGGCCGTGAGCGTGACGGTGGCACCGGCTTCTGCCGTGCCAGTGACCAAAGGGGCCACCTTGGTGTAAGCGGCCAAGGTGTTGATGACAGGCACATTGGCTGCGCTGTCGATGGTCAGGCTCAGCGCACCGGAGGTGAGGCCCGCATTGCTGTTGGCTGCCACGTCTTTGGCGGTGATGTTGTGCACTCCATCGCTCAGGACGGCAGTGGGGGTGTAGCTCCAGGAGGTGCCGGTGGCGGTGACGGTGGCGATTTTGACGCCGTAGTCATAGATCTCGACCTGGCCGTTGGCCGTCACACAGGTGCCGTTGAGGGTGGGGGCCTTCACATTGGTGATGTTGTCACCCTTGGCACTGCTGTCGCTGCTGGTGGCCAGCACCGGCACGCTCATCTTGGCGCTGTTGACCGTGAAGGTGTAGCCGTTGCCCACCTGCGAGATGTTGTTCGCCAGATCGGTTTGCTCGGCGGTGATGGTGTGGGTGCCACTGGTGATGGTGCTGGCTTGCAGGCTCCATTTGCCGTCGAAATTGACCTTTGTCGTGCCCAGGGTCGTTTTGCTGCCGCCTGCCGGGGTGTCGTACACGGTGACGGTGGCCCCTGCTTCGCCCGTGCCATAAATGATGGACTGGGGGGCGCTCAGGTCTTGGGCCAGATGCAGGGTGTAGGCGTTGACGGTGTAGAAGCCGGTATTCACGTTGCCCGTTGGCAGGCTGGCGATACCCGAGCTGGTTGGTGTGTATCGGGCATCGACCGCTTTCAGGGTGAAGCCACCGCCAATCACGTCATTGGCCTGCAGTTGGACGCCCTTGATGTTGCCCCCGTCTGTCGCATAGACCCAGAAACTGAGTTGGCCGGGCACCGAGTTGTCGATGCCATAGACCGTGCCCGCCCCCAGACTGACCGGGGTGCTGCTGTTCTGCCACAAGGTGAAGCTGCCGGTGCCGCCGCCAGTCAGCACGGCGTTGAGCAGGCCCACGTTGCCGATGCCACTGACCTGCGTGCTGGTGGCAGGGATGCTGGAAATGTTGGCGTTGGCAGCGACAGACGCCAGGGTGACCGTGCTGGGCACGGTAGGCACAGCAATCGTGCTGTCGACCTGGAGGGTGAGCGCGGTGCTGGCGGCACTTTCGTTGCCTGCCAAGTCGAGCTGTTTGGCGGTGATGCTGCTTGTCGCGTCGGCCTGCACAGACAGGGTGTAGTTCCAGATGCCGGTGATTGCGTCCGCCGTGGTGGTGCCCAGCAAGTTGCTGCCTTGGTACACGTTGACCTTGGCACCCTTGTCGGCAGTACCGGTGACGGTGGGGCTCAGCACCTGGGTGATGCCGTCGCCTTTGACGCCGCTGTCGCTGGCGGTGGCCAGGTTCAGGGTCGGTGCACTCAAAGGGGTGGTGTCGATGGTGAGCGTGGTGGCGCTGGCAGACGCGCGGCTGACGTTGCCGTCCAGGCCCAACTCTTTGACCACCAGGCTGTGGCTGCCTTCGCCCAAGCTGGCGCTGGTCAAGCTCCATGCGCCTGTGGCGCTGGCCGTGGTGGTGCCGACTCTGCTGGTGACGCTGTTGAAGGTGTCCCACACCTCGATGCTGGCGTTGGCGCTTGCGCTGCCACTGAGGGTCGGGGTCTTTGCATTGGTGATGTTGTCACCCAGCAAGCCGGTGTCGCTGCCCACGGCCAACACAGGGGCGCTGAGGGCTGTGGCGCTGACGGTGACAGTAGTGGCCCCACCGCCCGCCGTGGTCAGGGCCGTGACCTTGTTGCTGATGTTGCCCGCCGTGTCGGTTTGCTGCGCACTGAAGATGTGTGTGCCAGTGGTCAGGCCGCTGACCACCAGACTCCAGTTGCCGTTTTTCTGAACGGTGGCTGTGCCCAGCATCACCGTGCCATCGAAAACGGTCACGGTGGCATCGACTTCGCCGGTGCCCGAGAGTGTGAGGGTGCTGGCGGCCGTGGACGCAACGGTGTTGATGACCGGGTCGATCACCGAGGTGTCGTAGTTCAGCGCCCGTGCCGAGCTGGCCGGGCTGGTGTTGCCCGCAGTATCGGTCTGGGTGGCACGCAGGCTGTAGGCCTTGTTGGCGCTCAAAGCCGCGTTGTTGGCGTAGGACGTGCCATTGAAGCTGACATTGTTGGTGATGGAGGTGTCCACGCGCCAGTTGCCGCTGGCATCGGCCAGGGCGTAGAAGGTTTGCACGCTGCTGTCGGCGGCTGTGGCGGTGAGGGTGATCAGGGCCAGCGCTTCAGCGCCGGTGCCCGCCACCACGGGTGCCACCTTGGTGTTGGCCGACAGCGCACTGATGCTGGGGGCCGTGGCCGAGGTGTCGATGGTCAGGCTCAGCGCACTGGAGGTGAGGCCCGCATTGCTGTTGGCCGCCACGTCTTTGGCAGTGATGCTGTGCACCCCTGTGGCCAGGCTGGCAGTAGGGGTCCACGACCAGGTGTTGCCCGAGGCGGTGACCGTGGCGATCTTGCCGCCGTTGTCGTAAATCTCGACCTGGCCACCCGAGGTGACGGCCGTGCCCGTGAGCACGGGCAGCCCGACATTGGTGACGCCATCGCCTTTCAAGCCACTGTCGCTGGCCACCGCCAAAATGGGCACGCCCATCTTGGACGCGCTGACAGTGAAGCCATAAGGCGTGCTCGTGCCGCTGTTGTTGCCCGCAATGTCGGTCTGCACAGCGGTGATGCTGTTGGCGCCACTGGTGATGCTGCTCTGGAAAGACCAGAAGCCAGCGGCATTGACGACCACGGTGCCCAAGGTTTGTTGGGTCTGGCCGCTGGGCGTGTTGTAAATGGTGACGGTGGAACCCGCTTCGCCGGTGCCGTAAAGGGTGGATTGCGGCGCGGTCAGGTCTTGCGCAAACTGCAGGGCGTAGCCGTTGACGGCATACCCCCCGACCCCGTTGGCGTAGGTGCCTGAACCACCGCCTGTGCCTGCCGGGAGGCCGGCTGCGGACGTGCTGTATTTGGCATCGATGTTTTTGATGGTGTAGCCACCACCTGCCAGGTTATCGGCCTGCAGTTGAGCACCTTTGTAAGTGCTGCCATCGAGCTTGTAAACCCAGAACTTGAGTTGGCCAGACACCGAACTGTCGATGCTGCTGGTCAAAATCGTCGCTGCACCCAAGTTGGTGGCATTGCCCTGATACAGGTTGAACGTGCTCGTGCCGGCCAGCAAAGAGTTCTTGAGCAAGTCAACGTTGCCCATGCCGACCGTGACACCGGTCGAGCCCACGACTGTGGCATTGCCATTGGCGCTGACAGAAGCCATGACAACAGTGCTGGGCACGGTGGGGGCGACCACGGCGCTGTCGATCTTGAGGCTGAGCGCCGCACTGGCGTCGCTCAGGTTGCCAGCGGCATCGAACTGCCTGGCCGTGATGCTGGTGGTGGCGTCGCTTTGCGCAGATAGGGTGTAGTTCCACACACCGGTGTCACTGTTGGCCGTGGCCGTGCCCAGCAGAGTGCCGCCTTGGTAGACGTTGACCAAGGCCCCTTTGTCGGCAAGGCCGGTGACGGTGGGGGCGATGAACTTGGTGATGCCGTCGGCTTTGATGCCACTGTCGCTGTTGGGGTCGAGGACCACGGTGGGTGCAGACGGTTTGGTGGTGTCGATGTTGAGCACGGTGGCGCTGGACACCCGTGTGGTAGACGCCACCCCGGTAGCGGGGTCCACCTCTTTGGCTACCAGGCTGTGGCTGCCTTCGGCCAGTGTGGTGGTGGCGGGCAATGTCCACAAGCCGTTGGCGTTGGCGTTGGCGGTGCCCACCTTGATGGGGTTGCCTTTGTAGTTGTCCCACACCTCAACGGTGGCAAATGCTGCGGCGCTGCCGCTCAAAGCCGGGGTGGTGGCACTGGTGATGCCGTCACCCAGCGTGCCGGTGTCGCTGCTCACGGACAGCACCGGTGCGCCCACGTTGGCGGTGGCCACATTGGCGCTTTGGGCGGTGCTGCGTGTGCTGAGGTTGCCTGCCGCGTCGGTCTGCTCGGCCTCGAAGGTGTGCAGGCCGTTGCTCAGGCCGCTGACCGCCAGGCTCCACTGGCCTTGGCTGTTGACCACGGCGGTGCCCAAACCACTGCCAGTGGTGGTGTCGTACACACGCACCGTGACACCGGCCTCGCCCGTGCCGCTGAGGTTGAAGGCGTTGGGCTGGTCGCCACTGATGGCGTTGATGCTGGGAGGCGACACCAGGGTGTCGTAATTCATCGTCTGCGGAGCGCTGACCGGGCTGGTGTTGCCCGCCACATCGGTCTGGGTGGCTCGAAGGGTGTAGACCTTGTTGGTCACCAAGGCGCTGGTGGGGGTGTAGGTCGTGCCATTGAAGGTGACGGTGGCAGTGGCCCCGCTGAGTGCGGTGTCCACGCTCCAGGCACCGCTGGCGTTGGCCACGGCGTAGAAGGTTTGCACGCTGCTGTCGGCCCCTGTGGCGGTGAGGGTGATCAGGGCACCGGCTTCGGCATTGGTGCCCGCCACCACGGGGGCCACATTGGTCTTGGCCGCCGGGGCGGTGACGCTCGGGGCGAGGGCTGTGTTGTCGATGGTCAGGGCCAACACACCCGAGGTGAGGTTGGCCGTGACGTCTTTGGCGGTGATGGTGTAACTGCCGCTCATGGCACTGGCAGGGGTGTAGGTCCACACCCCGCCCGACGCGGTGACGGTGGTGAGCAAGGTGGTGCCGTTGTAGATTTGCACCTGACCCGCTGCGGTCACGCAGGTGCCGGTGATGGTGGGCTGTGTGGCGCTGGTGATGCCGTCGCCTTTCACACCGCTGTCGCTGGCGGTTTGCAGCACCGGCGTGCCCATCTTGGCCGTGCTGGTGGTGAAGGTGTAAGCCGTGCTGGGGCTGCTGGTGTTGCCCGCCAAGTCGGTTTGCACCGTGGTGATGCTGTGGCCACCGCTGGTGAGGGTGTTGGCCCTGAAGGCCCAGATGCCGTTGGCATCCACCAGGGCCGTGCCCAAGGGGGTGGAATTGTCGGTCACCGTGACCGTGGCCCCCGCTTCGCCTGTGCCGTAAATGGTGGGTTGCGGGACGGTGAGGTCTTGGGTCAGTTTGAAGTTGTAGCCGTAGAGGGTGTAGCCCGTGGTACCGTTGGCATTGCCGGTGGGGAGGCCTGCCAATGTGCTGGCGTACCTGGCTTGAAGCGCTTGGATCGTGAAACCGCCACCAACCACATCGTTGGCCTGGATTTGCAGGCCTTTGTAGGTGCCGCCGTCGTTAACAGCCACCCAGAAGGTGATTTGGCCAGTCCCTGTGTTGGTGATGGTGCCTGGGACCAGAACACCGAGGTCAGACTTCGTGGCCGGGCTGCCCAAGGGGTTGCCCCAACCGCTTTGGTAGACACTGAATGTGGAGCTAGACAGTGCCGCGCTGAGCAGCTTGACGTTGCCGAAGGTACTCGCCGTGTAGGCCGCTGTGGAAAGAAGCCAGGAGCTGGAGACAGTGCCCCCACTGTTTTGGTTGTTGGTGATCGTGGCCGTCTGGTTAGAAATGTTGATCGCGGCCGGCACGGCGGATGCGCCGGCGCTGTTGTCCACCGTGATGCTGAGCGCCGTGCCTGTGCTTTCGTTGCCTGCCGCATCGGCCTGCTTGACGGTGATGGCGTTGGCCGTACCGGTGGCGCTGCCCGTCAGGGCGGTGCTGACCTTGATGCTGTAGTCGCCGCTGCTGTTGGCGGTGCCGGTGCCAATCAGGGTGTTGCTGCTGTTGTACAGATTGACCTTGGCATTGGGGTTGGCCTTGCCACTGACGGTGGGCGTGGTGGTGTTGGTGATGTTGTCACCCAGCACGCCGCTGTCGCTGACGGCTGTGGTGCTGTTGGGTTCATACTGGGCCAGCTTGGCGGTGGGCGCCGTGCCCGGGGCCACGGTGTCGATGCTGAAGGTGCGGCTGGCACTGCTGACCCCGCCCCCGCTGGTTAGGGTTTGGGTGGCGGTGACTTGCAGGGGCTGGCTGTCGCCGCCCAGGGTGTTGCGCTGGGTACTGGTCAAGGCGGCAGACCAGGCGTTGTTGCTGGCCGTGACCGAAGCGAGCGTGACGCTGGCGCCGGTGACGGTGTTGGTGACGACCACACTGACGCTGGCACCTGTGGTGGCGGCACCGGTGAAGGTCGGGGTTTCGTTGCTGCTGACCACGCCGTCGCTGTTGGCGTCACCCGTGATGGTGCTGTCGACCGTGATGGCAGTGGTGGGTGCCGGAGTGGCTGCGAGGCTGATGGAGCGACCGACTTGCGGCGAAATGATGCCGCTGACGGTTTGGCTGGCCGCCACCTGGATAGGGGTGGCTGCACTGCTGTTGGCACCCAGGGTCAGGGCTTCTGCGCCGGTGAGCATGGGCACAGACCAGATGCCGCCGGTCACCGTGGCTGACTTAGACACCACGGCTTTGGTGGCGCTGTTGGTGAAGGTCACCGTGACGGCGCTGGCACTGCTGCTGTTGGTGCCGCCGATGGTGCCAGTGCCGTATTCGCTGGCCGAGATGGTGTCGTCACCCGTGATGGCCGACGTGATGACGGGTGCGTCGAGCGCGGCGAGCGAGAAGTTGCCACTGCCGTTGTCGGTTTTGACCACGCTGGCGCTGACACCTGCGATGGTTTGCCTGACCGTGATGCTGAGCGGGCCAGCGCCCAGGGTGGCCATGTTGGCCACGCTCAGGCCCGTGGCCTGCCAGGTGGCCAGGCCGTTGCTGCCGTTGATGACGGTGACACCATCGCCGTTGGTCTGGCTGACCGAGACGTTGTTGCTGGTGTTGGTGTAAGTGACGGTGACGGTGGCACCGTTGAGGACGCTGTTGCCACTCAGGTTGGCGCTGCCTGCGGCGGCTTCGGACCAGGTGATGGTGCTGTCGGAGTAGGCCGAGCCCACGCCGGTGACAAAGGGCTGGGGCAGCGCCTGGACGGCGATGCCAGTGGTGACGGCCGGTGGCGAGCTGATGGCGCTGGCGCCTGTGCCGTAGCTTTGTTGCACGCTGACAGAGATGTTGCCGGTGCCCAGCGTGGCCAGGTTGGCCGGGGTGAGGCTGGTGGTCGCCCAGGTGGCGACGCCGGTGCCGGTGCCGTTGGTGATGCTGGCGTTTTGAGTCACTTGCACGCCATTGGCGTTGGTGTAGGTGACGGTGACGATGGCGTTGTTGACGGTGCTGCCGCTCAGGGTGGCGGTACCTGCAGCGGCCTCGGCCCAACTGATGGCGTTGTCGCCGAACAGCTTACCGGCGCTTGTGTCCAGCACAGGGGCTGGCAGGCTGGTGGCGATGTAGGGGCTGTAGGCCAGCACGGGGCTGTTGGTTTGCCCGGCGGCTTGTTGCACGGCCGTGAGGTTGTGCAGGCCAGCGCTGAGCGGGGCGGTGGGGGTGATGGTCCACGCGCCACTGGCGTTGGCGGTGGTGGAGCCGACCAGGGTGCTGCCCTCCCACAGTTGCACGGTGGCGTTGGCTTGGGCCAAGGTGCCACTGAAGCGCGGTGTGGCCACGGTGGTGACGTTGTCACCTGCGGTGCCGGTGTCGTCTGCGGCCAGCAAGCCGATGTTGGGCAGCATGGGCGATGGGTTGCCACCGGTGGGTGCGCCGTCGCTCACATTGACGGTGAATGCTGTGAAGCCGTTGTTGGGGGTACTTTGCACGTTGCCCGCAGCGTCGCGCTGCTGGGCGGTCAGGCTGTAGCTGCCTGTGGCAGACAGGGTTCTGAGCTGCAGCGACCATGCGCCTGCGCTGTTGGCCTGGGCGGTGCCCAGCAAGTTGCTGCCCGAGTAAACGTCGACAAAGGCGTTGGCCTCGGCCCCGGTGCCCGCCACGGTGGGCAGCAAGGCGGTGCTGAGGGTGTTGACACTGTTGACGACAGAGGCACCTGTGATGGCCAATGTTGTCGATGGGGCCGCGCCGTCGTGGGTGACGGTGTAGCTGGTGTTGTTGCTGGCGTTGCCGGCTTTGTCGGTGGCGGTGACGGTGAGTGTGTTGGCGGCGTTGGCGCCGAGGGCCACGGTGAGTGGGCTGGACCAGGCTCCGTTGCTGTCGGCGTAGATGTTGGTGGCGTTGACTTGCGCACCAGCAATGTTTTTGATGGTGATGAGCGCACCCGCTTCGGCGGTGCCGTTCAGGGTAATGAAGTCACCGGCCAGGCCTTTGTTGGTGCGGTTGTCGCCTTGCACGCCGCTGTCTGAGGCGGCGGCCAGGTCCACGGTGGGGGTGCTGGGGGCGGCGTTGTCGTTGGTGAGGGTCAGAGGGCTGGAATAGGCATCGGATGTGCCTGCCCCGTTCATGGCCTTGGCCACCAGTTTGGTGGTGCCGTTGGCGTTGAGCGCGATGCCGCTGGCAGACCAATTGCCATTGCTGCCTACGACGCTCGATGAACCCTTGAGGATATAGAGGCCGCCACCCAGGTCTTCAAAGACCTGGATGGTGTCGCCCGCTGTGGCACCGGTGCCGTTGACGGTGACGGTGGTTTTGTTGGTGGTGTTGTCGGTGGCATAGTTGACGCCATTGACCACGCCTGTACCGGTGTCGTCGCCACTCAACAGTGTGAAGGCAGCCACGGTGTAGCTGGGCTTGACCGCGGTGATCGTGGTACCACGGTTGATGGTGATCGGGGTCTCGCCAGAAAACTCGCTGGGGTTGCCTTGGGCATCGAGCACGCGCGCTTTAAGTTGGTGAGCGCTGCTGGACTCGGGCAGCACGGCGGCGGTGCTGGTGACATTGATGGTCCATGTACCTGCCGTGCTGGTGTTGACCGTGGCCAGACGGTTGCTGCCTTGCCAAAGCTCGACCGTGCCGCCAGCCACCGCGCCGGTGCCTGTGAAGCCGAGCGCCGTGGCGTTGGTGATGCCATCGCCTTTGGTGCCGGAGTCGCTCGCGTCGGTGAGCGTGGGGGCAGAGGGCGCGGCGACCGTGACGGGCGCGGCAATGCTTAGGCTCAGCGGTGCGGACACGCTGCTGGTGTTGCCGGCCAGGTCGGTCTGGTCCACACGCAGGGTGCGGGTGCCCACGCTCAGGGCGCTGGTGGTAGCACTCCAGGTGCCGTCGGCCTGCACGGTGGCGGTGGCCACGGGGGTGGTGTTGGTGCCGTCAAACACGCGGATGGTGGCACCGGGCTCGGCCCCGCTGCCGTTGAGTCTTGGGGTGGTGACGGCGGTGATGCGGTCACCCTTCGTGCCGCTGTCGCTGGCGGCGTCGAGCAAGGGCGCGGTGGGCGCGTTGGCCGTCACGTCCAGCGTGACGACGGTGGCGGGGCTGAGCGCCGTGGCGTTGCCTGCCGCGTCGTATTGGCGCGCGGTGTAGAGGTGTCGGGTGGCGCTCACGTTGCTGAGTGTGGTGGTCCAGGCACCGGTGCTGTCGGCTTGCACGGTAGCGACTCTGACGTTGTTGTCGAGCAGGTCGACATAGGCATTGGCCTCGGCGACGCCGCCGAACACGAGGGTGCGGCTGGAGGTGATGCCGTCGGTGTTGCTGCCGACGGTGATGCTGCCGCTGGTGCCTGCGATGGTGGCCAGTGTGTCAGAGCTGCTGCTGAGCAGCACGGTGGGGACCAGTGTGGGCGCGGCGTTGTCAAACACGACCTGGTAGCTGGGCGATGCGGGGCTCCAGACGGTGCCGCCAGCGGCCCTTTGGCGGACGGTGAAGGTGGTGTCGGTGGTGAGGACGCCGAAGTTGCCCAGGGGGTTGAGGGTGTAGGACCAGGTGCCGTTGGCCAGGGCCGTGGCGGTGGCGGCGAGCACGATCGGGGTGCCGTTCTTGGGCGTGGCGGTGATCTCGATGGTGGCACCGCTGAGTGCGCCGCTGCCGGTGAGGGTGACGGCAGCGACGTTGGTGATGCCGTCAGACTGGCTGACACCGCTGTCGGTGGCGGCGCTCAGGGCCAGGCTGGTGAGCTGGCTGGGGGCGGCGTCGATGGCCGTGGTGCCCCAGGTGACTTGGGTGCTGGCGTTGTTGGTGCTGGCACTGGTGTTGCCTGCCCGGTCGGTGTAGCTGAGGCTGAAGGTTTGTGCGCCCGCTGTGGCCGGGGTGGGCAGTGTGAAGTTGAAGCTGCCGTCGGCCGCTGCGGTGGCCTGGGCCACAGCAACAGGCGAGCCAGCACCGACCGTGGTGAAGAGTTGCACGGTGGCACCAGCCTCTGCGCCTCTGCCAGAAATGACCTGGTTGGGGGCGACGTTGTAATTGGCGCTCAAGCCGTTGAAGCTGAGCGTGGACGTGGCTTGGGTGTCGAGCGTGAAACTGACGGTTTGCACACTGGCGTTGCCGGCTTTGTCGGTCTGGCGCACGTCGACTCTGTAGAAGCCGTCGGCGCTGCCGTCGGTCACGCCGGCTGAAGGATCGGTGTAGCTGCTGGTCCAGGCACCGGGGGTGCCGTTGTCTTTGGTGATGCGGTATTCGACGCGGGCACCCTGCTCTGCATTGGTGGGCGCGGTGATGGCGCCGAGTCTGGTCAGGCTGTCGGTGTTGGTGGCGCTGTTGGGCGCGGTGTCGGTGGTCAGGCGGGCGTTGGGCACGGCCGGGGCGGTGCTGTCGAGCGTGAAGCTCAGGGTTTGCACATCGCCCACATTACCGGCGCTGTCGGTTTGGCGGACTTCGACCTTGTAGTCGCCGTCGTTGCTGCCATTGGCCAGGGGGGCGGTGTAGGTGGTGCTCCAGGCACCGACCACTGCGGACGGACCTGTGCCTTTGGTGATGCGGTATTCGACGCGGGCGCCCTGCTCTGCGTTGCCGGGTGCGGACACGGCGGCGGTGTTGGTGATGCCGTCGTTGGCAAACGCGGCGTCCTGGCCGTTGGTGCTGTCGGTGATGGTGGCGTTGGGGGTGGCGGGCTTGCTGCTGTCGAGCGTGAAGGTGATGCTTTGCGGCACGCTGATGTTGCCGGCCAGGTCGGTCTGGCGGAGTTCGACGGTGTAGACACCGTCGTTGCTGCCGTCGGCCACGGGGGCGGTGTAGGTGGTGCTCCAGGCACCGACCACTGCGGACGGACCTGTGCCTTTGGTCACACGGTATTCGACTTTGGCACCGCTTTCTGCGTTGTTGGGTGCGGTGATGGCAGCGCTGTTGGTGATGCCGTCGCTGGCAAAGGCCGCTTGCTGACCGTTGGTGCTGTCGAGCGTCAGTCTGGCGTTGGTGGCTGCCACCGTGGTGTCGACGACCAGGGGCAGGTCGTTGGAAACCGTGGGCGCACCACTGCCAGCGCTGAGCTGGGCTTTGAGCACGGTGGTGGCGTTGCTGGCCAATGCGCTGCGGGCCACGGTGACGGTGACAGACGTGGCTGTGCCTGTGAAGGCGTAGCTGGTGGCTGGAGTGCCTGCACCCACGGCAAAGGCAACGGGGGTGGTGCCGTTCATCAGTTGCAGGGTCTGGCCGGACGCAAAACTGCCGTTGATGATGAGGTCAACGGTCGATTCTTGGGCGTTGAGGTAAGTGTCGCTGGCACTGACGGAGGTGGCGGTGGGGGCAGCAGCAAGCTTGCTGCTGTCCACGGTCAGCGTCATGCTGATGGCCAGGGTCGATTGGATGAAGCTGGTGGCCTGCGCTGTCAACATTTGGCCTGCCACTTTGGTGGCCGCTACACCCTGGGTGATGGCTTGCTGTGTGACGGTGGTTTGCGATCCGGCCTGAGTCAAGCTGCCGGTGACGGTGCGGGTTTCACCCGCAGTGTCCACCGTGACTTTGAGCGCTTGGGCGATGTTTTGCGCCATGTCCACTGTGGTCAGGCCAGCGGCTTTTTCGGCATTGGCGACGACGGCCAGAGCGCGACCGTAGGCGCTGGCGACGTCGGTGCCATTGACCACGGTGGTGTCCACCGCGCCTGTGGTTGTGACGGTGGTTTTAACGGCTGTGCGGGCAATATCGACGGCCGCACCGCTGCTGTCCACAATGCCGAAGGCTTGCGCCACAGCTTTGTTGGTGTCGACCACGGTTTGCGTGGTCAGGGTCGTGGGCAGTTCAGTGATGCCTTGCGCCGTGGCGGCGATGCCCATTTTGTTGGCGGCTGCTGTGGTGAGCGGCGTGACGCTCAGGCTGACGGTTTTACTGCTGCTGTCCACTGCGGCAACGGACATGAGCACGGTGCCGACGCCAAAGTCTGTGGCTTTTCCGGTGGCTTCGTTGATGTAGTCCGGGGAGCTGTCACCGTCGATCATTTTGGCAATGACCACGCCGGCGAAGTCGGATTTGTCCACAAAGGTGTATTTGCGTGCGACGCTGTCGTAGCTCATGTTGCCCAACAACTGCCCTGCATCCGGCCCGCTGGCTTTGTAGAGGGCCATGGTGGTGTTGGTGTCATCGGTGGCCTGTGGCCCGGCAGCGAATGTGGCGCTGTAACCCGTGCCCGTGCCGCGGATGGTGATGCTGGCGGTTTGGTCCACCGTGGCGTTGTTCACGTCCTTGACCTGGTAGCTGACCACGATGGTGGTGGTTTGGTCGGCCGAGAGGCTTTGGTAGGCGGCGTTGGTGGGGTCGACCGTCAGGGTCTTGCCGCTGAGCGTGACGCCTGGAGGCAAGGCCGTGCCACCGCTGGCTGTGGATGCGCCGTCGACTTTGTAGGTGACGCTGGCCACGGCCAGGGTCGCTGTCTCGCCTGCATCCAGATCGCTGGCTCCGGACAGCAGGTTGACTTCGGTCGGAGCTGACGCGTCGGTTTTGAGTTCAGTGGCCCCGGCCAAGCTGATGGCGCTGCTGACCGTGGGCGCGTCGTTCGTGCCGGTGATGGTGACGGTGATGAGTTGCTCTGTGCCGTCTGCCGCTTTGACGGTGATGCTGTCGGTGTATTGCTGGTCTTTGACAAATTCGTCGTGCGCGCTGTCGGCGGTGTAGGTCCAGGCGCCACCGGTGGTGATGCTGAACTTGCCGTAGCCGCCGCTGCCGGCCACATTGGTCTGGGCCTGGAACAGGTTGGCTGTGCCGTCCACGTCGGTGGCCGTCAAGGTGCCGCTGGTGCTCAGCGCTTGGTTGCTTTCGGTCAGGCTCTTGGCCACATCGCCGCTGATCACGGCGGCGTCGTTCGTACCGGTGATGCTAAACACCGCATTGGCGGTGCTCTTGTTGCCCGCCTTGTCAATCACAGCGATGGTGAAGGGGTCTGTGATCCCGGTGCTGGCGGCCGTCAGGGCTTCAGTGGTGGGTTTGGTGTTGTTCAGCGCGTAGCTGACTTCTCCAGTGGTTTTGTTGAACGTGGCTGTGCCGTAGCTGCCTTCTTTGGTGAAGAGATTGGCATTGCCTGGGTCAACAGTCCATCCGCCGGACGCTGTCATGGTGGCGGTGTCGAAGTCGACTGCGGCGGAGCCACTGTTGTCGGCCTTGGTGACGGTGATTTTGGA
This sequence comes from Curvibacter sp. AEP1-3, assembly GCF_002163715.1. GTDB lineage: Bacteria > Pseudomonadota > Gammaproteobacteria > Burkholderiales > Burkholderiaceae_C > Allorhodoferax. The sequence continues at coordinate 1,795,289 of NZ_CP015698.1, forward strand.
CGTGGCTGTGCCTACGGTGTCGTTGGCAGCGCCACCGGCTTCCACCAAGGTGGCTGTTGCGTTGCCTGGTGTGGCTGTGGGGGCGACGTTGTCCACCATGTAATTGGCGTTGTCGGCCACGAGGGCGTGGGAGAGTTTGGCGTCGGTGCTGGTGCCGGCGAGCTTGATGGTCGCAGAGCCGAGCGTGATGGCGTTGGCAGCGATGCTGAGGCCATCGGTGTCCGTCAGTGCCGTGGTGGCGCTTACAGGCACCTCGTACTTGAACTTGAGGGTGGTGAGGTTGCTGCTGCCACCACTGAGCGTGGCGTCAAAGTCGGCCTGGACTGTGGTGCCACCCACGTTGATACCCAGCTTGGGCGCACCCGTGCCTGCAACGTCAACGGCTTTTTTCATGGCCACGCTGATGACCAGGGTGTCGCCCGCGTTGAGGGTGCTGTTGCTCAGGTCTGCACCGCTGGTGGTGTTGGGCGTGTCGATGGCCACCGCCTGGATGTCGGAGAGACCGGGGGTGGTTTCACCAGCGTCCAGCGCTTGCAGCGTGATTTTTTTAAATGGTTCCGCTAAGTTACCGTCATAAATGCTGCTGTTGTTTGCAGCATTGAGTACGATACGTCCATCTGCGAAATACAACTCGTCGTCTTCACCACCAACCGTGAAGGTGACAATTTCGACGATACCATTATCAAGCCCTGCAGTGCGAGTCAGCGTGTACACGCCAGTATCTTGGTCAATACTTTGATGGTAGTCTGACAATTTACCAGTCAGATAAACCTTGTCATTGCCCCCGCTGAGTTCACTTGCGTCTACCGATGTACCCTTGCGCACATAGACTTTGTCATCCGCACCTGAGCCATAGACCTTGAGTGCCTGACCCGTTTGTGGAGCCTGGGGCACATTGACCCCTGATGAGTCGTCCACAAAGACATTAACAGGCGACGTAGATGTGGTTGGTGTGTTGAGTGCAGGAGGCTCGCTGGGTGTACCACCTGCTTGCAAAGCCGACAGCGAGATCTGCTTGAACTCGCTGTTGTTTGCGTCGTATAGGTCGTTGTTTGTTGCTGCATTGAGACTGATGTGTCCATCGGCAAAGTAAAGCACATCATCGTCACCACCGACTGTGAAGGTGATGACCTCGGTTTGTCCAGGCTGCAATCCCGCATTGCGCGTGAGGATGTAAACGCCGGTCTCTTGGTTGATACTTTGCTGGTAGTGGTTTAACTGACCGGAGAGATAAATTTTGTCATTGCCCCCGCTGAGTTCAGACAGATTGGCAGAAGCGCCGGCTTGTACAAAAACCGCATCGGCTTCTCCGCTTCCAAAGACTTGGGCCTCTTTGCCCAAGATGTCCAATAAAGCAACTCCAGTACGGTTGTACCAGTCGATCAGGTTGCCATTGGCGTCTGTGATGAAATAGCGAATGGAAATTGTCATGATGGCTCTCTACAAAACTTATGTAATCGGTAATTTATTGATATCTTGAATTTTTGAATAAGGGTTGATGAAGCGGCATCAACCCTGAACTTCTTATCCAAAAATCACGGCGTTGGACTGCAAACGTGCTTCAAAACCCGCAGTGTTATTACTGTCCCCATTAAGACTGGAAACGGTATAAGTAGCATCTCCAAACCACGTCCAGGTTGCTTGGCCGCTAACATCAGTATCAACCGTACGTTTGAGTGTGCTGGTTCCTGCGGCGCCTGTCGTTAGGCTACCTGAGCCTGACCAAGGCGTACCTGTCAGACCCTCGATAGACTTGAGCAACATGTTGCCACCGTTGTCGTTGTAGATAACGTCATCAATTCCAAACCCCGCCACATCAATGTTGCCGCCCAGAGAAGTTTTGATGTACTGCGGATTGGACGAGCTAACTGAATTCAGCTGTACTACGAGCGCATGTGCACCTGTTGCAAAATTCAGATCAATGGCGCCTGCTTGGCCACCTGCGGTACTGCCCTGGTGGGCGTTGTGATAGATGTAACCACTTGACAATGCGCCATTGCTGTCCATTTTTTGTGACGCTGCTCCAGCACTGCCATCTGCTGGAGTGACGGTGGTGAAGTTCAGAGTTTGATCATTGGTCATTGCCAAATTGGCTGGACCACCGGCACCGGCTTTAACAACGCCAGCATCGAATTCAACATGGTAGTTGGCACCAAAATCCCAATCAAAGTTCCAGTTGGTGTTGTTGGTTCCCCATGTGGTTGCGTCCGCTCCACCAATGTCAATGATGAGTTTGCTGCCGCTGACCTTAACCGAATCTTGCAGACGCTGCAGGGAAAGCCCCACACCGCCAAAAGTGGTGTAACTGGCAGTACCCACAGTGAGGTCGGTAACTACACCATTGGTCAAGGTGATGACGACGTCGTTATCGGTTACGTCTTGTTTGCTGTTATTGGCTATGCCAACAGTAGTGTTTCTAGTAATCAGACCCGTTGCGCCCATGTCGTCCTTGATCCTGATTTGACCTGAACCCAGAGCGAGGTTTTCTGCGCTGAATTCAAGCACGAGTGCAGACTTGACATCAAGATTGGCAACGTTATCCAGCACTTGTGTGCTCTTGAGTGCGGGCAATGACACTAGGTCAATGCTGAAGCTCTTGCTGACCGTGTTGGAACCATCATTGGCATTGACGGTGACAGACAAATCGGCTGCCGGATTGGACGGTGCTGCTCCGAAAAGCTTTCCTGTGGTCGGGTCTATCTGCAACCAGGCAGGTGCACCGGCGTCCAGACTGTATGTCAACGTGCTGAAGTTACTGGTCGTGTCAGGGTCTATGAAGTAGCTGCTGATATTGGCGCCAACACCGTCCAAGGTGAGGGGGCTGTTGACCGTGTAGACCGTACCTGTCACCGCCACAACATCTGTGATAAGTGCGCCTGAGACTGTTGGGGCCTCGTTGACGTCGGTCACGTTAACCGTGATGGCTTTGGTGCTGACGTTGCCCGCACCATCCGTGGCCTTGACGTTGACTGTGTAGGCGTTGGTTCCTGCCGCGCTTGCTGGAGTTTCAAAGTCCGGGGCGCTCTTGAATGCCAGTGCGCCACCCACCAAGGTGAACTTGTCGTTGTCACCCGATGTACCGTCCAGCGTCCAGGTAATGCCGTTGGTGTCGCTGCCCACCAAGCTACCCACCGCTGTGGCTTTTTCTGCAACGCTCAGGGTCTCAGTCGTGATCGCGGGGTTGGTGTTGTCCAGCGTGTAGGCCGAGGACTGGTTCACCACACCGGTCTGCCAGGGCTGTGTGCTGGTCTTGCCTGTGACGGTAACGTCAGTCAGGTCGATGCTCTTGACGGTGACGCTGCCTCCGTTGCCTGTGCTGGGCGCTGTGCCTGTAAAGGTGAGCACGTTGGCACTGGCCGATACATACGTGGCCACCACGTCCACGCCACCCACGGTGAACGTGATTTTGGGGGTGCCGCTGCCGGTGATGGTGACTTCCTCGCTCAAGGTCACCGCAAAGGTCAGTGCATCGCCGCTCTTGCCGATGGCCGCATTGTTGCCTCCGCCTGCGTTGTCGTCTGTCACCGTGAAGCTATTGATAACCGGCGCAGCCACCACTTTGAGGCTGAAGGTTTGTGTGGCCGTCTGGCCTCCTTTGTCCGTCATGGTGACGGTGAAGCTGCCGCTGGCCGCTTCTGCACTTGGCGTGCCACTGATGACACCGCTGGTCGGGTTCAATGTCAAGCCTGTGGGCAAGGTGCCCGAGGTCAGCGCATAGCTGCGTGTGTCCGTGGCGTCCACGTCGGCAAAGTAGCCTGCCAGGCTCAGCTGCCAAGACGATTGGCCCTTGACCGCTGTCTGGGCACCGATACTGCCGCTGGCTGTGGGTGCGTCGTTGACGTCGGTCACGTTAACCGTGATGGCTTTGGTGCTGACGTTGCCCGCACCATCCGTGGCCTTGACGTTGACTGTGTAGGCGTTGGTTCCTGCCGCGCTTGCTGGAGTTTCAAAGTCCGGGGCGCTCTTGAATGCCAGTGCGCCACCCACCAAGGTGAACTTGTCGTTGTCACCCGATGTACCGTCCAGCGTCCAGGTAATGCCGTTGGTGTCGCTGCCCACCAAGCTACCCACCGCTGTGGCTTTTTCTGCAACGCTCAGTGCAGTGCTGCTGATGCTAGGCTTGGTTTGATCGAGGGTAAAGTTGACGGCTTGCGCATCGCCCACATTACCCGCTTTGTCCGTTTGGCGCACCTCGACTTTGTATGCACCATCGGATGAGCCATCACCAGCCGTTGGCGCTGCGTATGTGGTGCTCCAAGTGCCGATACTTGCAGACGAACCGGAGCCTTTGGTGACACGGTATTCGACTTTGGCACCGTCTTCCGCATTGGTGGGAGCGGTGATGGCGGCATTGCTTGTGATGCCGTCTGCGTCTTTGCCTGTCACGCCGTTGGTACTGTCGGTAGTCAGTTTGGCATTCAGATTTGCGCTGGGCTTGGTGGTGTCGAGTGTAAAGTTGATAGTTTGCAGAGCATTGACGCCGCCCACTGTGTTCGTGCCGTTCGCGTTGCCGGCCAGGTCGGTCTGGCGGATTTCGACTTTGTAAACGCCATCGGCTGTGCCGTTGGTGGCCGGTGCGGTGTAAGTGGTGCTCCAAGCACCGGCTGTGCCTGAGTCTTTGGTGACGCGGTATTCGACTTTGGCGTTGGTTTCGGTGTTGGTGGGCGCGGTGATGGCACCGTTGTTGGTGTAGTTGTCGCTGGCAAATGCAGTGTTTGCCAAGTTGGTACTGTCCGTGGTCAGTTGGGCATTGGGCGTGGCCAAAGTGCCGTCCACCACCACGGGCAGGTTGTTGGAGTTGCTGGTGCCTGTGACGCCGCTGGTGCCTGCGCTGAGTTCGGCTTTGAGGTTTACGCCTGCATCAACAGCGCTCAACGCAGATTTGGCCACGCTCAGCACCAATGTGCTAGCTGGGCTGGCAGTGAAGGTGTAGCCCGTGCCCCCCACGACGGCGGTGCTGCCCACGGTGAAATCGATGGCGTTGGTGCCACTGTAAAGTTTGAGCACCTGGCCTTGGACAAAAATGCCGTTGACCGCAAGATTCAGGTGGTCCTCTTCACCCTTCAGAAATGCGTCATCGGCGCCATTCACAACCAAAGTAATTTCAGAAGCGGTGACGGACTTAGTTACCGCTTGTGCTTGATTTGACGTAACTTGCGCACTAGCTTGTGCACTAGCGATACCCTTGATAATGGCGCTTTGAACGTCGGCACTTTTTTGAGGATCAACCGTGCTTGTAAGGGTGCCTGTGTTTACATCAAGAGCTTTTGACACGTCAGCAGCCAATTGCGCAGTCGACTTGCCGCTTGTTTTTTCAGCGTGAGAAACAATAGCTAACGCCCGACCATAAGCACTTGACGCATCCGTACCCGAGACTACTGAGTTATCAGTAGTACCTTGTGAACTCACAACCGTCTTGACATCTTGCGATACAAGATCAGCTGGGTTACCGCTAGCATCAAGAATATTGAACGCCAGCGCAATGGCTTTGTTTACCTGATTAACTTTTGACACTGCCAAATTGGTAGCACCATCTGATGTACCACTAGCCTTAATGTCAGAAGGAATGCTAATAGAACCATCTATCTTTCCGCTGTCAGTAATTCCAATCGCATTAGCCGCAGCAGTAGTCAACGGATTGATGTTGATTTTGATACCACCAGTTCCTGTTGCTGTTGTTACAGCTAAATAGACACCATCAGCACTCTTCAGCTCACCTGTAGCTTCATCACGATAGTCGGGATCCGTGTCGCCGTCGACCATTCGTGCTATGACAATTCCGGTATAGCCCGTCTTATCTTCATATATGAATTTCCCGCTTGAAAACTTTGCCTCTCCCAGCAAAGTTCCATCTGCCTTGTATAAAAAAACACTGGTGTTTGCACCGCTATCGGTCATTGGTCCAAAAAGGACATCAATTGAGTAAACACGAGGAACCGGGGCTGCTGTTGTATCAATCTTTTTTGCGCTTTCGCCTGACGCACTCACGACAGCTGCTGTAACTACAGCAGCTGCAAACAAAACTCCGGAAGACAAAGAAGATGCAGCGGCCGCGCCAAAAACGTCCGCGGTACCGGTTACCTCAGCAGCACCCACACCTGAAGCCGCATCACTGACAACACCTGTATTCGCCTGTGCCAGAAGAACATCAGACCCATATTCAACCCTAGAATTGAAGTCCGCAGAGGAGTAGATACCGCTTTCGGAACCAGAAGCAAAATCAGAAAATGAATCAGTCCGATTAGAGAGAGAAGTTTCTTCAACTTCATCGTTTCTTTCAGTATTTACCAAAAGGGAATCAGCAATCTCGCCAGATAAGCCCGCCGCATCATCTGCATGAACAATACTCTCTTGATCTTCTGTCGGGCCATGCAAACTGTCTTTCGCGACGCCATTCTCATCTTCTTCCTTGCGACGACCTGCTGTTTTGGCTTTTCTTACCTTCACAAATTCAGGAGAGCTTTTCGAATCAGCAACATTAACCTTATTCAACCCTGCAATTAAATTAGATGCATTTACAGTCGGCAAAGTGATTTCAGAAAAATTTTGCTGTTCAGACTTAGTGGGCTTCATGGATTTAGTCATATTATTCCTGTGTTTAATATAAGTTCAGTTCAGTTTATCTTTGACCGAGTGCACCGCTAAATGCCTTAACAATAGGTTTCGCAATATAAAAAAGCACGCTGCGCTGGCTACACAACACATCTAACGAAACCATCATACCAGGTTTGATGTGAGCATGTTCCACTTTGCTACCTTTATTTTGAACATCCGAAATACTTACTTGGACGCGATAAAACGTATTGGATCTACCATCAGGTCCCTGCTCTAGCAGGGTATCTGGACTTATGTATGTCAACTCACCCTTCCAGGATCCAAATATGCTGTAATCAAAGGCATCAAACTTAAGAATTACTGGTTGCCCTATTTGAATAAGACCAATATCTGCTGGACTAACTTTCGCCTCGACCAATACCTGACTGTTGGTGGGAGATATTTGCATTAATTCATCACCCTGTCGCAATACTCCACCCAGAGTACTTACACGAAGGGATTTGACTATGCCATCAACCGGCGACTCTAAAGTTGTGTGATCCAAGATACTTTGTCGTTCTTGAAGTTTGCTTTGCTGACTGACAATTTCTTCTTGAATTTTTGCAATCTCCCTCCGCGCATCAGTTTTGTATTTATCCCAAATTGCATTGATTTTTTGTTCCGCCTCAATTGACATCCTTCGTGCTCGCATTAACTCCACACGACTAACATCACCTGAATCGAATAGACGTTCGTTGACTTTGTATTCTTCCAATGCAAGTTTGTAATGCTCCGTGAGTGCGGAGATCTCCTTCAGAACAGCCATACGAGTTTGGCTGTACAACTCCCGCTGTGTCTTCACCAAATGCGAATGAGTTTTTTGAAAACTTCCCCAATTCGGCTGAACTTCTGATGCCTCCGCCTCTGCTCGAATCTTGCTTATGCTTAAGGCTGCTAAGCGATTCTGGACCTCATCCGCTCCCGCATGCGCTCTCTCGCTTTCGAGCAATGCCAAAACTTGACCCTTATGAACAATCTCACCCTCACTTACTCTCAAATCTCTTAAAACACCACCATCTGCCACCTGTATAACTTGAGTTCGGTCCTTAACAATAACTTGACCTTGCGCCCTCACCAATTGGTCTATATTGAAAAAATTTGCCCAAACAATAAAGCTTAAAATACCAACCAACAAAAAGCTTCCTACGCCGGGTCGAGGAAAGGAATACTTATACTTTTTGATAGACAACGTCATGATTGCGTGGAATTCTGATTTGAGTTGGCGTTTAATTGCTGCAATACCGCATCCCGAGGTCCGTCCATCACAACTTGTTGCTGCGATAGGATAATGATTCGATTCACTAGCGCAAGTAACTGGGGTTTATGAGTTACCAAAATAAGTGTGCTGTTTGGACGTGACTGCAACTCAGCAGCCAAAGTTGCCAATACCCGGTGTTCAACAGGCGCATCCATTGATGCTGTAGGTTCGTCAAGAAGCCATACCCGAGGGCTTCGCAATAGCGCCCTAGTTATGTGAACCAGCTGCCTTTGCCCGCCAGAGAGTCCCTGCCCCCCCTCAAATATTTCGCGTTCAAGACCCTTGGGATGGGGCGAGATAACTGTCTCAAATAACCCTGTTCTTTTTGCTGCTTGAATCAGAATATCGTCCCCGGGATCTGTCAATCCGAGCACCAAGTTATCTCTCAAAGTTCCTGCGAACAATCGTCCATCTTGTCCAACATATCCCATGTGGTCCGCGATGTTAGCCTTAGATATTAGGTCGATATCTATACCATCCAGAGTAACTCTCCCGCTTTGTGGCTTGTACATACCCGAAAGGAGTCGAAGTAAAGATGTTTTTCCACATCCAATTCCCCCCAAAATCGCAATTTTCTCCCCCGACTGAATATGCAACTTTGGAATTTTCAAGGCCAAGGTTCCGGAGTAATGCATCTCCACCTCAGACAACTCAAACGTCCCATGAATCTGACCCACAGAAAGGGGCTGTATGCCTTCAGGATGATCGCCAGGAAGCTTCCAAAGTCGATCCAGGTCTTGAAGTGACACTTTAATATTGGCCCATTGCATCACTAGCTGGGGAACCATACCTACTGGGCCAAGAATACGTCCACTCAGGATGGAGCATGCAATGAGGCCCCCCATTGAAAAATCAGCTTTACCTACCTGTAATGCTCCTGCAGCGATAAGTCCAACATAAGCTGCCTGCTGAAACATTGCCAGTACGTATTGAGAGTGCTCGGTGATCTCCCGCATTTTCTGCTCGAAGCTACGCGATTCATCAGTAATATCAAGCCACTTAGACAGCATTCTCCAGCCGCCTTGCCCAGATTTAATAGTCTCGGCGCCTTCAATACTTTCTACTAACAAACCTGACTTTAGGTGCTGAGCGGGGGTGGCCATCTTGGCTAACTGCTCCAGTCGGTTTTGAAATATGAAACTCAACAATAAACCAGCCGCAAAGAAAAGTATTGGTACGATGGAGAGCCATCCCCCAATAGCCATCAATACGCATAAAGTTAGAACAGCTAATGGAATATCTACCATTGCCTGTGTTGCTACACTAACCAGAAAACCTCTGGCACCTTCATAGCTTCTCAGTCGAGATGACGTTGACCCCACACTTGCAGGCAGTTGATCTAGCCTGGTATTCAGAAACTTCGTGTATACACTTCTCGCAAGATTTTGATCGACAGCATCAGTAAGCTTATGAATTTGGTTAGACCGAACCCACTTACCAAATAACTCCAAAAGAACAGCGACCATGACACCAATAGTCAGCACCCATAAAGTTCCTGATGCCTGGGTCGGAACTACCCGGTCGTACACTTGCATCGAATAGAATGAGTTTGCAAGTGCGAAGATACTAATAGCTAAAGTACCAGCAGCGATCTCTATGAGAAGTCGCTTTTGACTCCAGACTTCATTCCAAATTAGTTGGAAACTTGGACTGTTAGTGATTCGATAAGGTACGGCAAGACGCATCCGTATACACATCGAGTTTTCGATATGACTCAAAAAAGTTTCCTCAAACTTTCTCGATTCCGGGCTATACCAACTTATTGCCCATTGCCCATCAGGATTTCTACTCGTCACTAGCCCGAATCCTTTTGTCTCAGAGGCAATGAGACAAGGAAGGCGCCCCGAATCAGGTTGTTCAGAAAACTTCGGGCGAGACCAATTCATTTTCTTGGCCAGTGCCAAAAAAATTTCTTTTGGGCCGATTTCGATGTTCAATTCACGAAGTGCCGCCTGGAGTTGAAGCGCGTCAATGTTTTCTCTGCGAATTTGTCCTATTCGCATGAGTGTCGCCTGTATGGCTTGCATGTCCGTTATATTCATTTTTTTAATCTAATTTACGGAACTAGTGACACCTAAATATGCATCTACGCCGCGCGATTGAACTGTCAGACGCTGCATTGCTACCCAAATCTGAGTCTTGGCATCTGCAAGTTGAACAAGGGTAGTGGAGCGCTCTCTGGCAGTATTCATAAGTTCCTGCCAACTTTTTCTTCCGCTAGTAAACTGCCGCTCCGAAGACTCAAGGTACTTTCCTGAGTCGTATAGAGTACTTTCAATGGACTCGGTTCGCCTAGACTGCATAACAACTGTTTCAATGTCGGCCTGTATCTGATCGGCTATATTTCTCTTCAGAATTTCCAGTTCGTCTTTTGCCGAATCAAGCTTTGCCTGTGCTGCTGATATGTTTGAAAATGTCGACAAACCGGCTCCGAGACTAGATGTCATTCCGATGTACATCAGCCGATTAGTGCCTGTAACATTGCCATCCGTTATTTCGGCGCGAATAAATACATCCGGATATGCTTTTGATTTTGTTGCTTTTAAATCTGCAGCTAACAACTTTTCAGTTGCGTTAGCCTTGCGAACAGAAGGATGAAATCGGTATGCGGCATCTAACCATTCCATGGGACTTACATCCGACCATTTAACGATATCCTTTTGAAACTCTGGGACTTCGAAACCTATTTCCGCAGGCCACTCATTCCCCAAAAGTCTCTTCAATTTACCCAGTGCTAGTTGTTTTTGTAACAGCGCTTGGCCTAGGTCTGCTTGTACTGAACTCAGCCTGAATTGAGAGAGCTGCACATCACTTGCGGCTGACTGCCCCTCGCTCGCACGACGAGAAACTTTTTGAACATAATTAATATGCTGCTGTTCGCTTTCACGATATGCTGATATTCGCCACTCAGCTCCTTGTACTTCTCCCCACAATGCAATCCAACTGAGTACTAAATTCAGTTTTTGCTCCTCAAGTGCGGATAACGCAATCTGCTCTTGAGCCGTCGCTCGGTCCAACTGAGCGTCAAGCTTGCCCCCGGTCCAAATTGGCTGTTGCAAACGCGCAAAGGACGTCAAATTGTTTGAAAGTTTGCTCTCGAGAGAACTCTGCTCTACGCCGATTGATGGGGTGGGAAAGTATTGCCAGCGAGCACCCTGCTTTTCGAATCCCGAGACCTTAATCTGCCCCATAGCAGCTTGAACGGATGGGTTTCTTGACAGCGCCTGCGACAACATTTGCTTGTAACTCTCACCTGCCATCGCTACTGGCAACTCAGACTGAGCAAAAACCTGCTTGCATGCAGTACTCGCTATTGATGTCATCGCCACTGATAAAACAAACCCAACAAGTCTATTTGGCTGGATATACATTAGTATTTATAAGTCAATTCTAATTATTAAGCAGCTACACTCATCAAATTGAGTCCTGGGTTCAAAGCTCATTGTTTTTTTCGCGTCGAGGATGTTTGATTCACATGTTTTTGATGCTTCTAATGTCTCCTACGCGAGCGCCTATTACGCTGAAGATTGTTCCGCGGGGTACAAATTTGATTGGTTCAATCGTTTTTTCAATCGTTTTGCTGACCTAGCTAACCACTCCCTTCCTTCAGCCATTGCGGCATTTTTGCAAGAGATCGCTGCTTTAATCTTTCTGAATAGGAATGTATACAGCCTCAATCTGACGCAATCGATCTTTTCATGCTTGGCCTCAAGGGATGCAGATGCTTGTCCCAATCCATCTCATTACCCGCAGGCGTTTTACATTGGGACAAATACAGTACTGGCCGACATCATTCCTCACTCGCCCATTCAATATCGGTATTTAAGCTTTCGGATCTTTGGATACGAACATGAAAGCGCTACGTACATCGCAGAGGTGTGTTTGCAACTGCAACTTGAGGCTATTTGACGAAGCTTATGCATCCAAATGAGCGCACTGAAATACTCTGAAGTCGAAGCGAATAGGTTTTTTCTTGAGGTCCGGTCACCACATTTCTCTTTAAATGTTACGGATTGTAATTTTTCTTTATTGATACTACTTATTCTCCGGATTGCTCTCTATAATTTAACTACGTTTTTGCTCAGCATTAATTCTTTAATTTATTTATCCTTATGTCAAAACTTCTCGATCTCATAGCCCAAAAAGAATCCCTTGAAGCACAGATCGCTGAAATAAGGGAAAAGGAGTTCGCAAAGGCAATTGAGGATGTGAAGGCACTAATCAACCAGCACAATCTAACTGTTGGGGATGTATTTGGATCCAACACACGTGGCATCAAGACTGAAGCGAAGTCTGCGACCAAGGTAGCCGCGAAGTACCGAGACCCACTTACCGGAAATACTTGGAGTGGCCGTGGACTAGCCCCAAAATGGCTTGCCGGAAAAAATAAAGAGGACTACGCTATCAAGCAATAGAATTTTTTGATAATGAAGATGGAATGGCTTAAACGCCTCTTTCTTTCTTTATTAGATCTCTCTTGTTTTATTAGCACTTATCTCATCATTTATTCCTTTTTTTATTTCTTTAATTTGGATTGTAGTTTTGGGGCTTTGACATGATGCGATGCAAACTAACTGCATTTTTTGTCCTCAGAATGATTTATTCTTGCTGTCAATAAAAACTTTTTCCGTTTTGATGGGTTCTGTAGTTAATTCCCTGTTGACGCAAGAAACTTTCTCGGCTCCCAAACCTCCAATATCATTTTTGTCCTTGTATACTTTTCTGGGTTGTAAATTCGCGCGCTGAAGGTGGGTGTTGGTATTCTTGTTGCCACTAGTATTTACATGACGGATTGTGTGCAGGTCACGCAGTTAAAGCATAAGCCCCAGCAGGTTTTTAAATCGAAGTTTGAGGGCACACTGATCCTTCAGTGTGGGTGTCAACCTCTCCAACATACAGTTTTTGATTTAGCGTGTACAACGTATTGAATTCTTGGTGCAGACCATAGCTTTTGGCCAATGCCGTTTAGCTACGGCTTGTAAAAGCCAAGCCATTGGCGTAGCGATGCGAGAGCGGTTTTGGCACCTTGCCCAGGCAACCTTAGCGCCAGATAAAGGTCTGTTTCAGGGCTGATTCATCTTTTTTGGACTTGACGCTTCTGCTCATGCGCTAGCCCTGCAGTTCTCGCATTTGACAGTGAATCACCAACGCCAATTTAGTCCAACCGTGCCTACCAGCCAATAGCCGACAGAGGTCTGTCGCCCAACGTTAATTGGGGGTATTTGCTACCGTTGGTCCCGTCTAGTTGCGCGGTCTGAAACTCACTCGGCGTTTGCGAACCTTCCAGCCCTTGCATTGGAGTACCTTTTGTACCGTGTCCCGTTCATGGCCAGTTGATGTGCCACTCTGCGGGAACCGAATGGGGGGGGCTCTTCGGTCATGACTTTGATGGGCATGACAAACCTGTCTTGCAACTGGGGTCGCATCTTGTTCGGCGTGTTATGGAGCGTGCGTCTTGGGATTTCAAATCCAATGGCACAGTTTGACCATACCGACTTCAAAGCCATCTACTTTCAATTTCTGCCGAAGCCCTAGGATCATTTCTCGTTCTCTGGTTCCAGCATGTAATCTAGCTTTGTCGGGCACGGAGGTCTAACATTGCATCACCGTAGGCTTCCTGCAAATCCTTGATGTGACGCTCATACTGCCCTTTGCTTACCAGCGAATTTGTGTTCAAGGCGTTTTGCATACCGCGATTGGTTCCTGCATCCACTCCCCAATTTCTTAAGTAGTAACATCAAATCTGCGGTTGGCCTCTGCGACCGTGGTCTTTGCTTGAACAATTTCCACAACTAGGGCAGCTTTGGGCATGACCCTCCAGCGTTTTTTTGTCTTCTTCCACATTCGTGCTCATCCGTGTTTCCTTTAAAGCTAACACCTGAGTAGAGATTCACTGTGAAAATACAATTTCACCTTCACTGAACATCTGAATATCGGTACCCATACATGGTATCCGTGCATTTTGCTCAGATTCTTTAGGTAGCCGTTTGTGGGATGTACCCCTTGCGAAGGATTATTCGGGTCATCTAAACGCAATTCAGCGTTTGGTGAGCCGATGGAATTCACCATCGCAAAGTCTGGGACACCAACATGCCTGAATCCTTCAAGCCCGACATCGCTTTGTCTCATGAGCTCTCATCAAGGTCGACCTTACCTGACGACTTTCCGCCCTATCCCTTTACTGAAGCGCTTTTACGCACTCAAGCCAGGTTTCCCGCCCGCCGATTTAACGGTGAGCATGTCTCCGGGCTTACCCCACAGGAACGGTTTGAACTCCGCTATGTTTATGTGGAATACATAAATCGGCTCATCGAGTATGCACACAGAAAATGCGACCAGACGCCCGAAGTGTCATTTGTGGAGATCGTGGATGAGATTACTCATCTTATGTTCCTGCAAGACTGGAATCTCAGCAAACCGGGACTGGATCGGCTAGCGCAGCAGCTTAGAGACAGCTTTGAATCTAAAGAGTCGCATTCAGTAGTGCGAACTTGGATTCGTCTTTTTGTTGCAGCAGTGTTGAACCGCTTCTCCCGTCGGATTCATCTTTAATTTCAATGGAGTCCTCAATGAAGATTGAAGCAGTGCGTTCGCAACCCTATATTCAAAGACTCATCTGTGATCGCTGTGGTCGTCAAGCAAAACGAGATGACTTGGACTGTGAGTTCCATGAGTTCATGTCCATCCAATATCGTGCAGGCTTCGGTTCCATCTTCGGGGACGGAAACGGAGTTGAGGTTGACCTTTGCCAGCATTGCGTCAAAGACTCTTTAGGGACATGGATCCGAATTACTGACCCACTCGCGGACTTCAGCCTAGGGGAGCATTGCGGCGAGATTCCGAGCGAGTCTGACAAGCTTTTTAGAGATCAAGCCAGAGCCAATATCGCACGGTCCATCGAAGATGATGATGGCGAGCCAGCGGACCATGTCATTGCCGAACTGAGAAGCCAACTTCGGATGCTCAGGAGTACTATCCGCGATATTCTCCGCAGTCACCCAGAAGTCACTCAGTCACATGACATTTTGTTGTATGGGTCATACTGGCTTGGAGCCCCTGTGGTCACAAACAGGCCCCTTCCGAACTTGAACCTAGAAGAAGGTACTCTCGGTTCGGTTGTCCATATTCATCTCACAAATGACTTGATTGACGTCGAGTTTGTGACGGATGTTGACGGTAGAACGAGCGTCAAGACAGTTGACGCCCAATGGCTCAATCCGGGGAAATGGGAATGAAAATCACCCGCCTCGAGGCCATGCGCCGATCACAACTGGAGTACCACCGCTCCCACCCCTGGCGACTGTCAGAAGGCGGTCTTTATATTCCCCACAGCTATGCTGACATGACACCCGAGAGCCTCAGAAGTTGGGACGACGTGGGCTTCATTTTGAACAGACGCCGAGTGATGGTTTGGTGGGAACATCCTAGAAATGTCTATTCCGAAGCTCTGTAGGATGAAGTCTACAAAGTGGTGGGTGACGGCCCCTCCGACAATTGGTTAACCGAAGTTGGCACCAAAAATTACAAACGAGTTGGTCGTTCCAGAAAGAAACTGGTATCCACCACACTACGGGAGCCATCCCCTTCAAAGCGGGCCTACTATGACCTTCTCAAGGCAACGTTCGAGCGACTCAGTACCGAAGGCATTGAGTACAACGTATCTGTCAGTTGGAAGCCAAAGCGACTTTGGTGGGCCATGGGTGTCAACATCGTGGCGCCGATGGAAGTCCGCAATGGAAAAGACTTGGTTGCAGTCGCAAGCCTAGCCAAGAGGTTGATCAAGGGCCAGTCAAACCTGAAAAGTGAGTTTCCCGGCTATTGCTACACCCGCGAAGATTGGCTCCGTGAGTGCGAACTCCACTCTGGACACCTGACATAGAAACCTGATCACGGATTGCACACCCATGAAATCTGAACTTATCTTGTTCCTCGACTTTGATGGAGTACTGCACCCAGATCCGCCGAGCAGTTCCGCTCCTTTGATGTGCCGAGCACCTCTGTTACAGGCATGGCTTGAACAGCACCCGCAAGTGGATGTCGTGATTTCATCCACATGGCGGCTCAAGCGCACGCTCCCACAGCTTCAAGCGTTGTTTCCGGAATGGGGCGATCGCATCATCGGCGTTACACCGAACATTCCCCAGGAGAGTTACCAAAGACAACACGAGTGCGAATCCTGGATGCGTGACCACTCCAAGCCTTGGGTGCCATGGCTTGCGCTGGATGATCGAGCATGGAACTTCCGTCCATTTGAAAGACGCCTTGTCTTGACTGACCTGAAGACAGGGCTGACTAATACGGACCTTGTTTCCTTAACGAATGCCATGGGTCTCTAGATGAATTATTCACTGTCCAACGTTAGCATTAGTCCGGACTTCAAGCTGTGTTCGAGCCAAGGCAGTGCCCGAGTCAGAGGTTCGCAGCGAAACGGATATCCACCCTCAGTAGCTCACTTAAGTTTGGTTTACACTTCACTTCGAAGCGCCGACCGGCATTACCCATTAGGGCGCCCCGGTGTAGAGAGTGAAGGCCTCCCTAGTGGAGGCTTTTCGCTTTCTCGGCTTGGAATCGTGGCAACTGGAAGCGACTCTTGGGGATTGAGCGAGGTACCTTGCGAGTTTGTTTACCTTCTGAGTTGAACTGATCTCTCTTATGAAAATCCAGATCGCTTCCGATCTCCATCTTGATCTCCTTCCAAAAATGGATGGGTCAGATCCGGCCATCATCGAACCTACAGACGCCGATGTGTTGGTTCTTGCTGGCGACATTCATGACGGCTACAAAGGCATAGAGCGCTTCCAATCATGGAAACCAGACACCGATGTCATCTACGTGGCAGGTAACCACGAGTACTACGGTCATGTCTATCGAAGCAAACAGGCTCAAATCAAGGCGAGAGCGAACGAGGTGGGTATCCATTTCCTGGAACGGAGCGCTGTTGTGATCAAGAATGTGAGATTCTTGGGTGCGACACTTTGGACGGACTACCGACTCTTTGAGCCACGGTACTCACAGCCTCTTGCCATGCATGAAGCCAAGCAGAGTCTGAATGACCATCGGTTGATCCGGATGGAAAAAGGCGCCTTCTCACCGTCGGACGCATTGGCGAATCATGCGCAGTCACGTCAATGGCTCACGGATGAGCTTGCGAGGCCTTTTGATGGAAAGACCGTGGTCGTGACGCATCACGGACCTCATCCGAACTCTGTCCATGAGAAGTACCAAGGCGACCTATTGAGCGCCGCCTTTGTCAGTGACCTAGGTGACCTTCTGCAGGGTGCAGACCTCTGGATTCATGGCCATGTTCACGATAGCTTCGATTACCAGATTGACCGATGCAGAGTGCTAGCGAATCCGGCTGGGTATGTGTTGAATCGTCGTTCAATCAAAAGCATGGAAGAGGCAAAATTCGAGAACCCAAAGTTTGATCGAAGTTTAGTTTTGGAGATATAGGTCTTACGCTTACCACTACTTATTCCGGTTGACTTGACCATCTGTTCTGTAAATTGCTGATTTTCATGTGTTGATCAGAGTGAGTTGCTCTGGAGGCAATCAATGCCATCTGTGAGCCAGTTGCAGACATTCGACCTCTTTGCCGAATGCGGACACTGAATCCCCCGTTTGGGGATATGCCCATGCCAGTTGATTTGGCAAGATAGCTCGCTTGATTTGCTTTGTTTCTCAGATTTTTCATAACTGTACAAAAAGACGGGGTATCCCTTTAGCTCCAATTCTGTAAAACTGTTGTGATGAACGTAATCTCGGCAATCCCAGGCGCTGGTGTGGACTATCCCAAGTCCTAGAGCCAGTTTCTGGAGTGGTTTCAATCTGAGGACCCCTGCAGGGCCTATCTGAAACACCTGCGCTGGCCAGTCGGGTTTGTCTGCCCCAAGTGCTCGGTACTAGACACTCCATCGCGTTCGACCCGAGGCAGGATCATGTGCCGACACTGCAAATTTCAGGCTTCCGTAACTGCGGGCTCAATCTTTGACAACACTAGAACAGAGCTAAGGGTGTGGTTCGCCGCTATCTGATATATCACGAACCAGAAGCAGGGCGTTAGTGCTTTGGGGTTGCAGCGTGTACTCGGTCTTGGGAGCTACGAGACAACCTGGACCATGCTTCACCGCTTGCGCCGCGCGTGGTTCGACCAGACCGCGATCTGCTTCATGGGGAAGTCGAGGTGGATGAGTCCTATTAGGCTCTGACTGATCGCAAACATCCCCTTTCTGCCAAAGTGCGGCAAAGCTGCGTATTCCAGTGAATACCGCCGCCCGTTCTAATTCAAAGTAGGCCACACATTCCAGTACAAAACCAGCCACCTGTTGCACCTTTATGTCCGCCACCGT
The DNA here is from genome assembly GCF_002163715.1 of Curvibacter sp. AEP1-3. Lineage (GTDB taxonomy): Bacteria > Pseudomonadota > Gammaproteobacteria > Burkholderiales > Burkholderiaceae_C > Allorhodoferax. The sequence continues at coordinate 1,813,490 of NZ_CP015698.1, forward strand.
TACGAGGGGTTGAAGTCGAGCGGCCTGGCGACAATCGGCAACAATGGTGTGTCAGCTTAGGAGCGATTTTTAATTCAACAATGCCGCGAAAGCGGCCTTTTGGGTTGGTCATCCAAGTAAGAGGAGTATTTTGTTTACATGGTGTACTGCAAATGTTTATAGGCAGGTTTGTCGACTCGTTTCCATGATGTACCGCCATTTTGCGGGATATCTTCATAGTTAGGTTACACAAGATGCCACTCTCGCGCTTCACATTCATCGTCAAGGCACCGGGCTATTCCCCAGAGGTTCACCGTGCCATCCTCTCGTCAGCACATTTCACAACCGTCGTCGTTGGCGTGTCAGACTTGGCTACTGCAATTCTTGTCGCCAATGACGCAGCCCAGTCTGGCACACAGCTCATCGAATTGTGTGGCGGCTTCACGCAAGTTGAGGCCATTCAAGTACGTCATCAGCTGTCTGCGAGCGTCCCTGTTGGAGTGGTTGCCTACACCGCCGATCAAGAGGCAGAGATGAGCCGCCTTTTCACTTGATAGTGGTGCCATCTGTTCAGAGTGATGTAGCACGCTGTCGCTCCCACCTTGATTCGTACCCTCGGCGTTTCATTTTGACTGAAAGCCTTCGGGAAAAATGTACTAACGCTTCGAGCCATACAGAGACATTTATGGGTATGGTCCAGCTAACCGTTTCAATTGGCCAATGAGCAGGCCAATTCAGTGGCATTGAATGAATGCTGGGCTGGCAGGTTTCTATTGGATTGAGTGGCCTACTTTGGGCTGGAATGACTGGTAGGGTTTGGATTGGAATGGATGGCGGTATTAGTTGGTATACGCAGCAAAGCAATGCGACCAAAGCAATGGTGGCGATTGCAGTGGAGGTCTTGCCCAAAGGATTCGTAAGAATCCGGATCAAGCGGCTGGATCGTGGAAACCAGCAAAGCCTCCAGTCCTTCATCATGGAAACCGTCGAAGCAGGGTCCAAAGTGCATAGCGACGGATCGGGCGCCTATCGAAAGATTGAAGATCTCGGGTTTGAACACAAAGTAACGGTTCACCTGGGATCCGATGTCCCAGCCCATCAGTCCATGCTAGGCGTTCACCGGGTGGCAGCCTTGCTGCAGCGCTAGAAGATGGGAACCAATCACGGGTCGGTGCAGTCCAGCCAATTGGAAAACTACCTGGACGAGTTCATGTTCCGGTTCAACCGGAGAACGTCCAATTCTAGGGGGCTGCTGTTCTACCGCCTGCTGCAGCAGGCGGTAGCCACGGGCCCTCTCAAGTATGGTGATGTGATTGCCGATTGCTGAAAAAATGGGCAATGGCTACACTGGCAAAACCTTGAGTTTCGGCTCATCGCGTTGCTCTTGAAGCGGCATGTCAACTACAGTCGAGCTCGGAGTTCGACAAAGCTACGGAAACGAATCGAAATTAAACCCTCACGGTGCAAATGTGCCCCGTGGGCGCGATTGCTCTGTTTATTCCATTGGAGTGGTTCTATGAGATATATTGCATGCAACGGTCCCCTTGCGGACAAGCGGAATGCAGAAATGAAACCTTCCGAGGCGCTCAAAATCAATCGCACTGAAATTCTTCGTATTGTTCTGATGAACAATGCGCTCAACGCTCGTGTTTTTGGTTCTGTGCTGCATGGGGATGACACCGAAAGCAGTGACTTGGATATTCTGGTGGACCCCACCCCGAACACTAGCTTGCTAGATATTGCAAGGATTAAAAAAGGGCTGACGGCATTGTTGGGCGTGCCTGTGGATGTCCTGACGCCGAAATCGCTCCCAGAGAAATTCAGAGCCCACGTATTGGCTGAGGCGCAACCGGTATGAAGAAGGTAGATCTTCGTTTACCTGACTATTTGATTCACATCGCTCAAGCCATCGAACGAATCGCGACCTATACCAAAGGCATTGACAAAGATGTTTGGCTGGGGAACACGTTGATTCAGGATGCTGTGATTCGCAATATTGAAATCATCGGCGAAGCCTCCCACAACGTGCAAACTCTTCATCAGGAGTTCGCAAAGAATAATGCTGACTTCCCCTGGGACGATGCATATTGGATGCGAAATGTACTTTCGCACGGCTACTTCCAAGTAGACATGGACATCGTCTGGCAGACGATTACTTCAGATTTGCCAGTATTTCTACAGAAAATCCGCTCAATGCCGTGCAATGATCATGGGAATCAATGATTCTCTGAAACATTGATGGTTTATGGATACTTACCCTGCGCAGGGTAAGCTCTAATTGGAGCTAAGCGAATACCCCTTACAAAAAAACAATACATTCCTTGGAAAGCTAGACGGCAAGCGAATTTCGGGAGGATTCGATGGTCAGAATATCTAGCACGCGCTAGTTTATGGAGCAGGTTTTGCTCTATACATTACGTTAGACCTCATTAAACCCGAACCGGCGATCGTCAATTTTCAAGCTGAGATATTGGCCGCCGCCGCAGAGCAGCTCGGCCGCTCTCTCAATGAGGCGGAACAATTGTTTGTGACGCAGCGGCAAGGCTTTCTCGCGATCGAAGCCATCAGCGACATCGACGTCTCCCCAGTTTCAGTAGCACTGGGCTTTGGAGTCCTAGGGTTAATTTAACTGTTTTTGAATAAGTGTCTTGGCGTAGTCCATCGGAGTCAGACCTCCAAGGGATCGTTTAGGTCTCTCTTCGTTGTATTCCTTTCTCCGTGCTTCCATCACAACGCGGGCATGCTGCTAGCTTGTGAACCATTGTTCATTCAGGCATTCATCCCGAAAACCACCGTTGAATGATTCGATGTATGCGTTCTGATTGGGTTTGCCAGGCTCGATCAGGATCAGTTGCACGCCCCGTGCATGGGCCCAGGTCAGCATGGCACGACTGCAGAACTCTTTGTCGTAGTAAATGCAAAATAATTGTCAGCCACCTTTGGCAGCGTGCATCCTTTGGATTACCTACTTCCTAAGGAGACCGTTAGGATGGCTGACATTGTTAATGGTAAATCTGAACTGCATTGGGTTGCAATTGATGTTGCCCGCTACTGGAACGCTGTGCTGATTGAAACAGCTGCTGGTCAACGTCATCGATTCAAGATGGCAAACACTGCCTCGGACTTTGATCGTTTGATTGCTTTCTCAAGGGCCTTGGTGGCAACTGCCGGGCTGCGATGGAGCCCACAGGCGACTATCACCGCGCGCTCGCGTACCGCCTTTTGGCTGCAGGCGTGGAGTTTGTATCCATTTCCTCCGTGGCACAGTCCCGCTATCGGGAAGCGATGTTCAATTCTTGGGACAAGAATGATCCCAAGGATGCAGCAGTGATTTTGGAGATGCTCAAGCGTGGCAACGTGCAAACCTACTTTGAGCGAATAATGGCGGGGCACCACGATCTGCAAGAAATCTCCAAGACCTACTACCAGGTCTCGCGGGCGAGAACAAAGATCCAGCATTCAATCGTTAACCAGCATTTGCCGCTCTACTTCCCTGAGATGCACCGCTATTGGTGTACCTCCCGTAACGACTGGTGGATTCGATTCATGATCGAATTCCCAACCCTGGCGCACGTCAGGCAGATGAGTTTTGAGGAATTTTCTAAGGCGGCATGGAACTTGGTCGGGCGCAAAGTAGATAAACAGAACAAACTCAAAGAGATGTGGGAGATTGCGGTTCTTTCAGCCGCGCTACCCCATTCTCCGGACAGCCTTGCTGTTGAGACGTTTCGCTTAACGCTGCGCCAGTACCAATCTATATCGGCATTGCGCGATCAAATAGAGAAACGATCGGAGCAATCCTTGATTGGCAACGCCGGCTACGAGAACTTGAAATCACTTCCAAGTGTTGGGCCAATCATCGCGCAGACCATACTGGCAGAAACCGGGAACATGTGTCGATTCGCACACCATCGCCAGTTCCTTAAACACTGCGGCTTTGATCTTGCCAAGAGTCAGTCTGGTAGCCTTCGCGGTCAAGAGCGGCTATCCAAACGCAGAAACGCCGGACTCCGACTGACTTTTTGGCTTGCCGCCACCATTTCAGTCAGAGTCAGGGAGAATAGCTTTTGGGACAAGTATGAGCGCTATGTCAGCTCCAATCCCAAGGATCCTGATCTCAAACGAAAAGCGTTGACCGCCGTAGCGTCCAAGATGGGTCGCGTGGCCCATGGAATAGTTAAGACGAATGTGCCGTATCGGCAGTTCTATGAACAGAGTTTGCCCAGCAGATCATTCCCTCTCAGTAGGGCCGTCGTGGCGCCAGCGTGAGCTGGGGACCACTTAGATAATGCTTGGACTTTCCGCTGGGCTGCTCACATTGTTTTAGGTACGGTGAAGATCATGCTGCCTGAATCCAGGAATCTTGTTTCCACTATGGTTAACTGGGGCAACTATTTATGCGGAATACTGCTGAGACCTCTGTTGCTTGCTCTTTGAGTATTACCGTTTCGCTTTTGCGAACCGACTCGGGATGATGTTGCCTTCTTTTGACACACCTATTGCATTTAGTACGTTGTCACTGCGCAGATAGCGTGGTGCACAGTGCACTCTGACGAGTTGGCTCAGCACGGCGATCACCCGTTTGGAGCAGATGGAGCCCGCCATATCGATGGCCAAACATTCCCGTGTGTACTCGTCCACCACCGCCAGGCATTTCAACTGCTGGCCATTGGCGCAGGAGTCCAACACAAAGTCGTAGCACCACACAGAGTTACGGCTCATGGGCGGCATCGGACGGGGCCGGGCTGGAGCAAGGTGCTTGCGCCGCTTCTTCCTGGGCGGCACCTGCAGGCCTGCAGCACTCCAGATGCGGCTGCATCGGTCGCGCCCCATCGTCCTTCCCCGGCGCTTCAGAAAGAGGTGGATGCGGCGTGCGCCAAAGCGCGGAAACTGGCCCGAGAAGCCCTTCGCGGCTTTAATCACTGGTCCGTCCTTGACCGGCGAGCGCAATTCGTTATGCGGCCCTGAACGCGCTGTCTTCATCAGCGCACACGCCGGCCTCTGGCTCAGTCCACGCGGTACCGCTTAGCGGACCTGTTTCAGCCGGGCCAGTGCGCTCACCATTTTTTTGCGTTGATTTCCTCAATGACCTCCATTTCCAGGTCACAGTCGACCAGCGTCTTCTTCAGGCGGGCGTCTTCTGCCTCCAGCACCTTGAGCCGCCTGACCTCATAGGTATCGAGTTGACCGAACTTCTTGCGCCAAATGTAGATGGTGGCGTCACTCATTCCGGGGTGCTTGGCCACCACCGCCACGCTGTCCTGGTCAGTCTCACGCAGTATCCGAACAATCTGCTCATTGCTGAATCGACCCTGCTTCATTCCCGTCTCCCCTTGCAGAGGAGAGCATTCTCTCAAGCTTCAATTGGCTCGAAATTCCCCGGTCAAGTCACCTGCGCCCAAATTAGATTCATCAACATTGCCTTTCACTGGGGATTGTGAGAACGCTGGCTGGAGTTACTAGAAAGCGCTGCAGCAATACAAAGTCAATTGTTCAAAACCAATGAAATTACACTGAAATCCAGAACCCAGACCGAAATGCGTGATGATGTCACAAAAGACAATTAACCAATTAACCAATTAACCAATTAACCAATTAACCAATTAATTTTTTGAACAGTATTCCAATCAACGGCATTGAAACAATAGCAAACAAAATCCAGAATACAAAAAATCGTTTGGCTTTCTCTAAATCTTCTTTTGTAGCAGAACCGTTTAATATAGCCTTTTGTTTCGCCTCTATCCTCACTAGTCGATTGCCTGTCTCCTTAATTAGATAGTCCATTTTATCTAATTTTTTTCCTTCTTCAATCGAAGTGTTCTCCTGATGCGGATCATTTGCCGAGCTTTTTAGCAACTTGTACCGCATGTCTAATTTTTCGGAGTCGTGCATACAATCGTATTGAGGTTAATTAAAGTTTAAATTCTTGTCGAAATTCAAACCCAAATATTGCCCAGATTGTGTTTTGCGAAACAATTTGCGCAGACCACTTGATGAGAGTTCGCATTTAACGGACAAGCCTCACTTGGCACGCCCTTAGTGCGAGATCGGTAAACGCCTTCCTTTTTTGGGACGTTCACACCGAAGTGCCAACCATCAATCCCATCTTCCGAATTCGAAGTGCCACACCTTTCGATGCTTTCGGTTTAATTCATCATATTTGAGCTTACAAAACATGGCATTCGCATAATTGACAGACACTTTTTTCGCCCGATGACTTGCCACGCTTTTTCACTCCGAGTTCGCAATGAGTATCTGGACCTCCTTTGAGCCCGATTCATTTCCCTTCCCTTGATGCGGAGCAAAAGTCCGATAAAGAATGCAACTTCAACAAGTTTGTATCCGTGTGATCAATTGACGAGTTGCGGAAGAGTTCTCGGAACTAAAGTAACGGTCAAGTATTACAAAGAGGGGTAGACATGACCGATTTTAGTGACCCTGCTACTGACAAAGCATTGAATGTTTTGGAGCTATTGCACGCCGACTTTATTGCGAGAAACAGGAATTTTGATTGCGTTATTGTTGAAGAGTGCATTGATCTTCTCAGGAAGAACAACATCAACGTAAACAAATCAAACTTGAATCAAACTGATTCTATTGAATCGATGAATTTATCCGGAGGCCCTTCATGCTTTTATATCAACTAGTGAATTTTGAACGAAACGCTCTGGATGTTGCACGAAAAATTCGTTGTGAGTTCAAAGTAGCCGTGGCACAGGGTTATCGTTGGATTGAGTGGAATGAAAGCATTAGAGAAATTGCTCCACATCCTGATGTTTCAATTGTTTTTGCAAAGGACTTGAGCTGGAGGGACTTGGCTTCTGTTCTTAATGATGCCAAATCTGTCAATGTTGTTATTCTCGGCAACAATTCTGGAATTCTCGCTTTGCCTTGCTTCAAAGGAAATTTTGATGTCCGCGAACTGAATGCGTTTATGCATGGCGTTCTTCATGAGACAGCTAGCCCCAGGCGTAAGAATTCCCACTCAAAATGGGTTGAGACAATTCCTATGCCGCTGCCTAATATGAATTCGACAAGCTTTTTTGAGCGCTAATTTATTGACTATATGATGTCAGTAAAAACTACTTTTAGGGAAAACACCAATGATAAAGATGAAGAAAGTTTCAAGCTTTGGTGCGCCCTTTTCTCCAAGTCGTATTTAGTCGAGCTTGAAGTGAAGAGAAGTTCACAGAAGCTCCAAATGACTAAAAAACAATCGCATACATTAAGCAAAGTTCGGAAAATATCGAACTTGTGATTAAGTCCAACGGAGATTAAGTATGGAATGTGGTGACGGTGTACTTCCAATTCAAAGTGACGGGCTACTTTCTGTTGACAGGTTTAGATGTCCTATATTGTTGGTAATCAAAGGTGAGGAATTTTTAGCTGCTGTAGTGGATGGTGAACCCTATGTCTATAAGTCAACTATCGATTTGCTACGACTTATACGCATTTCTGGTATACGAATTCAAAGTGATGCACCTATTAGTTTAGTTGCCGACGATTTTAGATACAAAGAAGAAGCTGGTACATGAAGGGCTTGTATGACAAAAAGTGAAATTCTTGCAACAATGCTTCAAATTAGAGATTCGCTTTATCTGCGAGACGAGTATTCGTTTGAGGTTAAAGATGAAATTGATAAAGTTCTAATGCTCAAAGTTGAACATTTAATTCTCAGACTGCAATTCGATTTAAAAATCAAGTCTTTATAATTCAATAAACTATCTGTTTGCGATTTTTATCTTCGATTTGAAAAATCAGTGTGGGGCACTGTGATATAGAGATTCGATTAGATCTTCAATAGTTGGATCATATTTTGTATCGTTCATGTTTCTCCTCGTCGAGGCAAAAGCATGCCACGCAGGCAAATTAAGTACTTCAATCCTGCCGTACTCAAGTCTTAACCAACCATGTTTCTCGAGGGCGTGAATAACCGCTGACAATCTACTTCGAGAGACACCACAAAGCGAAGCTAACACAGTTTGGTTAATAGGGATTGTTATCTCTGAACCAAACCCAATTGTGGGAGGCCTGTCGGCGTTATACGCCAACGTTTCGGCAAACTGACTAATTCCAATGACTGATCGCAAAGCAGGGTTGCCTAGACGCATTAACATTAGCATTTCAGATGTTCTCTGGACTCGCCAGGCGGAAATTTTTGCTAATTTGGAAGCAAATGCAATTTCGGTTTCGAGGAGTTCGTGAACCGATGACGATGCAATCTGAAGGATATCTACCGGTACCAAGCAACTGTAATTAGCAAAGCTGGGTTTTTGGGAAAGAATGGAGTGTTCACCAAACCATGAATTCTCTCCAAACAAAGCTACATGTACATCTTCTTTATTAGGAGTCACCAAAGAGCAAGACACTAGGCCATTGATAATGGTGCACCAATGCGTAATGTTCTGTCCTTTGGTCCAAACTAATTCGCCCGCCCCAAATGATTTGATGGATGTCTTCGCAGCATAAATTCTAGCTGTGGATTCCGAGCAACCTAAAGAGCGCAATTTTTGATACGCATATCCACCGCCATATTGACTTAAATTACCCATAGTGAAATCCTAGTTTATGAAGGTCCATGATCTTATAAAAGTAGGATTGCATGTTTACAGCGAAATGTTCCCAAGGGAACATTTCGAACATAAAATCTTAAATTTAGTGTCTATAAAAATACAGAGAATATATTGATATTATTCAATCAATTTAACCAAATTAATTTATTTAACAAGGACAAGCTCGCAAAAGCAATTGCAGAACCGATTGTCAATCGCCGATTTCTTTTGTACTACTTGGGCACTGCATTTAACTTTAGATGATCTGCGCATCTCCTCAAATGTGTCAGATACCTGTGACGCAAAAAGGAATAAAATGCCAGACTGCGAAAAACCAGATGGACAAGGATTAAAAAGGTACGTTTACAACGGTCTTTCCTACGACAAACTGTCCGTTCCTCATGGAACAAGCTCGGTAGACAGTACAGCTCGATGAGTGGTCGGCTACGCTAGCTAAAACTGATAACAACCAAAGTTAGCAGAGAGTCATAAAGACGCGGCTACCAACGATTCAAGCCGTTATTACGCTGATTTTTTCTCCAAGACGCTGCAACTTAGGTCTACTACAACTAACTCTTTCGCTACAGATTGCCACGAGTGTGATTGCTGCTTAAGCGCACTTATGTATGGTTTTTGCAGTTTCGTTCAGAAGAACTTACTCGACAAGTTAGCATTTCTTTCAAGCGCTTGCAGGCGTGAGTATTGGCAACGATGATTCTGCGGCTGTATGCGTAGGAGCGCACAGCACTGTTTTTTTAGAAACATTTCTTCAAGCACACTCCATCAGGTTCGCGATACTTTCGACGTCCCCCCCGGATTTGAGTAGCGTCTGACTGCGAGCTGCCACTCGTTATCCATGTTGATTTGTATAGCCAACCAGATTACTTCAAGTGAACTGGACTTGGGTTTGGAGCCGCGATTGCATCAAGTCTGCGAAACAAGCTCTTTCAATGCATCGAGGCAGTATTGAAGGCTTCTGTAAGACGTATCATGACCAGGTGAAAGTCTTAAGAGTTCACCCAAACCCCTAGCTTGCATGTCCCAGGGAGTAAACGCGATGGGACTGATGGCGGCCTCCACACCTAGCTCATTTAGTCTTCGGTGAAGTTGAGCTGCGGAATGACTGGCACATTCGAAGGTAACTATACCTGAGGATGCATGTCGTCCGGTCCGTTGGACACGAATGCTTGGCAGTGCCTCCAGCTCAGTTCTTAGCCAATCTGCCCGCTTCTGGATTTCGGAATGTATATGTTCTACGCCTAAATTGCTCCAGGCACTGATCGCAGCACCCAAGCCAAGCCGTAAAGCTATGGAAGCTTCCGAATGTTCCAGCCGCCGAGCATCCCCTCGATATGCCCAAGTTGTTCCGTATTGCCATGGCCGCGAAAAGTGATCTGCACTCAGTGGCCGCAACCTGCATAGAAAACTAGGGTGAATATAGACAAAGCCTGTGCCACGCGGTCCACAAAGCCATTTGCGTCCAGGTGCCGTCAATGCAGAGCATTGCAACCGTCCAACGTCCACGGGCCACTGACCGACAGCTTGCGCTGCGTCCACCAACAGCGGAACGCCAAACTGTGCACAAAGATCTCCCACTGCTTCTGCCGGCTGAACCAGCGGGCCATTTGCGGGCATCCACGTTAGAACCACAAGGCTAGCAGGAGTGCGCAATTGCATTTCAAGCGCGTCCAGGCTCATTGCTCCATCAGAGTCGCTAGGGATCTCTTCAACTTGCACCCCATACTGGGCCGACAGCTGCATCAGGACTCCAAGGTTACCTCCCCATTCAGTGCGATGAGCCAAAATGCGTCCGCCGTCACTCCAGTCCATAGCGCTCACAATACGGCTCCATCCGTCACTATTTCCCTGCGTTAGCGCAATGTCCTGCGGCAAAGCGTGAATCGTTGCCGCGATGCTTCGGTAAAGTCTCTCTATATCGGCCTGAGCTTCTTTTGCTGCACCGTACCCACCTATTTTTTGCTCGCGTTGGGCATAGATATACATTGCTTGGAGCGCAGCATCGGCAAGAGGTCCGCAGGCAGCATGATTAAAGTAATGCATCACGAACGGGAGTAGCAGGTGAGAAAACAGAATATCAGCAAGTAAAGCCAAAAAGACAGGCTAATCCAGGATTATCTGGTAATTTGAACCCATCACCCAAATTGACCATGTAGGGGGGGGTCGATTTCATATGTCCGGCAATGAGTCTGATTCGCGATAAATGACTTCATGATAGCCATATTGCTCCGGTTTCACTTACTCAAGTACGTCTGCTTTCGAGCGCCTGAATTAAACTATCCATCTTTAGCTTTCTGCTTTCCACTTTGGGTCGGTACCTGTCTAGCCTCAGGTAAGGGCGCTCTGACTTGATCTGAGGGCAAAGGGATGAACACCGGCAGATTGATCAACGATTTCCGGAATGGGTGATCAGTTAAGCCGGAATATGCATGTGCGCCTTGGCTACCGATGGCAGCGCCGGTATATGGGGACATCAAGCCCTTTCAAAAAACAGATCCATGAAGATGCATCACTTTCACTTTAAGCAGCTAAAGCTTTTTACTTGTCTTTAACAACACCCATTCTTCGAGCGCGACGTACATCCTCAGGACTTCTACTGATTTCTCTCTGTCGTGAAGAGACATAGGCCCGCGTTTGCTGGCAGTTTCCAGCCGCTGGCAAAGTTCCTGAAGATTAATGTGAGCTGCGTACACTTTCGGGCTTGTCAACGCATCGTGAGCATGCTCAATGCACGTGTAGTAGTGCTTCAAGGAGTTTCGCATGACCACTACAATTGCGAAAACCTCGGAAGTTCCAGATTTCACCATCTGAGCGAGATGCTTGTCTTGCGACCAAATCATTCTTTGGTGTAGGAGTCGACCAAACAAGGCCCAGCTGAGTACCTCCATGCGCAAACGTACGCTGTGTACAAACGTCACATAGCCCTCTGGCAACGTCAACACGGCTCGGATACTACCCACCAGTGACGAAAATTCGTTCATGGTAAATCTTGACTTCTTCACGTCAGATCCCTACGACCAATCATGCGAACCTACGCCAAATAGCAACTGTCTTGCTGTCGGATGGAATTGAAAACGCTTTTTTATTCTTAATTGTACCCAGATATCCAATCCGAGCAACAAGAAGATTGCTACCCAGTGGCGAGAATCAGAATTTATGATTAGAAAGTCAAGTGGCAAGAATGTTCTCACGCACCATTGGAGAATGCGATCAGTTAAACGTGATCGATCAGATTGCTCTAAAGCAATGGAAGATTGCTGTAAGTCAGATACTCTCCCAAAAAAGCAATGGGCTGCTTTGATTTGTTGAATGGCTGGATTCTGAGGAATGCCTGTAAAACATTCGGTCTATCCAGATAAGAAGTTTGTATCCCAATAAACAAATCTGATGATTGATTTGCGAATGAGCGTTTAACTTGTCAACCTTCATGGAGAATGCAAGTGGACGACATTAAACCCATTGCGCTACGCAAACGACAGGGCAAAAACCCGCTTGTGGTTTCTCTGCGGCCGTTAAGTCTGCGAAGTATTATCATGCACCCGCAAGGATATAAAGTCATTGGAACCATTCGGCGCGGCATGAATTTGGGCTTACTAGCCATAGCACCTGATGGAACATTTGTTCGTGTAAACGGATGGTATGTCGAACAGTTGGTTCAACGCGCAGTTTGGGCCGCAATCTGCAAGTGCCAAGACCCGCACCCAATAAGAACTCGGTTAATTGCGGCCTCAAGGCGAAACCGCCTACCGATGCCAATGCCACACGTTTCCATCCGTAAGCGGAGGACTTTTCGGCTTCCCGATTTGTCACTATCTCGGCAGCGCAGTGATTTATATCTTCCTGATATCTCCACTTTTTCTTAGGCCTGAACAACTACCTGGAAACCTGACACTTTGATTTCTTCTGGTAAGAAATGTGTTTACTTCCAATTGGTTTTTCTTGACTTTCGCGGTCGCGTATTCCATTGAAAACGCCATCGGATTAATCATAAATTGGTCACCGTATCAAGAGAAAAAACCCAACATCACAACGAAAATCGGTGACAACTATGCGTCAGCTTTTAGCCGATGTGTAGCTCAAAGATGCAGCGAAAGCTGTAACTATCGGTCAGCAGCTCTCTCCCCCTCGTTTGTCGATTAATCTCATTAATCATTTTTTGGAAATGGATCAGGTAATGGAAATCAAGGACTATCGGCAACCCATGGTCACATCAATTGGTGTCATGTTGGGCTTTTTGGTTGGTTTTTTGGGTCAGTGGGTCACGGAACCGGCCTTCAAGCTGACAACTTTGGCTGACAAATTGGTGTTTACCGGATCTCTTATGGGTGTTGTGATGCTTTTGATTGCGATGTACCGCATGCTGTCACCGGTTCCGCCAGAGGATGTGATGCCCTACTACCAATTAACTCTGCGCCTTTACATGGGCGGGATAGTCATCGCATTTTCTAGTTTGTTGGTGTCAACATTTATTTAACTGTTCTAAAAGCAAGTATGAGCACGCGCCGTGTTGTGTTGAAAACCGCAGGGGTCTTTTCGAGTGCAAGTCTGATCGCTCTGAACGCACCCGCCCTATGCAATAGCCCATCCAAGTGGCACATGCCTGACGAAGGTAAGCCCCACCTCCGCACTTGGATGTCTTTTGGTGCGAGTGCTGGTGTATGGGGAAAGGATTTACTGCCAGATGTACAACACGACTTGGCCATATTGGCACGCACCATTTCCAAATATGAACCCGTGTCAATGCTCGTGCGCAGCGAAGACCTCACCACTGCCAAGCGATTTGTTAAAGGTGCCAACATCACTCTGGTGGATGCAGCGGTGGATGATTTGTGGATACGCGATACCGGCCCTTGCTTTGTAGTGAATAGGGCCAAATTGGGGGAACGAGCGGGAGTAAGTTTCAACTTCAACGGTTGGGGCAACAAGCAGACACATACCAACGATGCCAAAGTAGCAAGCCTAGTCACAGTTAAAGCAGGCGTGCCATTAGTGGATACTGCACTAGTCATGGAAGGTGGCTGCATTGAAGTGGACGGACGAGGGACGGCGATCGTGACCGAAAGCTGTGTATTCAATGACAATCGCAACCCTCGTGTTAGCAAACTGACTATTGAGCGCGAACTCAAGCGTGTACTGGGGTTGTCGCACATTATTTGGTTGCCCGGCATCAAAGGCCATGACATCACTGACGGGCATACCGATTTCTATGCCCGTTTTGCCGGCTCTGGCGTGGTCTTGGCAGGGTTTGATCCTGATCCACAGTCATATGACCATGCAGTAACCAAGGAACATTTGCAAATCTTGCGTAAGTCCAAAGACGCACACGGCCATAAACTTGAGGTATTGACGCTCCAGGCACCGGATACCTTTAGTAATAAATACAATCCCGCTACGTTTGCAGCTGGCTATATTGGTTTTTATCTGTGTAATGGGGCGGTGATTTCGCAAAAATTTGGGGATGACAAGGCGGACCGTGCATCCAAAACATTATTGCAGCAGGTATTTCCTACGCGGGTGGTAGAGCAGTTGCGCATGGATGCTATTGCCGCTGGTGGTGGAAGTGTGCATTGCGCAACCCAGCAAGAACCCAGTGTTTATAGAGGTTACCTGTAGTAATCGCCCATAGTCTGAACCAATACCTACCAGTGCCAACCATGGAGTCCTTAGTGTGGTGCGGGAGTAACGAGCGACGTTGACATTATGCCGAGGATGAAGGTGTAACGTACTTGGGTGATTGCGCTCCTCTAGGACTCCGAAGTTACGAATTTCAATTCTGCGGCACCTCAATAGTGCATAGGCCACTTCTTCAAGGATCAGACAAACCGAAAGTTCGATGTCTATCTTGTCAATTTCCTTAAGGCAATTGCAAGCTAGTAGATGAGCACTAAGCGATTCATCAGTTACTCCAGTCTAGATTTACGCTGGGTCAATGGGGCGGCTTAAGAGCAAGTCCAGTACAACCAGCTACTTTTGCTGGATGTACTGTCTGGCAGTTCAACTAGTTGCCTGTGAACAAATTCGTAAGATGGTTGATGACCGCGGTCTGAGCTGAGGGGATACTGAGTACGCCACCATGGGTGGCAGAGTTGCTCTCGTGGTAGCTCAATGACACCTGCGACCCCTTCGAACGCATAGTGGTCAGCAGGGTTTGAGTACTGGAAGGCAGCACCGTGGTGTCGGCTGATCCTTGAACAATCAGAGTGTTACCGGGCAACTTCACTTGGCCCGGCTCATTCATATTCATTACCCGAATGACGGGCGGTGTATTGATCCCAGAATTGATGACACCGGGATATCCAGCTGGTGTTGCACCGCTAGTTGCCGCGTATTGAGTGACATCATTGGTGATGGATGTGGTGAAATCAGTCAGACACTGCGTCGCGACTTTGTCGTTATAGACGGCCAGCATTCTTGAGCCGAACACGCTATTCTTGGATACCGGTGTTGGCGTGCTTTCGGTTCCCTTGACCATGTACGCAGCGTAGAGATTGCTGATTCCCACCGCGTCGTAACCTGTAAGGTAATTCGCAGGATTGGCCGAGCTGATTTGAATTCCAGCCCACATGGTATTCAGCGACACCTTCAAATTGGATGCTGGGGCAATGGCGATGGCACCTTTGTAGCTCAAGCTTGACTCTTGTTTCCTGGCCAGTCCAGCGAACTGGGCACCTGCCAAGGCAGCATGCCCGCCCTGGGAGTGTCCCAAAGTCGCCCACGCGCCAGAGAGCTGTGTGGTCAGTAGCTTTTTGGCGCCTACAGCCGCTAGTGCCATAGAACGCCCTGCACTGCCAAGGTCAAGATATGGGTGACCTGCTGCTACCCCCATGTCGGAACTCCCGAGCCCTTCATAGTCAGGGGCAACGACCACGACACCCCTTGAAACGAGCAACGATACGAGGTCCGCATACCCCCATGCGCCGGTTGCCTTCATGGTCACACTGGGCGCACAGTTTTGTCCAACACCTACAGTTC
The DNA here is from genome assembly GCF_002163715.1 of Curvibacter sp. AEP1-3. GTDB lineage: Bacteria > Pseudomonadota > Gammaproteobacteria > Burkholderiales > Burkholderiaceae_C > Allorhodoferax. Next base: position 1,829,011 of record NZ_CP015698.1, read on the forward strand.
CATGGCCGAAGACCACTAATGGCCAACCACCCTGGGGCATCGTAGTCTTCGGTGTAAACAGCATGGCTGTCGCATTAATCTGTTTACCCAATGCGCTTGGCATTTTGTAAGCAAACAACCTTCCTGTAGCCACATTTGAGAGTGTGGTTGGCAAGTTCAAAGGATTGGTGCCCGAGGCCTCCGAGCCGATTGATCCGGCTCCGTCTTGTGCCACCTTGATGGATTCTTGGAGTTTTGTCAGACGTTGCTGTGCGGTTGTGCCAATTTGCAGATCTTTTTGCGCCTGTTGGAGTTGTGCTGCGAGTTGCCGTGCGGCTCCGTGGACGACACTGTTACCCGAGGCGACATGGTCATCATGGGGATTGGTGTCAGGTGGCAGACCCAATTCTTCCAGCACGCGTGTTTTGGCAACGGCGGAGGAAACATTGTCTGTTTTGACCTTGCCCACAATCATGGTGGTGATGGGGGTCACGACGGACGGCACAGCCGCCGATGTCGCCATGGTGTAGGCAGACTTTCCGGCTGCAAGCAAGGTCAAACCACCGTCATCTGAATCTTTGGCTGTTTCAGGAATCTCCGCGATGACAATCAGCCCGCTGGTGTCGATACTTCCCGTATCCAGTTTGTATCTGCCTCCACTGTCCGTCGTGGTTGAGGGCTCACCCGTATCGCAAGCTCCGTTGGAATTGACGTCCAAACAGACTTTGGCGCCTTCAATGTAGCCGTCGATCACCGTGCCTGACAAAGAGCCTGGGGTGGAGCCACCCCCACCTCCTCCGCCACAAGCAGTGAGCAAAGCTGCAGTGAAAGTCGATAGAGCAATTGATTGTGCGTTTAGCTTGAAGAGTCGCATGTTGGTCAGTCGTTGTGATTGAACTAAAGGTGTGGGTGAAAGTCGTTATCAGGGTTCGCAAGAACCTACAAAAGATGGTTTCAGTGGATGCTTTTTGAGTGGTGTGAAGGGCAAATTGATCACAAGATTCGAGGACCCAGTGAAGCTCTTTCGCATCACTGGGTCTGGAAGCGCTAGCTTGCTCAGACTGACCTCATCGGAAACTGGCAGAGTTGCGTTCAAATGAAATTCACTATCTGAAGGTGCATTCCAGTTTTGGCTGGCTCGGAAAATCGCGGCTCTCACGTCTACGGGGTCCAGCAGCTCTTTGTAAGAGCCATTGACCCGCACGTAGTCTCCGTTTGGATCGATCGTTAAGAGTCCGAACTCCAGTTCCCAACGAACGATGCCGATTGCCACAAAGGCGGGGCCCGATATGGTGAACGCTTTCAATCCTTTGGGATTCAAAGAAACGGTCATGATGGACCGCTGCAGGCGAACCTCAAGTGGTGCTGGTAAGTACTTTCCTGTCCGCTCGTTCCGCTTGTGGCTGAAAGTGTGCTTCGGCGAATCCAGGGATTCTTGCCCTGAGGTCACGTCGCCGAGTTCTTGTCTGCCTCTGAACATCACCGCTCCCTCAGGCTTTCGTTTTTGTAGCGCAGTAGGGGGCCCAAGAAATACTCATAGGCCTTGCGGGTCCCGATGCCGATATCGGCAACTACGGACATGCCGATTCGAATTTCGGGGTGCTGTCCGTTCACCGTCATCGGAAGACGGGTGCTGTTCAAAGAAATCTTGACCGGAAAAACCTGTCCCAGTTGCTCGTTCTTCACAGCGTCTTCGGCGATCCACACCACCTTGCCTTCGAGGACTCCGTACTTGGTGAACTCGAATGCATCAAGCTTGACTGTGACTGGCATACCTACCCGCAAAAATCCAACGTCCTTGTTCAGAACATTGGCCTGCACTTCCACACCGCCTTCGACAGGTACGAGAGTCATCAGATTCTGAGTAGCATTCACGACCCCGCCCACTGTATTGAGAGCCAACTGTTGGACGGTTCCATCGATGGGAGACCGGAGTTCCTGATATGACTCTCGGTAAGATGCCTTCACAAACTCTTGCTCACCTACTTGAAGGCGTCTTTGGGCATCCGACAGCTCGGCCGAGACCTTGGAGATGTATTCCGCCTGACTTTGCTTGCGGGCGAGTTGTGCCGCATGGAGAGCAGATGCAGACTCTTTGAGTCTTTCATAAAGTACTGCAAGTTCATTGCGTTGGGTGGAGACTTCCAATCGCCCCTCAATCACGGACATTTCGGAGAAATACCCTTCCTTGAACAGTTTCTCCCGCATATCTAAACGCTGCAGCAGCATGGGAATAGCGTCCTCCAGCTTTTTGATAGTGGCTTGTGTGGTGGCGAAATCCGCAGATTTGCGAGCAATCTCTTGCTGCATTACCGCAAGCTTTTGCGATTGCTCCGCGACACGGCTGGTCAGCAAATGCGTCTGGCGCTGCAACATCCACGCCGAGGCTGACTTCGGCGGATCCAGTAACTCGGTTTTACCCGCCAGTTGGGCTTTGAGTCGCGCAACATCCAACTGGGCGTCCAAGGTGTCCTGCCCCGTTTTTTGGCGATCTGCAGCGGCCAAGGTCGCATCCAACGACATCAAGACCTGGTCACGTGTAACGGCTTGTCCTTCCTTGACATGGATAGCCACAATCCTGCCGACCTCGAGTGCCTGAATGGTCTTGGTTTTGTCCGAAGGTACTGCGCTACCGATAGCAGACACCGTGATATCGAACTCTGCCCAGATGCTCCAAAGCACTGAACACAGCAAGGCAACAACGATGGTCCATGCAATGCTGCGCGCCAATGGTGCGGGTGGAGACACTTGTAGTTCCAGCATGGCCGGAGAAAACGTATGCACGTCTCCACCTTCCAAAACTTCCAAGGGATAGCGCCGAAACCACGCTTTCAGCGAATGCCATCGCTCGCGGAGCCCGCTCTTGGGAGTCTCATTCATGCCAGAGCTCCCTGTGTATTCAACTGAGGTGGCGTGTGCCCCTCTGACTTGACGCCAAGCTGCAAGCGGTAAAGCTCTGCAAAGCGACCGTTGCACCGAAGGAGTTCCGAGGGAATGCCTTCTTCGACGACTGAGCCGTCTTCCATCACTACGATACGGTCCATATCCAGCACAGTGGCCAGCCGGTGAGTAATGGAAATCACCGTTCGTTTTTCGGCAATAGCCCGGATATGGGCCCAGAACCGCATCTCGGTATCGGCATCGAGCATGCTGGTCGCCTCGTCGAGTATCAAAATACGGGGCTGCATGATCAGCGCACGGGCTATCGCAATCCGTTGCCGCTGACCACCGGACAAATTGCTACCGCGTTCCTCCAAGACCGTGTCATATCCATGGGGTAGTTTTCGGATGAACTCGTCGGCGCCGGCCATTCGGGCCGCCTCAATAATCGCTTCCAAGGAAACATCTAGCTGTCCCATGGCGATGTTGTCCCGTACCGATTTGGAGAACAGCACCACGTCCTGGGTCACTACAGCGAGCTGTCTGCGGATCAATAGAGGGTTGATGCCGCCTATATCCGCGCCATCCAATAGAACACGCCCCCGGCTAGGCACATAGAGCTTCATCAACAATTTAGCCAAGGTGCTTTTGCCGGAACCGGAGGATCCGACTATGCCAACCAGCTCACCGGGCTTGATGTGCAGGTGAACATCTTTGAGAATGTCCCGACCATCGCTTTGATACTTGAAGCCGACACCATCAAACTGCACATCCCCTTGCAAGCGCTCAAGTGACAGTGAGGCATTTGGCGGAGCTTCCACCGGGCTATCCAAGATGTCACCGAGTCGCCGCAGCGAAACCCGCATTTGCTGAATCTCTTGCCACAGCGTTGCCAAGCGCAGGATCGGTGCGTTCACTCGGGCGGACAACATATTGAATGCAATGAGCTGACCCACCGAGAGTTTTCCCTCCAGCACGAGCTTGGCACCCATCCATAGGAGAATCAGATTGAGGGCCTTGCTGATGAGCTGAACGCCTTGCTGGGTCAGGTTGGATAGATGTCCGGTCTTAAAGCTGGCGCGAACGTACTGAGCCAGCTTCTCTTCCCATTGCCGCTGAAAACGGGTCTCTGCAGTCATGGACTTTACGGTTTCCATCCCGGCAATCGACTCGACCAAAAACGACTGGTTCTCTGCAGCTTTGACAAAACGGTCTTCCACATACCTGTTCAGCAACGGTATCAGTGTCATGGCTAGCGCCAAAAACAAGGGCAGACTGATAACAACCACCAGGGTCAAGTCCCAGCTGTAATACGCCATTACCGCCAGAAAGAAGACCGTGAAGAACAGGTCGATACCGCTACTGAGGCCGGATCCGGTGAAGAAAGCACGCACGGCCTCCATTTCCCGCACGCGCGCGACGATTTCTCCCACTTTTCGAGTGGCAAAGTACGTCATGGGCAGCGATAGCAAATGCCGGTAAATCCTGGAACCCAATTCGGCATCTACCCGATTGGTTGTGTGTGTCAAAACGTAGGTCCTCAGGCCGGTGAGAAGGATTTCAAACACACTGGCCACCGCCAGGCCTAGAACGATGACGTCTAGAGTGGATAAGCCCTTGTGCACCAAGACTTTATCGATGACCACTTGAAATGCCAGTGGTGAGATCAGCGCAAAGATCTGCAGGCAAAAGCTGGCCATCAAGGTCTCGCCCAATAGCCCCCGATAGCGGAGCAAGGACTGAAACAACCAACTGATTCCGAATTTTTCGCCACTCAGCCGGACGTCGAGTTTCTTGATGGACAACCATTGCGGAGCCAATACGTCCTGGAAATCCCGGATATCCACCAATCTGGAACTAGCCTCTCCAGGCACCTGTAGTTGAAGCGTTTGTCCATTGAGCTTGCCAAGCAGACCGAAGGTGCCGTCCTTGAATTCCAGCATCGCGGGAAACACTGCTTGAGTCAGGGTGGCTGCGTTCACCTTTTTTAGCGTGACGCTGAATCCCAAATGCTTGAGTGCACGAGACACCGATATACGGTCAAAACCAATCGACTCTTGCGCAAACTCGCGCCACAGCCACTCGCTGTCCATCGGTTTCTCGAAATACATGCCTATCATGCGCACACAATCCAAGCCGGTACGCGCGGGGGAATGCACTTTGCGTTCAGTGCTCATCCGGCATATCCTTTTTCAAGGCGTCCTGGCCAGAAGCGGTAGTGGCACGTTGGCGCTGTGCCTTGAGGTTGACGGCGTAATTGCCGCCTAAATGGGTAAAGCCCATGCGCCGCATCATCTGGTCTGTCTGCTCCACGGCGATGCCGGATGTAATCCCCATAAACACCTCGCTCGCACCGCGAGACTTGGCCCATTCCACAAATGCTTTGACAAGACGCGGTGCGATAGATGTCCCCCGATAACGTCCGCGCAGGAACCATTGAATAAGTTGGGCCTGAAGTTCATGGCTGTAGTAGTAGCGTTGTACGCAACCCAGTAGACCTCCCGCCAACTCGCCGCCAGCGGTCTCAGCGACAAACAGCACATGGGTACCCTGATTCAGCGTGAACATTCCACGCAGTGCTTCTTCCACCCTTTGCGGGTTGACGTCGATGTTGCCGTGGGCTATTTCGGACTGGTTTTCCAGAGCAAGAGTAATAAGGGCGTCTTTGTCTGCCTCAGTGGCAAATCTGATTTGCATAATTCAAATGGGATATCAGGGTTGTGCAAAAACGAGTGCCGCGTTGCTGCCCCCGAATCCGAAGGAGTTACTCATCACGTATTCCAGGTCTGGTACTTTGATCCCTTGTCCTCGAAGGAGGTAGGCATCGCTGAAATGCGGGTCGATGTTGCGAAGAAAGGTGGTCGGTGGAATCCAGCGTTCTTGAAGCGCTCTTACGCTCACCACAGCCTCCAATGCCCCGGCCGCCCCGACGGTATGGCCCAGTGCGGACTTCACCGAGGAAATCGGTGTGTCGGAAAAAGTGGCTCCCAAGACTTGGTGCAGCGCCATGATCTCGGTGGCGTCACCCTTGCGGGTTCCTGTTGCATGTGCATTGACGTAACCGATGGCGGCCGCTGGAATGTGAGCATGACGAAGGGCCTTTTGCATCGCAAAGGCTTGGCCAAGTGCCGCAGGTTCAGTCAAGTCCACCGCATCACAGCTGTGCCCATATCCCACAACACGGGCTAAAGCTCTGGCACCACGATTCCAAGCGTGCTCCTCGCGTTCCAGGACCAAGCTGGCAGCGCCTTCCGCCAAGCAGATGCCATTGCGATTTGTATCGAATGGGCGGCTGGCGTGGTCTGCACTATCGGGGGAGTTTCTCGCTAGAACGCGCATGCGTGCCCACGCATGCAACATACCTGGCACAAGCGAGGCGTCACTGCCGCCAACGATGGCTACATCCAAGTCTCCTCGCTGCAACGCCAAAGTGGCCTCGCCAATCGCCATAGCGGAAGATGTACAAGCATTCGCAAAAGTGACGCATGCACCTCTCGCCTTGTATTCCATGGCAATAGCTGCTGCCGGAGCATTTGGCATGATGGCCGGTACGGTCCATGGCGAAGGTCGGGAGTCTTGCGGGTCAGGGCAATACTCTAGATAGTTGCGCTCGATCCAGTGTGCACCGGCCAGCCCAACGCCCCAGTAAACCCCTAAACGCAAGCCTTGATTTTCCAGCTCGCCTCTGGCGACACCATGAAGGGATAGAGTACCTTGCTGGTTAGCTTGAGTAATGGCCTGTTTGGCCACATCCAAAGCCATCAATGTTCCCCTGTCGCGGGACACATCGCCTACATCTTCCGGTGTATCGAAGGCAGGATGCACATAGCCCAATGCAGTCGAATAACCAAAGATAGAACTAGGTACGAGTCCGCTGTAGCCCTCCCGCAAGCGGTACATCATGGAATCCACATCGATTCCCAGCGAACTGAGCGCTCCCAGTCCGGTCACAACGACTTTATCTGTCATGCTTTGGGAGCCTTCTTGGCCAACTGCGCCTGCCGCAATTGATCGTCCAATTGATCCATCGCGCTGGCAACATGTCCTGAGGGTTTAACCAGGCACAGGGGGATCAAGCGGGCCAGGTCACTAAGTCGTGAAGGGGGATCGCCCTGCAACAGACCATCTTCCAGGTATTCCAGTACAAAAGACCCGAACGTGTCGTCACAGTGCAGGAGGATCTCAACCCGGGTGAGTGAATCCGCTCCGAATTCTTCAAAGTTGGGATCCCCATCCAAAACTTCCATGCTGATCTTGTAACGGGTGTGGACAAAGCCCTTGAGCTCTTCGTGTATTGCTTCTATAGTCGGTAAGGGAGTCATGGCAAAGCGGCCCCTAAAGAGGCACTGGCAAGTAAGGAATTCAATGCAGTGATATCCAGCAACCAATTGCTGAACCACACAGTGTTGGCAGGGGTAAAGCGTCCGGCCCAGAGCTTGTTATCCCATTCGGCAAACAAGGGATAGCGGCCATCTTTGAGGGACCAATCTGCGGACCGGTTTTGCACTTCCATGGGAATGGACAGCATGCGCAAAACGGATACACCCTGAACGTTTTCCTCCACAAAGCTGGCCGTCCCCAACTGCAAGCTGCCATTCGCGGAAGTCGTGGTGAATGCCATGGTTCCGGCAAGGTCGGCAGTTGCACCTGTGGCCTGCTTAGTGATGCTCCAACAAATGCCACCGAAACAGGTCCGCGGGCTGTTCTTGAAAGCACTCAGTGTGGTAAAAAACGTCGCGACTTTGTCGAACACATATTCGTCACGCAATGCGCGTCGCTGGATCCGAAAACCCAGCGCGCCACTGCCAAAGCTTCCACTCATGGAAGCCAGACCCGGGATGGCACTGAAGTTCAGACCGGATATGTCGCGTCGCTGAACGATGAGTTCACGTTGCGGGGCGCCACTGTCATTGGTAAAGCGTTCCTGCAATTGGCTGGGTTGCGAATTCAACAGGGTGGACGCAATGGAAATGACCCCTGCATTACTTTGAGGGTCTGAGGCGTTTGCATTGAAGGGAACTCTGTAACCATTGGCACCGTTGCTTTGGTAGGTACTGTCCACTTGCCAGCTTGCGTTGCGCCATACCACGCCCGTGGTTGTTAGGGATCCGTTCAGGCCACTGGCTTTGAAGCGGACATAACTTCGTGGTGAGGCGCCGAAGAGATTGACATCGTGAATGCCGATGCTCAAGGTGCTTTGCGCCTCTGACACTGTCAGAGCGACCGGCTTGATCCGTTCTGCTTTTTCTTGATCAAGTACCAGAGGAGTAGCACGCATCTGGGCACTCACGCGAGTGAGTTGGTCGGCTTCTGTTTCCATCGCGCCACTGGGCCTTGTGTCTTTGAGTGCTTGCGTCAATAGCGTTGCAGTGCGCAGTCCCAAGCTTTCTGATTGCGTGCCATAGAGTTCACCAAGGTCTGTGCGTAGTCGCTTTTGCGTCTGGGCCAGCAAGGCGGTCAGGACGCGTCCACTTTGTTTGGCGAGGTCTCTTGCTGCATCGCTCAAATTGGCTGATGCATCGAAATAGTCCAACTCGGTATCCGAAAATCCACTATCCCGAAGCAGCGTCGCCATGGCGTCTGATGAGTTTCTGCCAAAAGTCGTGGTGGGATCCGCACTCGACAAACGCAATGTAGACATGGCACTCAGCACGGGCTTGGCAGAACCCCAAGCCGCCAACACATAGCCGTCTTGGCCTTGTGCGCGCAAAGTAGTGCCTGTTGCTTCGTCCACAACATCAGGCCCCACCTCGGCAATGATTTGTTTGGAGCCCGTATCGGCCACAGACAGCGGGGACACATTCAAGGTGTAACGTCCACCTGCTCCTGTGATCGCACTGGGTTCACCGCTGTCGCATACCCAATTCGCGTTCAGGTCCAAGCAAACTTTGGCGCCCACCAGATAGCCATCCAGCACGACTCCACTCAATTGCGAAGTCACCGAAGGATTGACTGTTTCACTGGTCGCACCATCTACCGATCCAGCGGAGGAACTCCCACCACCGCCACCGCCACAACTGCATAAACCTGCTGCCGCAATTGCGACGAGCAATGTTTTTGTCGGGTATGGGTGGAAGTGGCTTGAATTACGTAGCCACCTCATAGTCAGGCTGCCTGTAGCTGTGCCTGCTGCGCCAGCAGTTGCTCACTCAGTGCGGAATCTGCGTACATAGCGTCGTTCCAGGCCACCGCCTCACCGCCCTGTACTTCCACTGTTCGATGGCCGGCACTAGCTACGTCAGCAATGAAGCGTTGCAACATGTTTCGCAATTCGGCATCGCTGGTACCTTGGTTATGGGCATCCTCCAACCGTTTGCGAATCACGCCCTCTACATCCAGATTGAACGTCTTGGGCTTGTTCGAAGCTGAGGTGTCCGCGCCGTCCAGGTATCGGAATGCCACATCCGCAATCTCTCCGGTGCTGCCATCCGAGCGCTCAAAGGTGGACTTGCCCATGATGTAAACATCACCGACCTGGTCCATCATCTGGTCAGACTTCAGATTGATCGCCTGGATGTTCCAGGCGTCCAACCCTTTGAACTCACCTGCATCCGTGACGCCGTCCTGGTTCTTGTCCTGCCAGACTCCGAACTTGCTCCACTGTGCGTCTTTGGCCGTCAGGCGACCATCCTTGTCGGTATCAAACCCGCTCAGGCCTTCCAAATCGGTCATGGAACCTGCCAAGTAAGACAAGAAGGACACCTCATCGAGGTCTTTGATGATTCCGTCCCCGTTCTTGTCAAAAACAATCATGCCGTCGTCTGCGGCTGTCCATGACAAAAGATCGCGTGCCCCGTCGCCGTTGATGTCAAAGAGCACCTTGGAATCGTCCAGATCGGTGTACTTGATACCGTCACCATTCAAGTCAATAGCGACAGGTTTTCCGCCACTGGAAGCCCGTGTGCCCTGGTGGTACGTCTCCACATACTGCCGGGCCCAGCCGCCCTGGTTGTCCCAGACATCCACGTTGAAGCCGGCTTGGCCGCTGTACTCGTCGCCATAATGATTCGTGTAGGACAAGTCCCATGTGGCGGGCAAGGTTCCAGACGAGGCTACCTTTCCAAACTCATCGTAGTTAGTCCACGTGGCCTGGCTCATACTCACATCGCCATGGGCGGGCGCAGAACCGATGCCTGCGCCCAGGTTGGTCGATGGGCTGTCGATATCCGCACCATAGATCCTGGCATTGAAATTGCCGCCGATGTAGGCGCCTCCATTGGGCCACCCCGAGAGGCCTACCAGCCAGGGACGATCATTTTGCGCGACCACATTGAACTGCACTTGACCATCGGCAAAACCGCCTTGGTTGTCCCGGACCCGGTACGCAAAACCTGCATCTCCGGAATAGTTTTGCTCCAGTCGTACCAACAAGTCGTTTCCGTCTTTTTGGGTTGCCGCAATATGGTTGTAAGCCCAAAACTCAGTGGAGGTAAGTGGATCACCGTCCACATCAGTGGACCCCATGCTGGCCACAAAGTTGCTGAGCCGGATCCAGCCACTGGCATTGGGGTCTTGGCTGGAGGACCAAACACCATCCTCAGCTACCGTAAACCCTGTGCGTGCTCGTACCGTCGGGTTGTCATTCACAGCTGCCACATTGACGTCCACCACTTGGGTAGAGGTGGCTCCGCTGGGGTCTGACAAGGTGTAATTGAAGCGAGCCACACCATTGAAGTTGGCCGCCCCTTGGAACACCACCTGTTGGGCTGCCCAATCGATGGTGGCCGTACCGTTGCTGACCGGAGTGATCGAGGTCACTGAAAGCTTGTCACCATCGGCGTCATAGGCCCCTTGCGCCAGATCGCTCAGGTTAATGCGCAGTGGCGTGTCCTCCAGTGCCCGGCCATCAATCTTCTTGTATGCGGCTACCGGTGCATCATTGACATTGGTGAACGCGACGGTTGCGGTAGCACTGGCGTTGGCACCAGAAGTGTCGGCGACGGTGTAAACAAAACTCGCATTTCCTGCAAAGTCTTTGTTGGGTGTGAACACCACTTGACCGTTCTGGATACTTACCTGACCACCGTTAGCTCCCGTTACACTTTTAACAGTGAGTGCGTCGCCGTCTACGTCTGTGAAATTGCGGATTAATTCAGAGAACGAGATCGTCTTGACGTTGTCTTCCACACCATTGGTGAGCGCAGTGGATAAGGCGTTGGCAACCGGTGCATCATTGATTGCAGCGAGATTGAGTGTGACTGTGTTGCTGCCAGTCGCCCCCGCACTGTCTGCGACCGTGTAATTGAACTGCACCACGCCGTTGTAGTCGGCTTTGGGTTTGAACACGACATTTCCAACTGTGTCCAGAGTTACCGTGCCCTTGTTCTCGTAGCCATTGGCCATCGAGACCGACAAGATGCGCAGCACATCCCCGTTGGTTTTGGTGTCCACGTCCACCAATGCGGCATTTGCAATCAATGCCTGGGTGGAAAAAGTCCGGGTTTCATCCTCAAGCAACTCGTACTTTTGGGCCAATGGCACCGGTGCATCATTCACAGCAGAGACATTGACTGAGCCCCAAGCCCCCACACTGGCACCCGCATCATCCGTGACCCAGTATCGGAAAGTCGCAACGCCATTGAAGTCTTTACCCGGTGTGAAAACCACATTGCCGACCGAATTGAGAGCGACCGTGCCGGTGCTGGCATCACTCACCCCGCTCAAACGAATACGTTGCCCATTGGTGCGGATATCCACGTCATCCACGCTAGCCAATAGTGTGGCGGCCAGCACAGTAAGGGTTCCGTCCTCTTCCATCGCCTGCGCAGGCAACTGCTTGACGACCACCGGCGCATCATTGATGGCTGCCACAGTGAAGTCGAGGGTGTTTTGTTGGGTACTACCGTCAGTATTGCGCACGGTGTAGATGACTTGCGCGGAGCCGTTGTAGTTCGTATCCGGTGTGAATACCAACGTGCCGTTGGCATCCATCGCCGTATTGCCATGCTGCGTGGAGACTACATTCACAATCGTCAAAGTTGACGCAATCCGAATAGAGGTGTCTTCACTGGCCTGATCCGGTCCGGGCAACAAAGCAGAGGCTGCTGAATTCCCGGCGCTGACGTTGATGGTGACGGGGACTTGGACCGAAGCCCCTTGCGAGTCCACGATCTGCAAGGTCAACACCGTGTCGCCCAGCGAACCCGCCTTAAAAAGAACAGAGCCATCCTTTTGTTGCCAAGCGTTACCTGATCCAATGGATACCACCTTGGCTAACTTCAGGGTGTCGCCGTAGATCAGGTCGGCATCTTTGACGTAGCCCAGCAAAGTAGCCGCCTCAATGCGCAAAAGTGCATCGGGCCTAGCATAGATCTTGGCAGATTGGCCAGAGGTGATTGGCGCGTCATTCACTCCAATCACATTGACATGGGCTACTGCTGTGCTGACAGCGCCCGCTGCATCCGCAACGCTGTACTCAAAACTTGCTTGCCCCTGAAAATCCGCATCCGCCGTAAAGACTACGCGCCCATTGACCCATTGCACACTTCCGTGCTGAGCTTTGCCAACCTGGACCACTTCCAAGCGCTCGTTGGAATCGGTTGCCATGTCGGCATCGGTATCGTTGGCCAGCAATTGAGATATCGCCAAGCTTAAAGTACTGTCCTCCAGCGTCGTAAAGTTGTCGCTATTTGCCACTGGCGCGTCATTCACCGAGGCCACATTGAGCCAGACCATTCCGGTGCTTTGCCTTCCCGCAGAATCCTGCACGGTGTAACTGAAATAGCCTGTGCCATGGGCGTTGGCTGCGGGATCGAATAAGACGTCGCCTTGAGTATCTCTAGACAGGTGACCACCTGCAGCGTCTTGCACACTCATCAATGTCGCGCCGGTCAGGCCGGCTAACAGGTCCGCGGCTTTGATACGGAACTGGGTGTCTTCGCTGCCTTCAAACACTCTTGCAAACGTTGTTGCGCCTGTATCCGGGTTGGTATGTACCTGATCGAAATACTGTCGTAATGCGCGCTTGACGGCTTCCGGGTCGGGCGCGGTACTGGTGGTAAGAAAGTCTGTCCCGAGCGCAGTGGTCACCAGTGGCGTGCCCACCTGATTGCCGCCACCACTCCAAGGGGACGCGCTGCCCAGCGAGACCCCATAGGCGACATATTCTGCATCCAGATTCCAAGTCGCTCCATTGTCAAAGCGCAGGTACTGCACCCGGTTGCGCCCCTCGCCATCGCTCAAGAAAAAGTCCGTGACGGTCAGAGAGCCTTTGCCCGCCTGGATGCCAATCAACAAATCCTCACCGGAGCGCACAGTGGTGATGTCCGAGCCGTAGATACCTGCACCCAGCTGAATGGTGTCCACACCTGAATTGCCAGTTCCCTTGCGCAGGGTGTCGTGTCCATCGCCCAAGGCGTAGACGTAAGTATCGTTACCACTGCCGCCTATCAAGTTGTCATTGCCTCGGCCACCGGTCAGTGTGTCGTTACCTTCGCCGCCATCCAAAGTGTTGTCAAACGCGTTGCCTACCATGACGTTGTTCAGCGCGTTGCCTAAACCATCAGCTTTTGCGTTGGCTGTCAGTTGCAGGTTTTCCAAATTGGCACCTAGCACTGCATTAAGCAGACTGCTTTGCACCGTGTCTACTCCTTGGTCCGCAGCTTCGGTAATGACGTCGCCCGTGGAGTCCACCACGTACACATCGTCCCCGACTCCGCCATCCATGGAGTCTGCACCCATGCCGCCATCCAGCAAATCATTGCCGGCGCCGCCAGACAAATTGTCTGAGCCTGCACCACCATACAAGCGGTCAGCGCTGGCGCCCCCGGACAGTGTGTCATCACCTTCGCGCCCGTCCACCACAATACTGCCCGGGCCGCTGGTGCTGAAGGTGTCTGCCCCGGATCCGCCAAACGCGGCCTCAACGGTGGACAGAGCCAAATCCATCTTGACGCCTGCAGCGCCCTCCACGACTACGATGTCGAAACCTTTGCCTCCTTGAACAAATGCAGGTAAGTCTTGTGCATCAATGACAAGGGTGTCATTGCCATCGCCGCCTACCAGAATGTCCTTGCCCGAACCACCTTGTAGCCAGTCATCCTGCGCGCTACCCATGAGCGTGTCATCACCTGCGCCACCGGAGAGCCAACTGGCTGTCTTGGCGATGATGGTGTCTCCGAGTCGGCTGCCTATCGCTCCCTGGGTGTTGCTATCCAAGGTCAGGTTCATCGCTTTATCAGCTTGTGCCTGCACTAGGGTTTGCCCGTCGAGGGTGCCGACACGTGTAGTGCCGTCAGCATTGACGCCCAGCACCTTGTAGCCATCAGTCTCAACTTTGAAAGTGACATCGGCTACTGCGCGACTGACCGTCTGGCCGTTTTGCACAAAGTTTGCTGTGCTCATGGCAGATATCTCGGCATCGCCACCGCTATAGTTAACGATGCGGCGCTGCCCGGAGATGGACACCAGACCCGCTTGCGCCAAGGTTTGCAACTCGCCCGCATCGGTCACGCCGTTGCTGTTACCGTCTTTCCAAAGCAGCAGTTTTTCAAATCCAGCATCTGCTGCATTAACCACTCCATCGCCATTGGTGTCATGCAGCTTCATGAGCGCCTGCAAGTCTGTGTCTGCCTCGCTGGTTCGCGCAGCAAACGCAATTTCCGAGCCCAGGCTAATTTGGCCGTCACCGTTCAGGTCTTCAGCCAGCAGGGCATCGTCTTTGCCTACCCATCCGGTGTGGTGCAGATAGCCATCGCCCAGGCTGTCAAAGAACACGTTGGATGCGCTGCGGGCAATGAGCTCTACCCCATCACCATCCATGTCAATTACTACCGGGTCACTGTCTGAGCTGGATGAACTGTAATTGCGCCCTTCGTTGGAGTAGTTGCTGCCACCAGAGTCGCTGTCGCTAGACGGGGTGCTAGGGCGGTTACTGCTATTTGAAGAATTACCTGTATCCGTGCTACCTGCAGCTGGATTGCTGTCTGGTGTCGAATTGGTGGGGTGGTTGTACGCGCCACTGTCATAGCTGGTGTCTGTCCCGGGTATTGCCCCGCCAGTGACCACAGAGCCATCTCCGGACGTGATTGGATTGCCCGACCCATCGGTCCACACGCTACGACTAAAACTCTCACCGGGCAACTGGGCGGTGAACGTTTTGGTGCTGCCGTCTTCGCTGACAACGCCGGTCAATACGACGCCGTTGGCATACCCGTAAGTGAGGTTCCTGGAACCATCAGGGTTGGTGCTGACGCTGGAACTCACCGCAGATGTGAACGCAGGATTTCCAGCGGCAGTTCCCAAGGTGTTGCCATCCGGACTGGCCGTGCTGGTGACACTGCCGTCGGGGTTGACGGTAAGTGTGCTTCCATCGTCATAGGTGACGGTGGTGCCGCGTTGATTCGAATCAATCGGCAGGTCACTTGCCAGTTCTTTGCGACCATCCACTGCACGATCCAGTTGCCCGATGGAGGTGTCTGGCTGAGGTGCATCAGTATTTGGAGCAGGTGGCGTTACGCCCGCTTCTTTACCGGTCTCAGTTGGCAGGGTCTCTGGTGCTCCGGTGATGCTGACCTCGGCGACCGTTTGGCCTTTGAGCAGGTCTCGGTAGAGGTAGACGGGTTGGCCTGCGGCGTCGGTGCTAAGGGTTTTTTCGATATGGCTAAGCACCGGGCCCGTGTCAGAACTGAAACGAAACTCTTCCGCTTTGATCAACTGCCCATGCAAATACTGCGCACTGACAATCGAATAAGACTCTCCGCCTAGCCCATTTCCTTCATAAGATTTACTGATTACGGAAACCATCCCACTGCCATCATTGCTGGGGTTGGTATAAGTAAATGTATTTGCTGACTCGCTTCGCTGGAGTGTGACGCCTCCCGCGTAAAAGTACTTTACGTCACCGTTTTCGAACTTCTGCGGCACATAAACAAAAGTACCCGCATTTACTTTATCGGCGGACACAATCGAAGGATTGTTAGACAGCACTGCTCTATAGAACTCGTCGGGGCTTTTAAAGCCAAATTCAGCATTCTTCTGCAGTGCCCACAAATCCGAAAGACTCCCCCCATTTTTAATCACAGCACCATGATCTTTTTCATTTAAAGAAACGAAATCAGCGCTAACTCGCGGTAACTTCAGGGCTTCTTCGCTATTTGAGATAGCAGGAATATCTGTTAGATTTACAGCTACACCATCAACTTTTTCGGTATTTCCCTTGACGTCAGACACTGTACTGATGGGCAACCCATTTGCTTCAAATATGCCATTTTTGATCACTCCTGGAACTCGAACCTCGACGAATTTTCCTTCCGAAGTTTGAATAGTCGTGACCTGAAAGACTACGCCGGTTTGGCCGATTTTTTCGTATTGAATACTGCCGGGCAAATATCCAGAGGCGGATAGGCCTAAGGAATAATTTAGTGCGACTTGCCGCTGGTAGTTGGCTTGGAGATTAGCAGTCACCGGATCTGGAAAGCCTTCTATTTTTGCAATATTTAACAAGCCATGTTGATTTGCAATGTGACCAGCTCTCAAACCCAATTCAAGTGAAAGTACACCATCTTGTTGCAAGCTATTCAGGTAATTGACGTCCGTCTTTAGTTTTTCGAGGCCCTTTGAAGTAATGACATCAGCACCTGGTGCGTCTTCCCCTGAGAGACTTACTGTTGTGTATTTACGTACTTGAAAATCACCGGGACTCCATGAATAGTCTCGCATCAAATCCGGAAGACCTTGTTGAGCAATCGTGTCCTTCAAGGCACTAAACTCAGTGGAATTAATCTGTTGCCCTACCCCCGGTCCATCAATACTGACGCCTCGGAGTCCAAAAAATTTGGCAGCAAGCTGATAGAGCCCACCTCCAGCAGAATGTCCTGACCCATCAAGCTTTGAGCGAGCATCGTCAAAGGACAATGAATCACTGCGGGTTTGAATGGTCTTGATTGATGCAGCTACAAACTGAATGGCATCCGTCATTTGCGAATTCCACTTTCCAGTGGCAAACGCGAAATCAAGGGAAGCATCACTTTTGAGCGAAAGTGGATTCAGGCTGTCGGTTCCGCGAATCGAAACCCGATAATTGCCATTACCATCTGTCATCAATTGACCGGCAAAACCAGTGCTTGTTTGCGTAAAATTCTTTACGTTTACCGCTGTCCAACCCGCAGGCATTTCGTCTGTTCCGGAATTATTGGATTTGTAGCCTACTTGGGCATTTACCAAATAGCCTAGAAGTTGGTTTTGTGTATCAGCCATCAGTTTCCTCCTTTGTTAATCATTTATTCAATTCAGGCAACGCACGTTTGATTAATTGCTTGAATTCACTCGCCCCTTTTTCATCGACCTGCCGCACTTGCGCTACAAACTTTTTGGGAAGGTAAATCACGTGTGCATAGTCCGTTCTCAAGTCACGTACCTCATCATCACGGGTTTCATTCGGCATATCGATGACGAGTGCAAAATCATTCACTTTCAGTGGAACCATTCTGGGGTTACCAAATCCCCCCATACTTCCGTGGACACTCAGATAGTTGTACCCAGGCAATAGGTTTTCATAAAATTGAATTTGATACAAGGCCAAGATTGGCCATACAGGTTTACTGCCCTTGTATCCAATCATGGAGAGATTTTCATATTTCTTTTGCTTTCCAGGTCTTTCGGCGTATTCTTTATCAACATCAATTTGTCTTTTATTAATATTGCTGCTCAGCACATGTTTTGAGGCGGGGATCATGTAAAAAGCTCTATGCGAATACTTTGTATCCGAGATTGCTTTAATTGGGATATTACTCTTGTAGTAAATTTCAAAGACATGGTCTATGCCAGCGCTACAAACTTCTTTATTGCCTCCAAATCCACACTGTTCAGCTCCCTGTGGCAGAGTTCTGTAAGCAATGGCATCGGCGCCTTTGAGTTCCTTGTCGATAAAGCTCTCAGGCATGCAGTATTTGGCTGCGAACTCAGGCGTTACAGCCCAGATGTATTCATCTTTGGTGTATCTGACTCGGTTCGGACGCGGGCCGCTGTAGTAGCCGTCGGTGCACGATTTGTATTTTTTTTCCAGCTCCCCATACTCTTGTTGGGTCAGTTGTCTGTTTTCTGCTTGTTGAGAAAAAGCTTTCACAGTAGATGCTGCAAATAACAACATTGCAATGAATTTGAAAAATATAAGAATTGCACCTCTGCATTTATTGCCACCTAAACTTGTTACTTGAGTTTTTGTAAGTGCGTTCATGCTTCTTCCTTTTCTCCGCTTTTCAATGGGATCGACTGGGCAGCTTGCTCTCTATTGGAATAGTTGTATCTCTGGACTGGTATCAGTAGTCTTATTAATCTACCAATCCAGGCTTCTTCC
Source organism: Curvibacter sp. AEP1-3 (assembly GCF_002163715.1). Classification (GTDB taxonomy): domain Bacteria; phylum Pseudomonadota; class Gammaproteobacteria; order Burkholderiales; family Burkholderiaceae_C; genus Allorhodoferax. The sequence goes on from NZ_CP015698.1 coordinate 1,847,165, forward strand.
ATTACAAAATGCAAACTACGAATATTTGTTGGGCACATTTTCTTCAGCTGCAGACTTAGGTGCTGCCTTTTCCTTTTAACGTGGCAATCCAATAATCCAGGCCTTACCAGTCTTGACATCGAGCCATTGAACACTCCATGAAATGGATGGTCGTGCATCACCAACTACGCTTATCACGGCTGAATTTGAAGGTGCAATCGATGCAGACATAGATAAGGAAACCTTGGAAAAGCACTCTTCATGACGAAGCGGCTCATTCAAGAATCGAAAGCAAGTACCAACCCCTCTGCGATCGAATACAGCAAGCTTCCCGTCTCTGGAGACATCCCGTACGATCAACCACATGTGATCGTCCACCGGCTCCCAAAGGACTTGGCCGTCTTTCTCCACCTTCTTGAGCGTAGGAAAGTACGGCCGTACGGGGTCTCGGGGACCTTCAATGACAACCGTCATGTTTCTGCCGAACTTGCTCATATAGATGACCTCACGCAGTTCGCCGGTACGTGGTTCAGGCTTCAGAAAATCGCGTCCATTTGGTCGTTTGGGATAATCCTCTGCCGCCAACATCAAACGCTTGCCATCTGGCATATACCTCGGCGTAACCTTTGGAAAGGCCGCTTGGTAGTCGGTCTTTTGCACTGTGCGTTGGGTGGCTACATCGAGTTCTTTGACATCCCAAGCACCGCCACCCATGCCGCCTTGGAGTTGATTGCTCACGCCCCAATACAAAATGCGTGTGCCGTCTTGGGTCAGGCTGGGATATAGATAGGTGTTGAATGGATCACTGGTGAGCTCCTTTATCTTTTTTCCATTCAGATTGAGCAGAACAAGCTTGTTGCATGACTGGCGCGTGGGTTCCGATGGAGGGGGCGAGGTGCAAGGTGCGTATTCCTGAGCAAAGATGGCATCCCCATTCCAGGTGTATGCAACATCTCCATAGCTCGCATCCGCATTGAGATCGGGAAGGTTTTTCCATCGATCTCCTCGGATGTCATAGCGCAAGATCTTGCATTGCAATCTGTCGCGCTTGACGTAGGGGTCAGGACACGCGGTCACGATGAAGTTGCTCTCATCTGGAGCGAAGTTCACAGTTTCCGGATACCAGCCCACATTGACCGGAAACTTGGCTGTCTCTGCTTTTTCCGACAGCATCGGTTGCGCAACAGCTTGCAATGCGATGACGTAAAGTGAGATCAGTATAAAAATCTCGACCAGTCCGTTCAGCATTTGCTTGCGACTTGGAATGCTGACGTCGGAAAAGATGTATCGCAGACCGTCCTTCAACAGGAGTCTGTCCACAACGTACCTAAAGAAAATTTTCAGGGAATGCGTTGGTACCCAACGCCTCAACGCCAACAAATAGGCGCCCCTACGGACAGCCGCCTCCCCAGTAACCATGAATGCCCCTCAGCACATGCGGTGGCTATAGCCACTCGTATATTTCTAACTTCTCAGTTCGTTCCAACACTACGAACCAAACTGTTTATATCGGTGGGCTTCGAGAGGGTTCGCTGCAATTGTGTACTGCAAGACAGATTTCAACGATTGGATGCTTATCCAAGGGTTGTGCCTAGGTTGAGACAGGCACAGAGAGCGACTTTGACTGAACGCGCCATGGACAAATTGCAATCTACGCCAGGGGCGTAGTACCTTGGATGGGAAGAGAAGAACGCCGGTATCCCTCGACGATAGCGTTAGTCAAGTCGTCTTGCGTGACCAATGATACTTGCTGCTCATACAAAGCAATCATGTTGTTGATCGCCGTGTTGATTTCCGCCGCACCCCCGTTGGGTCAGGGTTCAGCGCAATTCAACAGGCCCACCAATAGCGCGATATCCGTCAGCAGCAGCCTTGCCCGATCCACTCACTGGAAGTGGAGGGATGCCAAAGTTATCGCATTCCAAATTTCGGCAAAAGTTGAGCTGCAACCCCTCAAAGTCGACTGGGATCCGACCTTGACCCCCAACCTGCTTGCGTTTGTAGCTTCGCGCCAAAAAGAAACCTCCGGTGTAATACCGACGGTTTTACCAGACTCGGAGTTCCGTCAACACTTTAATTGAACGGCTCGCCCGGTCTAGCGGGGGGCTTTTCACAATCGAAGTCTAGGTCGAATTGGTGTCACTTTATGGGGTGGAAAGGTCAACTTTATGTGGTTGAAATCTAACATTATGGGGTAACCCACACCTTTGCAATGCATCTAGTGATTTTCTGCACGCAGACTTAGCACAGCAGCCACCGACTTCTGCTCATTTGTACCCAGGCAAACAATTGGCGCCGCGCGCTTTATAACAAATTTTTTATAGTCGTTGTGATTGCAAATTGCAAAGCATTTGAAGTGTGCAAAGCGCAGTGAGTAGTAATAAGTGGCGACATCCTAAGTCGCCCAGTACTTAAATCAGGGGAATGGTTTGTTTATAGGTCTTTGCGTTCCTACGACTTCGTCATCCGGTGGTTCTTTAGACCTTCTACAAGCAGGAAGGCTGCGAAAGTCATCTCAAGTTCTTGCCTTAATAATGAAGAACTCCGACTACCTCGCAGGCTCAGGGATAGCGCAACCCAATCACGTTTTAACCGAAACATTTGACTGGCCAGTTCTTGCCACCGTGGGTAGGGTGATAACTGTCAGATGGGGCAATGTCTGGGCACCGCCTGTGTCAATTGTTGGTGAAGAGCGCAAAAAGCCGTCCTCGCCAAGTACTTTGCGACCACGTGTCTGCAGTCCCAGCGCCAAGAGTTGTCTACCGGCACCCATATTCTCACAGTCATCCACGAGCAGGCGGGCGCAGTCCGCTTCAATGGCGCTAGAAAAGATCAGCCCTCACCGGCGTGCCTACCTCGAATGCCACACCCCCTGCACAGTGGTGACACCGAACCTGCGCTACTTCGAGCAAGGATTGGAGAAGTTCAAGCGGGTCGCAATTCAGCTTAGTTTCAGGATCAGGGTGCAGAGGAACAGTATCTCGCTTGGTTTGCGCAGCGCCAATATGTAACCCCTGGCACAAGGATTCGAAATTTCATCCTCCGCTTTTGACGCAAATCTGTTGGATTCAGATTATCGAGAACGGAGTAACTACTTACCTTTCCATTCAGAACTAATCCACTATGAATATTCTCGTTCTCGGCGTATCGGGCATGCTGGGCAGTGCCATGTATCGCGTACTCTCTGCTGATTCAAGTTTGAAGGTGTACGGCACAGCTCGCAGTGAGGGTGTTCGACAGAGATTTACTGTTGATTTGTCATCCAGAATCTTCACGGATGTGAACGCTGAAGACTTAGGTAGCCTTATAGATACTTTTGCAAACGCCCGTCCAGATGTGGTGATCAACTGTGTCGGGTTGGTCAAACAACTCAAGGATGCAAGCAATCCTTTACTTGCTGTGCCGATCAATACCTTGTTGCCTCACCATCTGGCCGCCTTATGTAAAGCAATTGGGGCCCGTTTGGTGCAGATCAGCACTGACTGCGTATTCTCAGGGTCCAAAGGAAATTACACAGAGACCGATTTTGCCGACGCCGACGATCTGTACGGGCGCACCAAACTGCTGGGAGAGGTACACCAGCCCCACGCCATCACCCTGCGTACCTCCATCATTGGACATGAATTGAGTGGGCATAGAAGCCTAGTGGGTTGGTTTTTGGCACAGCAGAAGGCTGTCAAGGGATTTACTAAAGCCACCTTCTCCGGACTTCCAACTGTGGAGTTGGCCCACGTAGTAAGAGACTTTGTCCTGAAAGCGCCGAGTCTGCACGGGGTCTACCACGTTGCAGGTCAACCTATCAACAAATATGAACTCCTCAAACTGATAGGTGATGTTTATCAGAAGGACGTGGAAATTATTGCAGACGAGTCTCTTGTGATCGACAGGTCTCTCAACGCCCAGCGCTTTAACCAGTCTACTGGATATCAAGCGCCTGATTGGCTAAGCCTAGTTCAACGCATGCATGCATTTCAGTAATAGAGAAGAAGTCAACATGTTTCTGAACAAGACATTAATGATCACCGGAGGCACTGGCTCATTTGGCAATGCAGTGCTCAAACGTTTCTTGGAAACGGACGTCCGGGAAATTCGCATTTTCAGTCGCGATGAAAAAAAACAAGAGGACATGCGCATAGCGCTAAATCATCCTAAGCTGAAGTTTTACGTGGGTGATGTGCGCAACAACGAAAGCGTGTCAGAAGCACTTAAGGGTGTGAACTATGTGTTCCATGCCGCGGCACTCAAGCAGGTGCCGTCCTGTGAGTTTCACCCCATGGAGGCGGTCCGCACCAATGTACTGGGTACAGAGAATGTGATGAACGCGGCCATTGCCAACGGTGTGGAACGGGTAGTTGTGTTGAGCACCGATAAGGCCGTGAAGCCGATCAACGCAATGGGCATCTCCAAAGCGATGATGGAAAAGTTGATGGTGGCGAAGTCACGCATGCGTTGCGAGGGCGAAACCGTGTTTTGTGCCACACGCTATGGCAATGTCATGGCCTCGCGTGGCTCAGTGATTCCACTTTTTGCAGCGCAACTCAAAGAGGGCCGTGAGCTCACTGTAACCGACCCCAATATGACTCGGTTTCTGATGTCTCTCGACGATTCGGTAGACCTTGTCATCCATGCCTTTACGCACGGCCGTCAAGGAGACATTTTTGTACAAAAGGCCCCCGCGTCCACCATCGAAGTTCTGGCGGAAGCCATGTGTGCCATATTTGGCAAGGAGAATGCGGTGCGCGTCATTGGCACTCGCCATGGAGAGAAACTATACGAGTCCCTGGTTTCACGGGAGGAACTGGCCATTGCCGAAGACATGGGCAAGTACTACCGCATTCCAGCAGACAACCGTGATCTCAACTACATGAAGTTCTCGGTGGAAGGCAAGGAAGAGATAGCCAACTTTGAAGACTACACCTCCCACAATACGCGCCGGCTCGACGTTGAAGACGTGAAGAAGTTGCTGTTGACACTCGACTATGTGCAGGAGCAGCTCAATGCCTAAGGTGATGACCATTGTGGGCACCCGACCTGAGCTGATAAAGATGTCGCGTGTGATTGCTGAGTTCGATGCTCACACCACGCATATTCTCGTGCACACCGGCCAGAATTTTGACTACGAACTCAATCAGGTTTTCTTCGATGAGATGGGCATACGTCGACCTGACCATTTTTTGAACGCGGTGGGTGATAACGCAGCTCAAACTATTGCGCGTGTGATTGAAAAGTCGGATATGGTGATGGAGAAGGAAAAACCGGATGCATTACTGCTCTACGGCGACACCAATTCATGCTTAGCCGTCATTTCGGCCAAGCGCCGCAAGATCCCAGTGTTCCACATGGAGGCCGGCAATCGCTGCTTTGACCAGCGTGTACCTGAAGAGCTAAATCGCAAGGTACTCGATCACCTGAGTGACATCAACATGGTGCTCACCGAGCACGCTAGGCGCTACCTCATTGCCGAGGGCATCGAACCTGACCGTATCCTTAAGACCGGCTCACACATGCCCGAAGTGTTGGCTCACCACCGAACGCAAATTGAGGCTTCCGACACGTTGGCGCGTTTGGGCCTACAAAAAGACCACTACTTTCTGGTCAGTTGCCACCGCGAAGAAAACGTGGACTCGCCAGGGAACCTCTCGCAATTTCTTCAAACACTGCAGATCATTGCGAGAACCTATGACATACCCGTCATCGTCTCCACCCACCCACGAACCGCTAAGCGTTTGGAGTCCTTGCGGGTTGGGAGCACTGAGGCTCTAGACAGCCGTATTCGGTTTCTAAAGCCTTTTGGCTTCATCGATTATGTCCGCCTGCAGTTGGACGCCTTGTGTGTGTTGTCCGACAGCGGCACCATCACCGAAGAGGCCAGCTTGCTGGGTTTTCCTGCCGTGACCATTCGTAGCACCCATGAACGCCCCGAAGGCATGGACCAAGGAACCCTGATCATGTGCGGACTTAGTGCCCCAGATGTGCTGCACGCCATCAGGGTCACTCTCAACCAGCACACCAATGGCGCCACACCGCCGCCCGACTACTTGAGTGGCGCAGTATCAAAAAAAATCCTCAAAGCCGTTCTGAGCTACACCACGTTCATCAACCGGGTGGTCTGGAACAAATAGAGCAAAGCTTCCTATGACATTCAATCAACAGCAACTTAAGCAATTTACTGACGAATCTTGTGTCCGCCTGCTCGCAGCGCGACCAGACATTGATTCTTTTGACGCTCCGTTCAAGCATGTTGTGATCGATAACTTCTTCCCGCAAGCCTTGGCCGACGAATGCCTGAACCGTTTTCCGGCTATTACTGAGCCTTGCTGGGAAAGCGCGAACGATGCTGACATCGAAATCAAGTACCGCACCAATTGGAAATCCGAGTTCGATATTCCAGAGGGGATTGTGGATGCAGTACGTATTCTCAACAGCGCACCCTTTCTCAAGGCCATGTCTCAGGTAATGGGTATCCAGAAGATCGTGCCAGACCCCTATTTCACCGGTGGCGGCCTAAACGTCACCATGCGCGGTGGACTTCTCGATGTGCACGTTGACGGTAACTATCACGATGCTTCAGGCCTCAATCGGCGCCTCAATGCTTTGGTCTACCTAAATCCCGATTGGCAGGAAGACTGGGGAGGCGAGCTTGGCATATACGACAGTGAGGGTGAGCAGTGCTTGAAAAAAGTGGCTCCATTGTTCAACCGACTGGTGGTGTTTGAATCCCATGACAAGAGCTTTCACGGCCTACCGGACCCGGTGAATTTTCCGGAAGGTGTACCGCGCCGCTCAGTGCTGCTGTACTACTACACCAAGGACTCGCGTCCCAGTGATCAGATCGTCGTGAATAACCCGCACAGCGCCCTTTGGAAGAAACGCAATCTGCTCGACAAGCACGGCAACCGCGAGCGCAATCACGATTGAGCATGCAGCAAGTCCTCAATATCTCGAAACACGACACCATTGGTCGGCGTTTCAACAACCTGGACGCACGTGAGGGTTTTGAGCCCTATGGCTGGCATGCCCGCTTTGCTTGCTGGTCAGAACGAAATGGGCCTGCTGACGTAGTGCAGCAAGCTTCAGGCGTTCCCCGCAGGAGCGTAACCCGTGCGCTGGCCAAACTGGGGCGTTACAGCGGGAACATCAATGGCTACCATCGCAATGCTGGTGCATTTGTGGGTCTACCCTTCTATCAACAGGCCGACTTGTTGCACTTTCATATCGTGCATGAGGAATACCTCTCCGTGCAGGATTGGGTGCGCATCGCGGCGGGCAAACCCGTCGTTTGGACTTGGCATGACCCCTATATGTTTAATGGCCACTGCATCTACTCGATGGGATGTACCGGCTTCGAGACAGGTTGCCAACGCTGCGACCACCTAGACTACCACTTCCGGGTGCACCGTGACCGGTGTGCGCGCAATCTCGAAGAAAAACGTGCCGCGGTGAAGCAAATCGACCCCTTGGTAGTCTTAGCCTCTGACTACATGCAGGATCTTGTTGATAGATCTGTCTACCGCGACTTTGTGCGCACCCGGGTGGTACCTTTCGGTGTCCGGGAAGTCAAGGCCTTGTCAATGGAACTGGCACGTCAGCGACTGGGAATTCCGCCCCACAATATCGTAGTGGGTTTTCGGGCGGTGTACTCCGATTACAAGGGCATTGGTTTGATTCAAGCAGCATTGCAGAGGCTGTCTACTCGCTACCCCCACACTCCACTGTCCGTCATCACGTTTCAAGAAAAAGGATTTTGCGAAGGCTTGAGCGCGCAATTCCAGGTCATCGATGCCGGCTGGATTAGTGACGACGCCATCGAGGCCTATTACGCCGCAATGGATTTTTTCCTGATGCCCTCGCGGGCCGAAGCTTTTGGCCTCATGGCCATCGAAGCGATGGCCGCTGGCGCATGTCCGGTGGTCACCTATGGCACCGCACTGCCCGACTTGGTAAATGCGCCTCTGCACGGTATATGCAGCGCGCATACCGAAGAGGACTATGCTCAAACCTTCGAGGCCGCTGTATTTGAGCACAAGCACCACGCCAAACGACGCATAGCGCGTCAGGCCTACGCCGCAGAGCGCTACAACCTGGACTTATTCTGTCAGCGCATGTCGGCCATTTATAACGAAGAGTATGAATATCATAATCGTGTCCGATGTGCCGCCTGATGCGCGCTACACCGCTGGCCAGGTGCTATACCGGGCCATTGATGGGCTCTGCGAGCACCAGTTCCGCTTTTACTGGTTCAACCAGTCGCGGCTTGATATGAGCGTCACGCTCCCCGCCAATTGCCACACCGTGGCCGTTCTGGACACGCAATACGGCCGCACGCTTGCATTTCTGATGAGCGTCTGTAACTTCCTTATGCGCCATTTGATTTTCATGGCTAGGCCTATCTATGGCGCTAAAGCTGCGCTGGCGCTGGGTTCGCTTATGTTTACTGCAGTTAAGTTGGGCCTCTTGGTGCGTCGGGACCCAGCGCGTTTAGTCTGGTTTGTATTGCAGGGCGAGCGCACCACCATGGCATATCGTATCGTCACCTGGATCGCTAGCAAGCCCTATATGTTGCAGCAGTGGGATCCGCTGACGTGGTGGATGGGACACCGCCAGCACCCCCGTAAACTGATTAGCGTCGCCAAAGGAGTGTTGCACCGGTTGGAGCAAACCGCGCTGGTAAACATCGTGCCCAGCGACGTGTGGAAGAAAAAGCTGCAACAAGAAGGCAAAACCGCTACCAGGCTGGACAACTTCTTCCGCCAGAGTCTGTTGGATGAAACCCGGTTTGTAGCCCTGTGCGATCCACGCGCACTACATACGGTATTTGTCGGCCAGTTCTATGCAGGTGCGGAGCTGTTGCGGATCGTACAGACGCTTCAGCTGTGCCTGCAGGGCAGTGGTCGACGGCTGGTGATTCATCTGTTTGGCTCCAGCAGTGGCGTCCGGTTTGAAGGTTGCGAAGTGATTGAGCACGGCTATCTTGGGCGCGACGCGCTCATCCAACGCATTGCAAAGTGGGACTTGGCCTTGTTGCCGTACCCCATGGCACCTGGCCACAAGGAGACAGCGCTGCTGTCGTTCCCCTCAAAGGCTCGTATCTACTTGGCCGCCGGCCTGCCCGTGTTGGCTCATGCCCCCACTTTCTCGGCTGTGCACCAGTTTATGGCGCAGCACTATCCCACCCATTACTGCAATATTGAAGTGCAAAATCGCCCCGCCCAATTTGTTGATAGCCTGCTGAATGCCAGCTATGCCGATCGTTACAAGCGCTTTGAGGAAGCCCGCTGCCTGATAAGTGCCGAGTTTTCTGAGGCCGCCGAACTCCAACCGTTGCGTGCAATCATCGGAGTCGAGGTATGAACACACGCGTGCTTGACGGCCTCCTGCTGGAAAACAAGCTCTTGCAAGACCAGCTTAATCAACTGAGGTACTTTCTGGCGGGCTCTTATGGCCTCAAGCTGCAAGTTCCCGATGTCCAGTCGGGACAGTCGATCTACTGCGCCAAGGAGGACCTGCACCACATCGCAGCCGGGCTGCTTGCGCCGTCCGTTACCTGCGCAGACATAGGCGCAGGACTGCGTCCTCAGCGATTGATGGACTGCCCAGTGCATGTGCTGGTGGAACCTTGGCGCCCATATGCAGACCGACTAGTGCAGAGCTTTCCGGCCAAGCTGGTGGTCAACGCTTTTGCCACGCCATACCTTGCCGACCTCCAAGACAAGAGCCTGGACACTATTTTCTTACTCGACGTGATCGAACATATTGAGAAGGAGGAAGGTCGCGCCCTGTTGCAAGAGGCTTTGCGCGTGGCACGGGTGCAGGTGGTGCTCTTTACGCCTATCGGTTTCATGCCACACGAAGTGCATGACACCTCGGCCGACTGGGGCGATGTAGAACATGGCATCACCCAACAACATCTCTCGGGCTGGACGCCACAAGAAATGCCGCATGGCGTGCATGTAATCTGCGAGGATTACCACACTTCGGAATACGGAAAATTTGGCGCGTTCTACTCTATCCTCACGCCTGCCAAATCGAAACAGGCTCCCCGCTTGGTGCTCGTGTCCGACGCATTGCCCGAACACTTTGCGCTGGATGCCAACGATGTGCTGGTGAGCGATGTACGCTTTATCGAGCTCAGCCATCTTCTCAACCGCATTCCCAAGCGCAACATGCTGGTTGTACCTCTGGAGCTTATGGCCGAGCAAAGCATCGTGCCTCTGGAAATACTGCGGCGCACCATCATCAATCTACCGATTTTGCAGCACTATGTTCAGCACTTCGAGCAGGTGCTGGCCTTCGGCAATGCTGCGCAGGCCGTGTTGCAGCGCTTGCAACAACGTTACGAAACAACATGAGCACCAACATGAGTCAGGCCGGCCCCGCCAGTGCGACATCGGCCTTGTTGGCGCTGCCGGCCACAGTGCTGCGCTACCGCGGTCTGCTTGGCCATCTGATTTACCGCGAAGTACATGGTCGAGTTACTGGCTCCATGCTAGGCGTGGGGTGGTTGGTGCTCCACCCCTTGCTATTGCTGGCCATGTACACGTTGGTGTTTGGCGTGTTCATGCAATCACGCTGGGGGGCGCACGGCGACGGAATTGCTTATTTCGCGCTGGCCCTGTTTCCTGGTCTGTTGGTTTTCAACATATTTGCCGAATGCGTCAACCGAGCCTCCACACTGGTAATGCAAAACCCCAATTACGTGAAGAAAGTGGTGTTCCCGCTGGAGCTTCTCATCGTGCCTGTGATAGCCGCTGCCTTGGTGCAGTTTGCAATTGGCTTTGCGCTTTGGCTGACGTTGGTGTTCGTACTGCAAGGCGAGATCGGCTGGGGTCTGTTGCTGGTGCCGCTAGTTTTGCTGCCCTTTGTGCTTCTCGTAGCCGGCGTAAGCTGGGCGCTAGCTGCCATGGGCGTGTATTTCCGTGACTTAGGCAATTTGATCCCGCTGGTTACTCAGGTGCTGATGTTTATGTCGCCTGTACTCTACCCCCTGTCCAACGTACCACAAGGCGTGCGTCCTGCGCTTTACCTCAATCCTTTGACGTTGGTGGTGGAAGCTGTGCGTGCCGCAGGTCTACAAAGTGACCCTGGTGGACTGCAACTCCCTGTTGGCTATGGCTTGTATGTGTTTGTTTCAATTTTCGTAGCCTGGCTCGGTACAAAGGTGTTTCAGGGCCTGCGCCCTGGATTTGCCGACATGGTGTAGCCCATGTATCGCATCGCAATCGACGTAAGGGAAGTGCGCAAGGTCTATGAAATCTACGCACAGCCGCAGGACCGGGTGAAGCAATTGCTGCTAGGCCGCTGGCGGAACTACCACCACGATTTTCACGCGCTTAAAGGCATAAGTTTTTCGGTGCGGAAGGGACAGTGTGTGGGGATCATCGGGCGAAACGGAGCTGGCAAGAGTACCTTGCTGCAAATTCTCACCGGCACCATGCAACCCAGCAGCGGGCAGGTGCTGGTTGAAGGACGGGTGGCCGCTGTCCTCGAACTGGGCTCTGGATTCAACCCCGAATTCAGCGGCCGCCAGAACGCCCTATTGTATGGCAGCCTGTTTGGTCTCACCAGCGCGGAGGTCAATGAACGAATGCCTGCCATAGAGGCTTTTGCAGGTATCGGTGAATTCATCGACCGACCGGTCAAGACCTATTCCAGCGGTATGCAGGCGCGTCTGGCTTTTTCTGTAATTGCCCATGTAGACGCCGACGTACTCATCATCGACGAGGCTCTCTCTGTGGGCGACGCAGCATTCACCCAAAAGTGCATGCGGTTTCTGCGCGAGTTCAAGGCTCAGGGATCCATTCTGTTTGTTAGCCATGACATGGGGGCAGTCACTGCATTTTGTGATGAGGCATTGTGGATCGACGGTGGCGAGTTGCGCTATCGTGGTAGCGCCAAAGAGACTTGCGAGCGCTATTACGCCTTTATGCAGACAGGCGAGGAGACGATTAGAGAAGATGGTGGCGCCGCGTCCCAGACACTGCCCCAAGGTGCCAGACTGCTCCAAAGCGTGCAAGTGCGAGTAAGCGACGCAACCTTGGACACTGGTGCACAACACATCGAGTGCTTTGGCTTCAATCAGGAGTCCAGGCGCCATGGCAACGGCCACGCTCGAATTCTGGATGTACAGTTCGTATCCCCTTCTGGACAGGCACTGGATTTCTGCAAAGGCGGCCAAGAAGTACGCGTGCGGGTTCAGGTGCAAGCACTTGTAGACGTGTACATGCCGATTCTGGGTTTCATCATAAAGGACCGGTTGGGCCAGCCGCTTATCGGGGGGAACACCTACCATAGCTATAAGCATCAGCCAATGCCAGCCCGCCGAGGTGAGTTTTGGGCGGTGGAGTTCGGTTTTTGTATGCCCATTTTGGCCATTGGGGACTATTCCATTACGGCTGCCATTGGAGAAGGCACCTTAGCGGAGCATGAACATATGGATTGGATGCATGATGCAGTGTTGTTCAAGGTGATTGAGACCTCGATAGATGGAGTTTTGGTCGGCGCACCACTGGACCTCATTCACATGCGTCACTACACACAGGATGCATCATGACCGACAACGCACCACTTGTCTCCATTGTCATCCCTGTTTACAACGGTGCTGCATACCTAGCGCAGGCTATAGAGAGTGCGCTGGCCCAGTCCTACGCACACTGCGAAGTGATCGTAGTGAATGATGGCAGCAATGACTGCGGTCAAAGCGAGCGTATTGCCATGCGTTACGCGCCCCGTATCCGTTACTTTAGCCAGCCTAATGGGGGCGTGGCCTCAGCATTGAACCTTGCCATCTTTGAGATGCAAGGCAGCTATTTCAGCTGGCTCAGCCATGACGATGTGTACTTGCCACATAAGGTGGAACGGCAGATGGCATTGATGCGGTGCAGCGAGCAACATGCGGTTTACAGCGACTACCGCCTTTTCTCTGACGATGGCGACATTGTGGACATTCATCTGCCGGATACGGAACCCCAAGCGTTTCGCTATAGGCTGGCTTTGCAAGGTGGAGTCAACGGTTGCACCCTGCTTATTCCTGTTGAAGCTCTGCGCACTGCAGGCGGATTTGATGAGAGCCTGCACACCACACAAGACTATGCTCTGTGGTTTCTGTTGGCTAAAAAACTGCGCTTGGTGCACCTGCCTGAAGTGCTTGTTTCAGCCCGCGTGCACACGAAGCAAGGTATTTTCACGCGGTCCGAATTGGCTTGGCGTGAGAGCAAGATCCTCCATGCCAACTTTGCTCGGGACTTGGAGACCGCTGACTTGCCCATGGCCACAGATGCTGGGTTCACCCAGCTGGCAAAAAGCTTTTGGCGACGCGGCTTTGACGAAGCCGCGCTCATCTCCGAGCAGCGTGCTCGGAGTTATGGCGTTGGGGACATAACGCTTCACTGCGTCCGCTTTAGTGCCATTTTTCAGCGTAAGGCTTCCCATCTTCTGCGTCGCTTGCTCAGCCCGATCCAACGCGCCCGTATCCGGCAATCCCTGCGACGCCTTCCACTTTACGTGCCCTGAAAATTTACCATGGCACTAATTATTTATGCGCCTAATGTCCATACAGGGGGAGGCAAAGTGTTGCTGCAGGCGCTAGCGGAGCAGTGTGGCCCTCGGGTTCAGCAGGCCATACTGGATGCGCGCCTTTTGCAGGTCGCTGACGTTCCCTTTATTGACATCACTTCACTATGGGTACGCAATACGCTGGCCTCTCGCCTCACTGCCGAGTGGAAGCTATGGCGCAACGCGAAGGTGGGTGACACAGTGCTGTGCCTGCACAGCCTGCCCCCTCTAATGCCACTTCGTGCACGCACCGTGGTGTTGGTACAAAACAGGTTACTTTTGGAGGTTGGTCCTCTTTCGCAATATCCGCGTGGTACACGAATGCGTATCACCGTGGAGCGATTATGGGCTCGCTACCTGCAGGGGCGCGTTAAGCTCTACGTAGTGCAAACCCCCAGCATGGCCGACACCTTAGCTCAATGGCTACGGCGCCATGTACCGACGACCGTGGTGCCTTTTGCGCCCCATCAACCCATGCCGACTTGCGACGACAAGCCCGAGAAGCAATTCGATTTCATCTACCCGGCGAGCGGCGAAGCGCATAAGAACCACCTTCGCCTGCTGCAGGCCTGGCAAATGCTCGCAAGTTCCGGCATTCAACCCCGCTTAGCACTCACGGTAGATGCGCAGCGCTACCCAGAGTTGACGACGTACTTGGCCCAACAGATTTCCTTACAAGGTTTGGCCATACGAAACTTGGGCGAGTTGCAGCCAAGCCAAGTGAACGCTTTGTATTCACAAGCTGGGGCTCTCATTTTTCCGTCGCTGCTGGAAGCCTTTGGCCTACCGCTGATAGAGGCGAAGCAACATGGCCTGCCCATTCTGGCATCAGAGCTGGACTATGTGCGCGACCTAACTCAGCCAGTGCAGACCTTTGATCCGCACTCAGCGCTTTCCATCGCCCGGGCCGTACGCAGACATATGGGCGTACCAGAGCCAATAGTGCAGGTTATGGATGGCTCATATTTGTTAGACGAGGTGCTACGTTGAAAATTCTGTTGTGGAGCCAGTGCTTCTGGCCTGAGCACGCCCATATCAACGAAGTCGCCCAGAGTCTCACCGAGGCGGGACACCTGGTGACTGTGCTGACCGGCAAGCCCAACTATCCGGGCGGAGAAGTGTACGCGGGGTACCGCGCCTGGGGGGTGCAGGAAGAATCTCATGAAGGCATGGATATCGTGCGTGTGCCAATACTGCCACGTGGAAAGGGACGAGCCCTTGGGCTAGTGAAAAATTACCTTTCGTTCATTGCAACAGGGGGCCTCATTGCGCCCTTGGTACTGCGCAAGAGACAGTTTGATGTGGTGTTTGTCTATGCACCCTCTCCTATCCTGCAAACATTGCCAGCGCTTTGGATAGCGCGCTTGCGTGGCATTCCATTGGTGCTTTGGGTACAAGACCTTTGGCCCGAGGCGCTGGTTTCCACAGGTTTTGTTCGAAACCGATGGTTGTTACGTGGCGTTGGGCTGGTTGTGCGCCATATCTACCGACGCTCCGATTTGTTGCTGATTCCCTCGCAAGCTTTTCTCAACTCAGTAACCAGCCATGGCTGTGCGCCCGAAAAAGTGGTCTACCACCCAAACTCGGCCGGCCAAAGGCCGCCAGTGCAAAAACTTAGTGACAGTACCCGCCAGTTAGTTCAAGACGTCGGCGGGCAGTTCTCGGTGGTGTATGCGGGAAACTTGGGCACAGTGCAAAGCTTGGACACGGTAATATCTACCGCTTACGCCTTGCGGGCCCACACAGGACTCCGGTTCTATCTCATAGGTAGCGGCTCCATGGCTATCCGCCTTGAACAAGCTATCGCTAACGAAGGCCTGTCCAACATTACGTTGCACAGATGGGTGGCGTCCGATGAAATCCAAGCGGTCTACGCTGCAGCCTCTGTACTCCTCGTACCACTAAAAGACGACGCACAAATCGGCCACACCATACCCAACAAGATGCAGGTCTACCTTGCAACAGGCAAGCCCATCATTGTCAGCAGCAATGGCGAGGTTGCACGCATCCTGCAATTGGCCAAGGCAGGCGTGTGTTGTCCGGCAGGAGATGCCGAAGCATTAGCAGAGGCGGTATTGCAACTACAAGCAATGTCGGACGTTGAGCGTAAAGTCCTTGGCGACAATGGGCGAGCTTTTTTCCAGTTGCACTTTGAGCTGGGATTGACTACCAAGAAGTTAGAAGGCTTGTTGGAGGGGATGGTGAATAAGTTCTCTAGCCAATCCCGAAGAAAAGTTTAAGGCTTTGGTTGCTTCTGCGTCCATCGATGACGCCCAGTGCATTTAAGGCAGCTCACGTTGACAACGTACCTGGAGACTGGACTCGCCATCAGCTTGCAATTGAAGATGAAACTGAGCATGTGAAAGTTGTTTGCAAAAAATTGTTAACTCTTGTCAACATTGCGAGAGGGAGTGTGGATTTGTTAAGGCCTTGGCGTCTTGGCATATCCGATTAACACGCAGCGGTTATGGATTGACCAATTACCAGTTTGTTTGCGAGCACATTTAGTTTGATGTTGAAGCCCCCTTGAATACCTGAGCCAGTTGGGAGTAGAGAATTCCAACCAATAGAGTCTCTACGTGAAGAAATCAAAGTTCAGCGAAAGCAAAATCGTCGGCATCTTGAAAGAGGTCGAAATGGGAGCCCTGGTCGGTGAGACGTGCAGGAAGCACGGAGTCAGCGAGCCCACCTATTACAAGTGGAAAAGCCAATACTCGGGCATGACGGTGCCGCGCCGGTCACAACTGCGTGAACTGCAGGACGAGAATGCCCGACTCAAACGCATGTATGCAGATCTGGCCTTGGTGCACAACGCATTGAAGGATGTTGTTGAGCGAAAGCTCTGACCCCGCAGCGTCGCGAACCAGTTGTGTAATCGTTGATAGTCGACCATAGCATGAGCCAGCGCCAAGACTGCATTGTCGGTGGCATAGCCCGCTCGACACTGCACTATCGGCCTGTGCCACGCGACGACTCCCGGGTAATCGTCTTCATTCATAACCACATGGCACTGAACCCACGCCATGGCCTTGACCTACTCTATGACAGCGCCCGTCACCAAAAGCGGCAATAGGGGAAGATAGTGCTGTGGCGTGTGTATTGCCAACAGCGGCTGAACCTGTCCCGGCGCGGCAAGAAACGGCTGCCTGACCGAATCAAGTAGCCATTACAGGCCGAGAGCCAACATAACCAGGGCTGGAGCTGCGACTTCATGTCCGACGCGCTGTGGTCAGGACGACGATTCAGGACGTTCAACGTCATCGATGAATACAACCGAGAGGGGCTGTATTGACCCAGCGGTATCTGCACAGGCTAGGCTGGTAAAGCATAAACCTCAGCAGGGGTACGCTTATCAAGCGGTAATCGCCCCGAAAAACTATAGAGCTGAGAAATAGAAATTTCTCGAAGATATTTTCTACATGAAGAAGTCCAAGTTTTTCGACAGCCAGATCATGGACGCGCTCAAGCGCGTTGAGGCTGGTTTACCCGTTCCTGACCTGTGCCGTGAAGTCGGTATCAGCACGGCTACGTTCTACAAGTGGCGCGCCAAGTTTGGCGGCATGGACACCTCGATGATGGCCCGCATGAAGGAACTCGAAGAAGATAACCGGCGCCCCAAGAAGATGTACATCGAGGAAAAGCTCAAGGCCGAGATCGCTGCCGAGCACCTCGCAAAACAGTAACACGGCCGTCTCGCCGCCGCGAGATGGCCAAAGAAGTGGTTGCCCAGCGTGGCATCAGCATCTGGTTGGCCTGTGACGTCTCTACCGTCAGCGAATCCTGCTACCGCTATGAGGTCAAGCGTCATGCCGAGAACGAGCAGATCGCCGATTGGCTGGTGCGCCTGACCGACAACAACCGCAGCCGGGGCTGTGGACTTTGCTACTTGTACCTGCGCAACGTCAAGGGCTTTCAATGGAACCACGAGCGGGTCAAGAGGATCTACCAGGAGCTGAAGCTGAACATGCGCATCAAGCCGCGTAAAAGGCTGGTACGCGACAAGCTCGAACCTTTGCGCGTGCCGCAGGCAATCAATGAGGTCTGGTCCATGGATTTCATGCACGACCAGCTCGAAGACGGGCGCAGCTTCAGATTCTTCAACGTCATTGATGACTTCAACCGTGAAGCGCTGGATATGGAGATCGACTTATCGCTGCCCTCCGTACGCGTCGTCCGTGCGCTCAAGCAAATCATTGCCTGGCGGGGCAAGCCGCAGGTTATTCGCTGCGACAAAGGCCCCGAGAACATCAGTGCCCGCATCCAGTGCTGGGCCAAGCAATGGGGCATCCGGTTTGAATACATCCAAGCGGGTAAGCCCCAGCAAAACGCCTACATCGAACGATTCAACAGGACCGTTCGCTATGAATTGTCAATGCCACTCGTAATTTCCGCACCCCCATTGGCCCATTATTCAAGCGGCAGCCATACTGCAATCGCCACCATTGCTTTGGTCGCATTGCTTTGCCGCACTTTGGCAGAAAGGGGATGTTTGCGATCAGTCAGAGCCAAATAGGACTCATCCGCATCGACTTCCCCATGAAGCAGATCGCGGTCCGGTCGAACCATGCGCGGCGCAAGCGGTGAAGCATGGTCCAGGTTGTCTCGTAGCTCCCAAGACCGAGTACACGCTGCAACCCCAAAGCACTAGCGCCCTGCTTCTGGTTGGTGACTTATCAGATAGCGGCGAACCACACCCTTAGCTCTGTTCTAGTGTTGTCAAAGATTGAGCCCGCAGTTACGGAAGCCTGAAATTTGCAGTGTCGGCACATGATCCTGCCTCGGGTCGAACGCGATGGAGTGTCTAGTACCGAGCACTTGGGGCAGACAAACCCGACTGGCCAGCGCAGGTGTTTCAGATAGGCCCTGCAGGGGTCCTCAGATTGAAACCACTCCAGAAACTGGCTCTAGGACTTGGGATAGTCCACACCAGCGCCTGGGATTGCCGGGATTACGTTCATCACAACAGTTTTACGGAATTGGAGCTAAAGGGATATCCCGTCTTTTTGTACAGTTATGAAAAATCTGAGAAACAGAGCAAATCAAGCGAGCTGTTTTACCAAATCAACTGGCATGGGCATATCCCGCAAACGGGGGATTCAGTGTCCGCATTTGGCAAAGAAGTCGAATGTCCGCAACTGGCTCGAAGTTGTCTTTGAACCTCTTTGCGGAAACTACCGCTGACCAAGACCGGTAGGTCCGCTGAAGCCGGTCAGCAAATCCCGGAACAGATGGTCAGATCAATCGGAATACACATGTGATCGATGCCAGCAGTATGCACTGCACAAACGCTGTCATCCTGATACTCGGGAGCAAAATGCAGCCTAACGCCACCAATCATTCAGTAGCTCACCACTGGAAAGTTAAGGCAATGCAAGTAGAGGCAAAAAATAATCACCCTACTTAACGATTTATGAAATCCATGCCGCCTTTGCGTTCCATGGCTGCATTACCTACAAACTGGTTTGACATCGTAACCACTGAAACTGAGTCAATACTTCTAGCCGCTGATGTTTCCAGGCCCATGTTCACAGCGAAACATCAACGGAAACACGCTCGAAAGTCGACTCGTTGATGGACTTGTGTTTTTGTCGTAAGCACACGCTTTATCTGCGTATAACCTTTAGGGCAGCTCTCTGATTTATGCTCAAAGTCTGTGACATCATGCCTTTGGAGCTCGAAGGTTCAATGGTACTGGACATGCTGATTCAAGCGCACTTAGCAACGTGTCAATAGCGCTATCTCGCTCGGGGATTTGCTCTTCCGATGAGAGAGAAAGCCCGGCTCTCTCGCTCCATCGTCGTAGCTCTTGAGCAAAAGCAGTTGGACTCGGGTGTGACGCAATAAGCGCATACAAAACGATGCTGTAGATCTCTTGCCGTGATATGGCTTCTGTCAATACTTTGCTATGGACCTCTAATACTTGCGTCAAAAGTTCTAGGCGGTTTTCTATCTCTTTGTCCATATCTAACCTAAATGATTTTGAGTAAAAACCAAATGACAATGCGTGGTCGAGGGTACAGCCAATGTCAAGCACATACTACAAGGTATCGAGAAGAGGCGCAGTATCTACACTGCAGAGAGGAAAAATGCAGTTCCATGGCGCTGTCCCCCTAAAGACATGCAGTGGTCGGCACGAAACAGCTACTAGTTTTAGTGACTGCCGCATCAAGTGGCAATAGTTTGGCAAGCTGGAGCAGGAGATGGGCATCACTGCACTGCTATAACTAATAGTATCGGAGTATAACTATACTCATACTGTCAATTTATAGATCTCAAAAACATGCACTTGCATTTTAATTTCACCCGATCCGCGTTTCTGTACCCGAATAGACACACTATTTTGCTCAATTTCTTAATGCGGATTCTTTTTCTTGGCATTTTGTATCGCCTGAGTACTTTGCAATCCAGCGTACAAGCATAGTGATTTTCTCTGCGGCCGTCGATACAGATTGCAAAACTGCAGATACCCCAAAAAAATCACTCCATAATGCGGAAGACTCGCCTCAACTAACTTCACACCAGTATGTTATCCAAACAACGTAAAACAATATTAAAGTAAAAATGCAAAACTATTTAAAAACAATTCAAACACACTACCTATAATCAACTATAGATACACCCCAAGAAATCATATTAACTTTTTAAATTCGCACAAGAAAACCAATTTCAGGACCAATCAATCTTCTTTGAAAATCAAATACCAAACTCTCGTCGGATTAACAAAATGCACGAATTAATAATTGCCATGTCGTAATTCTTATCATTTTTTCGCGCAACCTCAATTTGCTCTCCAAATACACGAAGAAACAGCACAACAAACTCTGCATCTTGTTTAAGATCAATTAATGCATTCATACTTTCCTCGATTATTTAAAACGAGTTCATTATTTATATGTTCTCTTGGACTCTGCACTGGAAATGTGCATCAAGACACAATTTCAGAAAAATAGAGAATTGCAGAACACCTCTCAACTACTAGTCTCAATGTCAACTATGCTCTCGTACAGTCGCAACGTCCCCCCGTATTTGAGTGGTGTCTGAGCTTGGAGTCCAATCCCAAGTAGGAGAAGATTGGACGTGAAGAAGCGATTTACCGAAGAACAGTTCATTGGTTTCCTGAGGGAAGCCTAAGCGGGCCTGGCGGTAGCCGAGCTGTGCCGCAGGCACAGGTTCTCGGAGGCCTGCTTTGACCTCTGACGCAGCAACTTTGGCGGCAAACGTGTCAGACGCCAAGCGCCAGAAAGAACTGGAAGCGGAGCACGGGCGACTAAAGCGCTTGTTGGCCGTGACCCTGTACCTGATTTGAGTAGCAAACGGTTACGGAGAAATTCGGCATGATGAACGCCCCGATTGGGGAAGGAGCATGTCGTGAAGAAGAACAAGTTCACCGAAATCCAGATGGCCTTTGCCCTGAAGCAAGCTGAGCTGGGAACCCGAGTTGAAGATGTATGCCGCAAGCTAGGAATCAGCGAGGCAACGTTTTACCTTGTGAAGAAGCGGTATGGGGGAGTCGGCCCGTCCGAGTTGCGCCGTCTGCGCCGACTTGAAGAAGAAAACCGCAAGCTCAAGCAGATCGTGGAGGATCTGAGCTTGGATAAGGCCATGCTGCAGGCGGTGGTCGCAAGAAAGCTCTGAAGCCTTCGCGGCGCCGTGCATTGGCGCCGGAGTTGCAGCAGCGAGCGCAAGGCGCTGCACATCGTCAAGATGTCTACTTCATCAATGAGGTACGTGTCCCAACGACGGCACGAAAGTGCCCTAAAGTCACGCATCAGAGACATTACCGATACGCGAGTGCATTACGGCTACCGCCGAGTGCACGTGATGCTACGCCGCGAGGGCTTCCGAGACAACGTCAAACGGGTGTATCGCGTATATCGCGAAGCAGGCCTTACGCTGCGGGTCAAACGACCCCACCGCAACAAAGCGGCACAGCTGCGCCAACCCAAGCGCCTGGCACACACAATCAATGAAACTTGGAACATGAACTTTGTAGCTGACACTCTGTTCGATGGGCGCAAGCTGCGAATCCTGATCGTCGTTGATCTATACGCCGTTGAATATCTTGCAAAAGATGTTGGCCAAAGCCTCAAAGGAGAGGACGAGGTTCGAGTACTCGACAGCACTACGCAACAACGAGGGTTGCAGCAACCAATCAAGTCAGAAAATGGCAGCGAGTTCATCTCCAAGGTCATGGACAAATGGGCCTATGAGCGAAGCGTAAAACTTGACTTCAGCCAACAAGGCACGCCCAAGGAAAATGCCGATGTTGAGAGCTTTTATAGGCGCCTCCGTCAGGAATGTCTGAACGCGAACTGGTTCACGTCGCTGGAAGATCCACAGGCTAAGACTTCGGTATGGCGAAGCTATTACAACAAGAGTCGACTCCACAGTGGCTACATTGGGCCACGCCAGAAGAATTCTCCCGTCGCTGCTGGGAGTTAACTGAAACGACGATATTGAAGTAGCAGGAAATCTCTGCATCCGAATGTTACCGGGTTGGGTACAGGGTCAGACTGCGCCACCAGTTCTAACCGCTGGAAGGCTTGTCCACTAACTCAGAGCTAAAGGTGGTCCACGTTAAGAGCACCCTTTGCAAGAAGCCTAAGCTGAAAAGACAAAAGCCGCATTGCTGCAGCTTTTCGTTCTTTAGTAACACCCATACTAGGTCAACAAGCAGTCAGTGTTTAGTCAACTTGGCAACCTCTTTTGCCATCTCTTTACTAACCTCTTTGGCAAAGTCCTTAACTAAATCAAGAGTGGGCAGAGCCGATTCCTGTGTTTCATCCTTGGAAGAAGCCTTCTCAGGCTTCTTGTACACGGCTCGAATGAGCGAAACCATGATGACCGTGGGCGGAACGATGAACGATGCAATAAGCAGCGATACATGCCAATGAATCTTAGGGTCCTTCTGTAAACTAAAAACCAAAACAGCCCCCATGACTATGGCTGTCATATACAAGAGCACTGCGAAACCGATAGCCGATGAAAAGAGTGTTTGCTCTGTAGAGAATCTGTGCTTCTGCTCTTCCAAACCCAAATCTACCGACTTGGATACATCGGCTCGCAAATCACCATCAGACAGATCGCCCAAGTTGGAATTGTCAGCTTCAGCCACTTAGCAACCCGAGGTTAACCAGCCGATACTTCATGGCGACTTCTGAGACGTTAAATAGAGTGGCGAGGCCTTTTAAGGTGCCATATCCACGTTCATTCACTGCAAACTTCACCACCTTTTCAGGCATCAGGAGTTGCGCTGCAAATGCATTGGCCTGACGCTCTTCAGGCGCAGCGCCGCTAGAAAAGTTTTCTGGAGTGTCGCGGAACATTTTGCCCGCCGAGTTGAGATGCCCCAACGCGTAATGCCCAATTTCATGCGCAATTGTGAAGCGTTGACGCACAGGAGATTCGGTCGTGCTGTACCGGATAACAGCACCCACGGCGGTATTCTCGATCACACCACTTGCACCCAACGAACGACTGGCCACAACCCTTATTCCGATAGCTCTCGCTATAGAAGCCACATCAACTGGCAACCTTCCGTCCCAATGGGAGTTCAGTAAGCTAGCTGCGGTAACAGGCATATTCGCTCTCCAAACTAAAAAAAGGTGAAATGGTGGTGGGTCAAACCTGCACGGTTCTCCCCTGTGATTTTAGCCCGAAGACTCAATACATGGAAAAAGGTGCACAAATTTGTAAACGATCTGCAGTCAGGAAGGCGCAAAGCATGCGCCATGTAGACTCCAGATAGGCAACGTAGAGGCCCTTAACGCAATCAGCAAGTCCAAATGCTTTGGCACCCAGCCAGGTATCTCCATGTCATCACGCAGCCGACGTTGGGGGGAGCGGTGCAGGCCTGTCGCCCTTCAAAAAAGTCTGCGTGCTTACAGCCAAATGCCTCCGAAGTGAGATAGATTTTTCAAAGGTCAAGGGCACCTGTTTTCAAACGAGGCGAATGGTCTAGGTGAGTTAACTTTAATGTGCAAGATGAGGAAAGATTGCACATCAATTAGCACTACGCCAGTCGTGAAAACCCGCACAGTGGGCAACTTTTGAGTACTTTATGAATTGTCTAGTGATATCAATGCTTTGTGCACTGGGCTAACGCGGCTTAAAACATGAGCATCTGTTGTAGACGGCACCGCACAATAGTTACTCACAACCCAACTGCATAGGCGTCCTCCAAAGTGGGGTGCAACACATGCTCACTTCTGGCAAGGTGCGCGGGCATTGAATGACACCAATGCGAGACGCCATCGAGTGCGTATTCCGGTTTGCTTGACCACCTATTCCGGGAATAAGTGACCAGCCTGCTGGTGTTAACCCTTTAGCCTTCGGCTCAATTGAGCATGTGCTTACCTCCAGCAGGACCGGACCCGACCCAAAGCGGTCCTCTGCACGCTTGGAATATCTGCCCGAAAGCGGACATCCGATCTGATACAAAGAAGGTGCGTTTGCAGATGTCGCCTTTGCAGCGGAAGCGGACATTGCTAGAACTCACCCAAATGGGTGATTTACACAACTCACACCTAGCGTCAAAATGGGTTTCGCCATAAATACGGCCATCTGGATATATGTGCTGCTGAATTATGATTCAGAAGAAGGATTGTCAAAAAGAGGGGTGGCGTTAGCCTAGTATAGCCACGATAGAGGACGAATTCTGAAAGAGTAACAATGGATAGCTTTCCGTGAAATTGGTCGCAAACCCAAGCGGCATGAGCTTCGCTGTTTGCTGTATTTCGCTGTCAATGGTAGTATTTCCCGTGTATAAATTCGTTTAGCTTGGGAATGCCAAGATAGGCGCTCACCTATATTTAGTTAGCCCTATTTGTCCAACACTTCACGGGAGAATCATAAATGAAGATTCTGCGTTACTTGTCGGCTGCTGCTCTGCTTACCATCTCAATGGTATCCATTGCGCAAGTTCCAGAGATTCCAGACCCGAACTTCCCAGACATAGCTGGTGTTAGACGCAATCCCGATGGAAGCCCATTTATTATTTACAATCCCCTGCTTTGCTCAAACATGGGGCCGTTGTTATGTGGGTTTTACAGAACTCACGAGTATTGCCACATAGCACTGGGGCACGGCCTGCGCCCAAACTGGCCCCAGAAAATGGAAGCGGAGGCTGATTGTTGCGCAGCCCAGCGGGCATCAACTGGCGAAGTGATCTCTGCGTATAACTGGTTTATGGCGGGGGGCGGCAGTACACCTCAGCATGGTTCGGGGTTCGAACGGGCGCAGCGCCTAGCCGCATGTCGACCAAACCCATAAGGAAGGTCTATATCCATGCTAGGTCTTGACGTAAAAACCATAGAAGCATTTGGCCAAATTGCCGGTATTGGTGGCCTCTCATTATTTGTATTTGTTTACCTTTATAGGGAGGTAATACGAAAGAAAATATTTCCACAGCTTAACTCTCAGCAGGCATACAAGTTAATTCGTCTTTTCTTGATTCTTGTTTTTCTTTTTAGTAGCACTGGGCTGGCCGCTTGGGTGTATGTAAGCATCACTGGAGTAAAGCCAATCGAGCTAGGGGTATTCCCAACTGAAGAACCTCAGCCGATCATTATTAGTTGGATGACGTTGATTGATCAAAAGAAATATCAAGAAGCTTACGATCAAAGCGACGATCTTATGATTAAAAAGAATTTTTCTTTTGAACGATTCGCAGAATTAACAAAATCAGCCAGAAACCCAATTGGCGATCCAATCGAGCGCATTAATATAAAAAGTGGAATGCTAACTTCACCGCCTGGCTATCCTATTGGTTATTACACGTATTCTTTGTTCAAGTCGCGGTTTTCAAATGGGCTATTTTATTTTGAAGTAGTTACTCTCAGGGCAACTAGCGCCCAATGGAAGCCATGTGCATACGAAATCAATCCTGCACCACCGACATAGGCACAACAAGGCATTGCACATGAAAAACTTGGGGGTTAAACCTGCGTTCTGAGCAACCACTTTTGGAGCGTCGCATGTGACCGCTAACAGCCTGTTGCCGTCATGTCTGAATCAGGCTGAAAGCGGAAGCAAGTTTTGTCTGTTGCTTATCCCCTTCCATGCCGTCCACCAATACAAAACCCGCATGCCCACTCAACTTCAATCGGCTCTAAGTTGATTGAGATTCGATCGGCTTCAGCTTTTGAGAAATAGTCATCTTCAATGATGATTTTTCTCAAGTTCACAAACTGCCTCTTGAGCCTCTTGGTCGAAGAGACCGGTGCTTCGAAATAGTGCTTTGCTTCCTGCGCCTTCACAAACAAATGTATAACTTCAACGGAAACTGACAGCGACGCCTCGATGCCCTGGTGTGGTTCAGGTGAGTAGGGATACATAAACTTCTAAATATTTCTTGCTGTTGAGTGCTTGTTTACTAGGCCCGCTTCCGCTGCAAATCTGAGGCTCCAAGAGGCTGAGGCAGTCATAAGGTACTGCTTCGAAGCTGTCGTTGATTTGGAATTGACCGGCACCCAGCGACATTGCGTTACGGGGTGTAAGTTCACCAGCACGCTTTGTAGTGCAATGCCGTGGTGTAACCATGTCGAACGATTTATGAAGTAGCAACTTTGAGCGCTTTGAAAATGACATGGTCACTGGATGCATAACTGCGCAAAGCGCTCTGAAACTCGCCCGATGAAGTGATTGCAAGCGGTAAAAAAACTTTGTGGAATGTAGGAATTCCATCAGCGTCCAATTCAAGCATTGTCATTCCGCGAGGCTTGCCCTGAAAAACATGGGCAATGGAAGAGAACATGACTGGTGAAGTCCATTTGATGCAAAAGCGGTTGAAAAAAAGGCCGGTTCCATGAATGCCTTCCTTTGAAATCGAAAACCACACTTTCTTTCGCCCGGCCCAAGTAATAAGCAGCGATATTGGCAGCGGACAGAATAGAACTAGTACATCGCGAGTAGCGTCTCCGCTCTGAAGAAAGTACAGGCCAAGAAAGAACAAGGCTGCAAATGCCAAGTTACGCGCCAACCCTAACAAAATGACGCTGCGAATTGGAAGATAAAAATGGTGCATAGTTTGTGTATTGCCGTTTAACGTAACGTAGACCGCTGAACCCAGTTGGTACATCCGAATCTTTACGATACTTACTGTGGAGAAAAGGCCGAAAAGCTGATCACTGCCTTGATCACAGTATTTTTCATGAGCGTATGTACAGGTCTAAAGGTTTAGACACCCCCGCACTTTGTCAGCAATGGAGATAGTCACTGATTTCAAGCTTGTTGCGCCTCGGAACTAGCTTGAGCAACCCCAAATCGGGTGCCTTTTGAACGTCGGCTAACGCTGCAAAGCAGAATCCTGGCTTGGTTTAGTTCGCTTTGCTTAATCCCAGCAAATCAATACAACATCACTTTCCTTGTTTTACCTTAAGAATGTACCCGGCTGCGATGCCGCATGCGCCGAAGAAAATTGTGACGGACACACCCATTGCTGTTTCGCTTACAGACTTGGCAAAAATAGAGATAAGTACTCCGGCCATTACAAACACAACTGAGCATAGGAAGAGAAGCCACAAGGTCAATTTGCTGTGACCAGCAGCGGAGTTTGCATAACCTTCTTTGAGCGTCATTTTCTGATCGCTGTAGGAGGAGTCTGAAATGAGCGCCTTCGATCCGAAGTAAAACCAAGCACTGAACAGTGGAACAAGGATGAGAGACCAACTCCATCCAACTATTGCTCCAACGCCAATAGTTACTGGTAAGGAGATCTTGTGGAAACGGCTTACAAAATTTCGAAGCCTAGCCTCGACAGCAGGATCTTCAAGAATTCGTCCCTTACCGAGTACTCCCCAAGGATAGAAAACTGTACTGCCTGTTTGGTCTTTTTTGAAGCTAGCGTTGGTCAGTCCTTCGAAATACCCCATCTTTATCCTTTCAAGTATCAGTAACAGAGGGATCAACTGATTTCACGGGCGTGGCTACTACGGCAGACACATGAAACCTGATAGAACTCAATTTTGACCTTAACCATAATGTTGGACCATCCCTCGTTCGGGTGAATATAGATTTTTTGAATACGCCTCAACGCTCGGTTTCCTTGAACTTTGGCTGAGTGATCACCAGAGTTTGAACCCCTCAACTGAAGGAGTTCATCATGGAAGCCTACTCAGACCCAGCACATAGGGAGCCCTGGAACAAGGGAAAGATCGTCGGCCAAAAGGCGCCCTTGCGCCTTAAAGATATCTGGGCCATCCGAATCCGCCTTCAACTTGGTCACCGGACTCGTGAGTTGGCCATGTTCGACCTGGCCTTGGACAGTAAGCTGCGCGCCTGCGACTTGGTTAAGCTAAAACTGCGGGACATCGCCCATGGCGATCACATCAGTGCCCGAGCGATCGTGATGTAACAGAAGACGTCACTTCCTGTCCAGTTCGAGATCACGCCGCCTACTAGAGAGGCCGTCTTGGAGTGGATCAAGGATGCGGGCCTGAAATCTGAAGATTACTTGTTTCCATCGCGGGTACACGACTCACCACATATCGGGACGCGGCAGTACGCCCGCATCGTTGATGGTTGGATCAGTGAAATCGGATTGGACCCTTCTGCCTATGGGACCCACAGCATGCGCAGAACAAAAGCATCGCTGATTTACCGGCGCACTAAGAACATCCGAGCGGTGCAATTGCTCCTAGGGCATACCAAGCTGGAGAGTACGGTTCGCTATTTGGGGATTGAGGTGGAGGACGCTCTGGAGATGGCGGAGCAAACGGAGGTTTGATTTACGCCCACTGTGGGATCTTGAGGGTCCCACGGAAAGTCTGATTCATCCGGGTGCGGGAAAGCGGACATTCACCAACACCCGCAACTGGCCCACAGATGACATTGATCGCCTCTGGTGCAACTCACTCAGATCAACACAAGAAAATCAGCTGCTGGTGGTCAGCAATTTCCGGAACAGATGGACAAGTCAACCGGAATACGTAATCGAGCAGGAACAGTGAGCGGCAGAATGCGCTTTGTAGGGCATAGTATGTTGCAGTCAATCATCAACTGCTCTGCTGTAGCCGGACCCGTGCCAATACTGCCTGGCGCTAGGCGTCTGTATTGCTGTAATCGGTGTGCCAATGATCACGTAGCGAGTTGGTACGCCTTGCCCCAGACGGGTCGTTGCCACATCTCAGACAACAAGGGCTCAAGGGTATACGTCAATGACAGTGGTTGGCGGCGAGAGTTCCTACCGGCAAACTTGAAAGGTTAAGTTGTATTCGCCTCATGAGTGAATCATTGTGGTTGCAATCAAGCTAGCAGACCACTGATATGCGGTTAGCCATGGATTGACAAACTGATTTACAAGCTAATCAACTCATGAAGAAAAATCAAAGCTCCGAACTCACGATTTGAGTCTGTTGTTCTGAAGGTATCCAGTTTTGGAGAGCCCTCTCACCGCCATGTTCGCGATTTTGCCGAAACAGGCCGCTACGAACATTGTCGTTGATGGAAATCTGGTTAGGAGAATGGCGTTTGCATGTCAAGCTCACATGTAGACGACTAACCACATCAGATGTCCTCTCGCCGACGATTGCTACACCTAACTCCAGAGCCTGAGCTAGTTCGCCCACGAACTCTGCAACTGAAGAGTCCAGCTTGATTTTCACAGGTATCAGAGCCGACGGTAGCTTCAAAATGCATATGTCAGAAAATACAAAAAAACGCCCGATTTTGCTCCATTAAATGACAATTCAAGCTGCCTATGTAAATTTAACAATCTTCTTTTCTGGCATGAACCCTGAATTTTACTGGGATTTTTAGTCAGTCATACAGAACCTGTTTGAGTTATTTTTTCGCCATACGAGGACGGTCATCAGCGCGGTCAGGTCTTGCACCACGGCGTCGAGATCGAGGGTTTTGAATTCTTCGGCGTAGTTGAAGTCTTCGCCCATGGGGTTGGAAGCAGGCGCATGCTGGTGCAGGATGCCCAGCTTGAGTTGGTTAGGCCACCAATCAGCGTTCGATGGCGCAGCGGCTTGCGTGTGGCTGCGGCCTGCGTGGGGAAAGGGGCACTTGGCTTCTGTGGTCATGCGAATCTCCTGTTGCGGTTGGTAAATCGGTATGCCATGCATTTTAGGTTTTAGCTATCGAAATCACCAATTGGATTGCCCAATACCCGCCATAGGCATTTTTGTGCGAGCTGCGATGCATACACTCCCAGCCTAGTCATTCATTGAAGGCCCTTCACTTTGCAAGCTCTGCTTCACGCCATCACCTCGATGGACATTTCCTCCCCAGACGCCTGCCGCCTGTTTCATGGACGCGGCGGTCTGTACCCCGGTTGCGAACAGTGGTCGCTGGATTGGTACCCGCCGGTGCTGGTGCTCACCAGCTTCAAACCGGTGAGCAAGGATGAGTTAGCCACCATCGGTGCCGCGTTGTCCGCGCGCTGGCACACACTCAGCCCCGGGCAGGCGCTGAACTGGGTCTTCCAGTGCCGCGCCGAAGGGCTGGCGGATACCCGGTTGATGTCGGGCACAGTGCCTGAGCCCCATGTGGTGACGGAGTCAGGCACCCGGTACAAGGTGCATGTGCTGCGGGGGCAGAACCATGGCCTGTTTCTGGACATGGCAGAGGGCAGGCGCTGGGTACGCGACTATGTAACGGCCCATCCCAAGACCTATGCCTTCAGGGTGCTGAATTTGTTTGCCTACACCTGTTCGTTTTCAGTGGTGGCCTTGCAGGCCGGTGCGCGGCATGTGGTGAATGTGGACATGAGCCAAAGCGCGCTGGCTACCGGCCAGCAAAACCACCGGCTCAATGGCATTGAGAGCGGTGTGAGTTTTCTGGGGCACGACATCTTCAAAACCTGGGGCAAGATCACCCGCAGTGGCCCCTATGACCTCGTGGTGCTGGACCCGCCCAGTTACCAGAAAGGCAGCTTTGTTGCCACCAAAGACTATGCGCGCCTGGTGCGCCGCTTGCCCGAACTGCTGGCCCCGGGCGGCCATGCGCTGGTGTGCCTGAATGCGCCCGAACTGGACACGGCCTTCCTGAAAGGCCACATACAAAAGCAAGCGCCTTCCCTTGAATTCGTGCAGCGCCTGCCGAATCCCGCAGCATTTGCGGATGCGGAGCCGGAGCGCGCGCTCAAGGTGCTGGTGTACAAAGCACCAGAAGACTTAGCGCAATGATCACTTCACGACACCAACACCATGCCAGCCACTGAATTGCAATGCAAACCCGCCGGTACCGTTGCCGGCAAACTCCTGTTCATCCCCACCGGGGTGGAAGGTCCTTTGTTGCCTCACATGCAAGACTGGGTGACCGCCAAGCTCAAAGCCAAACAGCCGGTGAAGGACATCAGCAACACGGTGCTGGTCAAAGGTATCAAGCAATGGACAGCCTATGAAGAGAAAGTTGGCGGCAAGAAAGTGATCACGGTTTTCAAGATCACCTGAGAGGCCAAGCCCCGGCTGGCACCGGACTGCTTCTCAAAGGGTTAATCAAAAATCTCGTGGAGCCACGACTTCTTGCGGCTTTGCGGGTAGCGCTTGTATTCCTGGAAATCGGAATCCTCAAAGTCCCGGTGGTGCGATGCACGGGCTACGCGCGCCGGGGGCACAGCAGCCACCGCAGGGCCCGAGGCCTTTTCCAGCAGCTTGTCGAGTTCGCCGCGGTCCAACCAGATACCGCGGCAAGACGGGCAATAGTCAATCTCCACGCCTTGGCGTTCGGTCATCACCAGGGTGCTATCGGTGCAATGGGGGCATTTCATATCAGGCTCCTTGGGGTCACAAAGCGAATCCGGCGGCAGACAGCAGCAAACCACCGACACCTACACCCGCCAGCAACTTGGCATCACGCGTATTGCGGGCGGAATACTCAAACCATGCGGAATAAATGACCGGCAAAGACAGGGCCAGGCCGATCCACTCCGGGGTAAAAAAATCGATATCCATCACAGGGTCTCCGTGTCCTGTTTGACCAAGCGTCCGCGAACGGGCTTTTGCTGACGGTGCAGGGTACGGGTCAGCGCACGCACCAAACGTTCAAGACCTTCGTCCAAAGCGGTACGCCAGTCGCTCGCCAAAGAGGAAATGACCAGCACACCGGACTTCTCCGTTTTCACTTCCAATAGGCAGTGTTTGTCGACACCACCGCGCGGGCCGTTGATGTCGGTAAACATGACCTTGGCGCGTGGCACTACCGCACCCAAGCGGCGCAACACAAAGCGCACACGTTGCAGGGCCTCTTCCCGCAAGGCACCGCCTTGAGGGTGTCGGGATTCGAAAATGACTTGCATAAAACCTCTCCAAGCGATGAACAAGACCCGACCTTAGCCCGCGCTTCATTGCGTAAAAAGCAGATAATTACTTACTTAAATTCCCTATAAAACTGAATATGAGCACCTCGTTCAACTACAAGCACCTCTACTACTTCTGGGTGGTGGCCAAGGAAGGGGGCATGTCCCGGGCCGCCGACAAGCTGGACATGGCGGTGCAAACCGTAAGCGCACAAGTGCGGGAGTTGGAACGCTCGCTGGGCTACGCCCTTCTCAAACCAGCAGGGCGTGGGTTGGTGCTCACGGATGCCGGCGTCACGGCCATGCAGCTGGCCGACCAGATCTTCCAGATCGGCGAAAACCTGCCCACGCTGGTACGCGATGCGGCCAGCACACCGGCCACGCGCCTGGCAGTCGGCATTTCTGATGGCTTGCCCAAGCTGGTAGTAAGGCGGCTGCTGCAGCCGGTAATCGCCGAGCCGAACCTTCGCCTGATCTGCCATGAGGGCGAGCTGGAAGACCTGCTGGGCGACCTGGCCTTGCACCGGCTGGATGTCGTATTTTCCGATCGCCCTGCGCCGGCCAACCCCAACATCAAGCTCTACAGCCACGCCATGGGAAATTCGCCCATGGCCTGGTACGCCACGCCCGCCATGGTGCGCGCCGGAGGGCGCAAGTTTCCCCACAGCCTCGCTGACATGCCGGTGCTCATGCCCACAGCCCATACCGCAGTCCGTGCGAGGCTGGACCATTGGTTCGAGCAAATCGGCATCCGGCCCCGCATCGTGGGGGAATTTGAAGACAGCGCCCTGCTCAAGACCTTTGGCGGCAGCGGCATGGGCGCCTTTCCGGCGGCCGAATGGGTTCAAGACGACCTGCTGGCGCACTACGGTGTCAAGCGTCTCGGGCCCTGTGAAGGTGTGGTGGAGCACTTCTATGCAGTAGGCACCGAACGCAAGGTCCAGCATCCGCTGGTGCTGAGGGTGCTGCAGGGTGTCGTGTAAGTAGCCAAGCCGGAAGCGCTCTTTCATTCAGTTTTTATAGGAATGAATTTCCACTAAACACTGGTTTTTCTTGAAGCTCATTATCCGTAATCTCCAATCCGTCCTTTGTTTTTTGGAGATGACGATGAAAAAGCTTTTATCTGTATTGGCCGTGGTGTTCTCACTGGGTATCGCGAGTGTTTCCATGGATGCCGAGGCCGCCAAGCGTCTGGGTTCCGGCAAATCCATGGGCACGCAACGCCAGGCTGTGCAAGACAAGGCGCCTTCCGCGCCTGCGGCACAAAATGCAGCGCCTGCTGCCGGTGCAGGCGCAGGCGCAGGTGCAGCGGCCGCTTCCAAGCCTTCCTGGATGGGTCCTGTTGCCGGCTTGGCCGCTGGTTTGGGTATTGCCGCGCTGGCTTCTCACTTCGGTTTCGGTGACGAGCTCGCCTCCATGATGACCATGGCCCTGGTAGCCTTCGCCGTGATGGCAATCATCGGATTCATCATGCGCAAGCGGGCCATGGCCCGCCAAGGTGGCATGGCCGGTGCAGGCGGCATGATGCCGGCTGGTGCTGCTGCAGGTGCTGGCACAGGCACATCCAACCAGACATTCAAGGTCGCTACTCCCGCACCCTCCGGCCTCGGTGGTTCGTCCTCTGGCTCATTGATCGGTTCCGGCATCGGCGCGCAGACCACAAGCGCTGCCATTCCCGCCGACTTTGACCGTGCAGGTTTCGAGCGCAATGCCAAGGTGAACTTCATCCGCTTGCAAGCTGCTTATGACGCTGGCAATTTGGACGATATCCGTGAGTTCACCACGCCTGAAATGTTTGCTGAAATCAAGCTGGACTTTGCGGAGCGCGAAGCGGCTACCCAGACCAGCGAGGTGGTCCGTATCGACACCGCCGTGCTGGAAGTGGTGGAAGAATCAAACCGCTATCTGGTGAGCGTGAAGTTCACAGGCTTTATCCGCTTCGGCGCAGGTTGCGACGACGAAACGTTCGACGAAATCTGGCACCTGACCAAGGCTCGCCAAGGTAACGGCGGTTGGGTATTGGCCGGCATTCAGCAGGTCGAATGAACCTGGAGCAGTACCTACCGGTCCTGCTGTTCATTGCAGTAGGACTTGCAGTGGGAGTGCTCCCTCAGCTGGCGGGCTACATTTTGGGGCCCAGCCGGCCCGATCCGGCAAAGGGCTCGGCCTACGAATGTGGGTTCGAGCCCTTTGGCGATGCGCGCATGCAGTTCAACGTGCGCTTCTATCTGGTCGCGATCCTGTTCATCATCTTTGACCTGGAGATCGCCTTCCTGTTTCCATGGGCTCTGGCACTCAAAGAGATAGGGCTGCCCGGCTTTATCGGGGGCATGGTCTTCCTCGGCATTTTGTGCATAGGCTTTGCCTACGAATGGGCCAAAGGCGCGATGGATTGGGAGGCTTGACGAACCGGTGGCGCTCAAACCGTGCGGTAAACCCCTAGTGTGTAGGATAGAACGCACCGATTTCTGTGCTCTGAAGAGGGATTTTCTTGCACCCCGCCACCTCCGGCCTTTCATCCGCCCGCCATGTCACGGCCGCTGCGCTCGCAGCTGTGGTGGCATTGCCCATGCTCTGGAGCTTGGCTGCTGCAGGGGCGTCTGCCGCTCAGCTCGAAGCATGGCGGGCCTTGTGGCAAGAGCCCTTGGTGTGGCGGGCGCTGTGCCAGAGTATCTGGACCGGATGGGCATCCACCCTGCTCGCGCTGGGACTGAGCGCTTGGATACTGGCCGCAACCGTGGGCCGCTTGCAATCGCTGGAGGGCAGTAACCAACTGGCGCGCTGGCTGGCACCCCTGCTGTCGGTTCCGCATGCGGCGTTTGCCATTGGCTGTGTGGCACTGCTGGCGCCCAGCGGCTGGCTGTTGCGACTCTTTTCGCCCTGGGGCACCGGTCTGACGGATCCGCCGCCTTGGCCCACCACCCAAGATCCGTGGGGTCTGGGCCTGATATTCGTACTGGTGCTCAAGGAAGTACCGTTTTTGTTGTGGGCCGCCCTGGCGCACCTGCAACGCCCGGATGTGGCGCGCCGCCTGCGGCAGGAGCTCACTCTCGCCCACACGCTGGGCTACAGCGAGCGAGAAGCCTGGTGGCGGGTGGGTTGGCCGCAGTTACTGCCGCGCCTGGCGGTGCCTCTGCTGGGAGTATGGGCGTATGGCCTCACGGTGGTGGATGTAGCGCTGGTCATTGGGCCGACCACGCCCCCCACACTGGCCATGCTGGCCTGGCAATGGCTGCAGGATGCAGACCCCA
Organism: Curvibacter sp. AEP1-3; assembly: GCF_002163715.1. Lineage (GTDB taxonomy): Bacteria > Pseudomonadota > Gammaproteobacteria > Burkholderiales > Burkholderiaceae_C > Allorhodoferax. The sequence continues at coordinate 1,882,187 of NZ_CP015698.1, forward strand.
CTGTCAACGCGCAAGGTGCCGCTGCGGCCTGGTGTCTGGCGTTGGTACTGGCGGTCGGTGCAGTGGTGCTCTGGGGCATGTGGCAACTAAGTTTCTGGCGGAAGCGATGGACCCGGGGACCGGTGGGTTCCGACATGCGAACCCCTAGCTCCGAGAAACAAAATCTCCTCGCGGCATCGCTTCCCGGTTCCCTAATTGGCTTGCTGCTGGTGTACGCCGCCGTCATGTTTGCACTGCTAGTGGGCAGCATCACGGGGGCCTGGCACTTCCCGGCGTTGTGGCCGCAGAACCTGACGTGGTCCGCCTGGCATCAGGTCGTCGGCAGCCACAACAGCCTGTGGACCAGTGTGTGGCTGGCGCTGGCCAGCAGCACCGCAGCGCTGGTGTGGACCGTGGCGTGGCTGGAGTGGGCACCGGCGCGCTGGCAACAACGCCTGATGCCGCTGTGGATGGTGCCACTGGTGCTGCCCGCCCTGTTGTGGGTGCTGGGCGTGCACCGCTTCAGTTTGGTCTGGGGTCTGGACACCACGGGCGTTGGGCTATGGCTGGCCCACACGCTGGCTGGCGTCCCTTATATGTTGATGGCGCTGCAGGGCCCCTACCTCGGGTTTGACCGCCGCCTGCAGATGGTGAGCGCTACTCTGGGCCACCCTCATGCAGTGTTTTTGTGGCGGGTGAAGTGGCCGCTGCTGCGTAGCGCACTCGCAGCTGCATGGGCGATCGGCTTTGCGGTCAGCGTGGCCCAGTATCTGCCCACCCTGTATGTGGGGGCCGGCCGGTTCCAAACTGTCACCACTGAAGCGGTGACGCTGGCCGCTGGCGGCCAGCGCTCCCTGACGTCGGCATTCGCCTGGCTGCAATGGATGCTGCCGGTGCTGGCCTTCGGGCTGGCTGCCTGGGTGGGTCGTGCGCGGCGCTGGCCGGCTCGCGTGCCGGCAAAGTCACAATGGCAAGCATGACGAATATGCCCACGCTCCACCCCGCTGAACCCCGGCATTGGCATGAGGTACCTTGCGCGCCGCTGCCCGGCACAGTGCTGGGCCACACGGGCAAGCTGGCGGATGGCAGTGCGACGATGGCGGAGACCACAGATGCGGCCGACAGTGACGGCTCGGGCGTGTTCCGCTACCTTTTGCTGCGCAGTGGATCGGAAGTGCGGGCCTATGTGAACCGCTGCGCCCACTTCGGCGTGCCGCTGGCCGCACAGCAAGACCTGTTGAAGTTCCAGCCCCATGTGCAAATCACGTGCAATGTGCACTATGCCCATTACCGGTGGAGTGACGGCGTGTGCACCGCGGGTGACTGCGAGGGCGAGTCGCTGTTGTCTATTCCACTGACCGTCGATGCCGACGGCACCATCCGCATCGCGCCATGAGCCTGCTGATTCACATCGCCACCCTCACCAGCCCCGCGGGCGTCTTGGTGCGTGACCTGCAGGTGGAGATCGCCCCCGGCGCTATCCACACGCTCATGGGGCCCAGTGGCTGTGGCAAAAGCAGCGTGCTCGCGGCAGTGTGCGGCACACTGGAACCCGGCATGCAGTGGAGCGGCACGGTGCACTTGCATGGGCAGCGGATTGACCACCTGCCGGTGCAGGCACGGCATGTGGGCATCCTGTTTCAGGACGATTTACTCTTCGCGCACATGACCGTACGGGAGAACCTGCTCTTCGCCGTGCCCGCAGGCCCCGCTGCCGCCAGGGAATCAGCGGTGCAGCAGGCGCTGCAGGATGTGGAAATGCAAGAGTTTGCCCACGCTGACCCGGCACGCTTGTCGGGCGGCCAACGGGCACGGGTCGCCCTGGCACGCGCACTGGTGGCGCGCCCCCAAGCGCTGCTACTGGACGAGCCCTTCTCCAAACTCGACGCCGCCTTGCGCGAACGCATGCGCGCACTGGTGCTCGGGCTGGTGCGCAGCCGTGGCCTCCCCGCCCTGCTGGTGACCCACGACGCGGCAGACGTTGCGGCCCCCGACCTGCTGACCCGCTTGGGCGATTTGTAAGAAAGCTGGCATCCGAGCGACAAAGGGGTTTCCCTCCCCGCTATAGACTCGCTCCATGCGCTCCACCCTCTCTCTTCGCTTTAGCCGCATTGCACGGGCTTGGCTTGCCCTCACCGCATTGTGTATGGGCTCGGTTTCAAGCGCATGGGCACAGGTGCCAGCCAGTACCATCGCCGTCGGTACTCCCTTTGCAGTGGCGTCTGCATACGCCAATGGCCAAAGATTCAACACCGGCACCCTCGATGGAACGGTGACCGTGGCCTTTTTCTGGAACAGCAACTGCGCCGTCTGCCGCGATAGCCTGCCCGAGCTGCGCGCCAACTTGGCTGGTTGGAAAACCAAACCCTTCAGCCTGCTGCTGGTCAATCTGGACCGCAAAGCTGACGACTGGTTGGCCTACGAGAAACTGGTGGGCCAGACACAGATGAACGCCAAAGGCCTGCTGTCAGTCCGCATGGACGGTGAGTTGCCCGCCGGTGTGCGACTGCCGCTGACCCTGCTGATCGATAGCAAAGGCAAGGTGCTCAAACGCTTTGAAGGTCGACTCGCCCCCGAAGTGTGGGACAGCGTGGCTGACCTGCTGCCCTGACCCGCCATGCTGGATCGCTTCGCCACTCCCCTCCTTCGCCCGCCGTTGCAGGCTATCGCACGCCTGCTGGTGCGCGCCGGTGTGGGTGCCAATACGGTGACGCTCGCCGGTTTTGCTGTCGGCATGCTTGCTGCGATTTTGATAGCTTCTGGCGCATATTCCATGGGCGCTATCGCCTTGTTGGCCTCCAGATTGCTGGATGGTTTGGACGGTGCGGTTGCGCGGGAGACGCAGCCTACCGATGCCGGTGGCTTTCTCGACATTTCGCTGGACTTCGTGTTCTACGCCAGCATTCCGCTGGCCTTTGCCGTCGCCAACCCCGCCGCCCACGCCTTGCCCGCTGCCGCCCTACTGGCGGCCTTCATCGGCACCGGCAGCAGCTTTCTGGCTTTTGCCGCCCTCGCCGCCAAGCGCGGCATGGACAACCTGGCCTACCCCGACAAGTCGTTCTACTTTCTGGGCGGGCTGACCGAGGCCACCGAAACGCTGGCCTTCTTTGTGGCCATGTGCTTTTGGCCTGCGCATTTTGATGTGCTGGCTTACACCTTTGCCGCCTTGTGCGCTGTGACCACTGCCACCCGCATCTGGTGGGGTTGGCGCGCATTCTCCTGAAAGGCCCCGCATGAAAGCTTCCAAAATCCTGGTGCTGGCGGTCGCAGCGTCTGCCATTGCAGCCTTTGTAGTCTTCGATCTAGGCCGCTTTTTAAGCCTGGAGGCTCTGCGCCAGAGCCAGGACGCGCTGGCTGCGCAGTACGCCGCCAACCCCTGGGGCTTGCGGGCTGCCTACTTTGCCCTCTATGTGCTGGTGGCGTCGCTCTCCCTGCCGGGTGCAGTCATCCTCACGCTGGCCGGTGGCGGTGTGTTCGGGCTAGGTTGGGGGCTGTTGCTGGTGTCGTTTGCGTCCAGCCTGGGCGCCACGGTTTCGTTCCTGGCAGCGCGCTTTGTGTTGCGGGACATGGTGCAGGCGCGTTTTGGCGCACGATTGGCAGATATCAATCAGGGTGTGGCGCGGGACGGCGCGCTTTATCTGTTCAGCCTGCGGCTGATTCCGGTCGTGCCGTTTTTTGTGATCAACCTCGCCATGGGCCTGACCACCATGCGCACCCGCACCTTTTACTGGGTGAGCCAGCTCGGTATGCTGGCCGGCACGGCGGTCTACGTAAACGCAGGCACACGGCTGGCAGAGCTGCAGTCGCTCAAGGACATTGCCAGCCCTCAGCTGCTGGGCGCGTTTGTGCTGCTCGGTGTGTTTCCTCTCGTTGCAAAGGCGCTTATGAACTTCATTCAACAACGCAAGGTCTACGCTCGCTGGAACGCGGTGCGTCCGCAAACCTTTGACCGCAACCTCGTTGTCATCGGCGGGGGCGCGGGCGGACTGGTCTCGGCCTACATTGCAGCGGCAGTCAAAGCCAAGGTCACACTGGTGGAAGCCCACAAGATGGGCGGCGACTGCCTCAACTACGGCTGCGTGCCCAGCAAGGCGCTGATCAAAAGTGCCAAGCTCGCTCACCAGATGCAGCATGCAGAGCGCTATGGTTTGTATAGCACCCCGCGCACATCCGACCGGCGCCAGAACCTGTTTTCATTCAAGGCGGTGATGCAACGCATCCACGACGTGATCGCCACCATCGAGCCGCACGACAGCGTGGAACGCTACACCGGCCTGGGCGTGGAGGTGTTGCAGGGTTACGCCAAGATCATCAACCCCTGGACGGTGGAGATTGCCCTCAACGACGGGGGCAAGCAAACATTGACCACCCGCAGCATCGTCATTGCAGCCGGCGCACGGCCCTTCGTTCCGCCCCTACCGGGTCTGGACGAGGTGGGCTATGTCACCAGCGACACGCTGTGGGACGAATTCGCCAAGCTGGACGAAGTGCCAAAGCGCCTAGTGGTTCTGGGCGGCGGGCCGATTGGTTGTGAAATGGCGCAAAGCTTTGCGCGCCTGGGCTCTGCCGTGACCCAGGTGGAAATGGCGTCGCGCGTCATGGCGCGAGAAGACCTGGAAGTGTCTGAGCTGGCAGCCGCTTCGCTACGCGCTGACGGCGTGGACCTGCTCACCGGCCACAAAGCACTGCGCGTTGAAAAGTACCCCCACTCTCCCGAGCCTGTCGAGGGCGCTTCGACAAGCTCAGCGAGAACGGGCGGGGGGGTGCTCATCGTCGAGCACGCAGGCGTGGAGAAGCACATTCCTTTCGACCAACTGCTGTGCGCCGTAGGCCGCACTGCCCGCCTCTCAGGCTACGGCCTGGAAGAGCTGGGCATTCCCACCCACAAGACGGTGCAAACCAACGAGTACCTGCAGACCATCTACCCTAATATTTTTGCGGCGGGTGACGTGGCCGGGCCCTACCAGTTCACCCACACCGCGGCGCACCAAGCCTGGTATGCGGCAGTCAACGCGCTCTTCGGGGACTTCAAGAAATTCAAGGCCGACTACTCGGTCATCCCCTGGGCCACATTCATTGACCCCGAGGTAGCGCGCCTAGGCTTGAACGAACAGGACGCCAAAGAGCAAGGCATTGCCTACGAGGTGACGAAGTACGGCATTGACGACCTGGACCGCGCGATTGCGGACAGCGAGGCGCACGGCTTTGTGAAAGTACTGACCGTGCCAGGCAAAGACAAGATTCTGGGCGTGACCATCGTCGGCACCCACGCAGGCGACCTGCTGGCCGAATATGTGCTGGCCATGAAACACGGGCTGGGCCTCAACAAGATTCTGGGCACCATCCACACCTACCCCACACTGGCCGAAGCCAACAAATACGCCGCCGGTGAATGGAAGCGCGCGCACCAACCCCACAAGCTCCTGGAATGGGTGCGCAAGTTCCACGACTGGAAGCGCGGCTAGGCATTTCAGGGCGCGGCACAATCCACGCCTATGCAAACACCCGCCACACCCATCGTCAGAGACATCGTGTTGGTGGGTGGCGGCCACAGCCATGTGGTGGCGCTGCGCTACTTCGCCATGCACCCACTGCCCGGCGTGCGCATCACCCTGATTTGTACCGACGCGCACACGCCCTACTCCGGCATGCTGCCCGGCTATGTGGCGGGGCACTACGCTTATGACGATGTGCACATCGACCTGTGCCGCCTGTGTGCCGCCACCGGTGCGCGGTTCATCCAAGCAGAGGTGATGGGTCTGGACCGTGAGGCACGCACAGTGCAACTGCGCGGCCGGCCCGACATTGACTACGACGTGGTCTCCATCAACACCGGCTCCACGCCGCAGATGCGCGCAATGGGCGCCACTGAATACGCAGTGCCGGTCAAACCCATCACCGGCTTCAACCAGCGATGGTTGCAATTGCTCGACAAGGTGGCGCGCGCTAAGCGGCCGCTGACGATCGCTATCGTGGGCGGTGGCGCGGGCGGTGTGGAGTTGTGCCTAGCTATGCAGTACCGGCTGAGTGCCGAGACACAAGCCGCCGGGCGGGCAGACTTGGCACCGCAGTTCCACTTGTTTACTTCGGATGGCTTGCTGCCCACCCACAACGCGGGTGTACAGAGGCGCTTTGCCAAAGTGCTAGCCGAGCGCGGCGTGCAAGTGCATCTAAAGACACCCGTGGCTGAAGTGCAGGCAGGCCGTTTGCGCAGCGCGCAAGACGAATGGTTTGACGCCGACGAGGTGCTGTGGGTTACCCAAGCCGGTGGAGGCACCTGGCTGCAAGGCACCGGCTTGGCCCTGACAGACAACCGCTGCATACGCTTGCACGACACGCTGCAAAGTATCACCGACCCGCGCGTGTTTGCGGCGGGCGACGTGGCAGCGATAGAGAACTTTTCGTTGGAAAAGGCCGGTGTGTTTGCCGTGCGCATGGGCATGCCGCTGGCCATCAACCTGCAGCGTGCGGTGCAAGGTCTGCCCCTTCAACCCTACCGCCCGCAGCGCCACTGGCTGGCGCTGATCAGCACCGGTGACAAATTTGCCGTGGCCTCACGCGGTGCGCTCGGGTTTGCGGGTGCCTGGGTCTGGCGCTGGAAGGACTGGATAGACCGCCGTTTCATGCAGCGCTTCAGCGTGCGGGGAGTGGATGGATTGGAGGGCCTCTCTGGCATGGCCCCAACCACTTCATCCAACGCATCCATTCAGCTAAGCGCTGATGAAGCCCAACAGGCGCAAGCCGCAGTCGCCATGCGCTGCGGAGGCTGTGGCGCCAAAGTGGGGGCTAGTGTGCTCTCGCGTGCACTGCAAAACCTGTGGGTGCAACCCAACCCCGATGTGCTGCTGGGCCTGGACAGCCCGGACGACGCTGCCGTGGTGCGCGTGCCGCCCGGCAAAGCGCTGGTGCACAGCGTAGATTTTTTCCGCGCGTTTGTGGACGACCCCTATGTGTTCGGCCGCATTGCCGCCAACCATGCACTGGGCGACCTGTTTGCCATGGGGGCCCAGCCCCACACTGCCACCGCGATTGCCACCGTGCCGCCGGGCGTGGACCGGCAGGTGGAAGCCACCCTGCGCCAGATGATGCAGGGCGCGGTCGAGGTGCTCAATGCGGCGGGCTGCACGCTGATCGGCGGGCACAGCGGCGAAGGCGCCGAGCTGGCGCTGGGCTTTGCAGTAAACGGCCTGGTGGACGTCGACAGCCATGGCCAAATGACCGGCGTGCTGCGCAAGGGCGGCATGCAGCCCGGCGATGTGCTGCTGCTGACCAAACCGATAGGAACTGGAGCCTTGTTTGCCGCGCACGGCCGCGCGGCCGCCAAAGGCCGCTGGGTACAAGCTGCGCTGCAGAACATGGCTCAGAGCAACCAGACTGCCGCGCAGACACTGCGCACCTTTGGCGCCACCGCCTGCACCGACCTGACGGGCTTCGGCCTCATCGGCCACACGGTAGAAATGGCTCGCCCCAGTGGCGTGCAAGTCGCGCTGGATGCCGCCGCCCTGCCCCTGCTGGATGGCGCGCTGGAGTGTGTGCAGCAGGGCCTGCTGAGCTCCCTGCACGGCGCCAATGCCCGCCCGCAGCATGTGGTGCAAAACGCCGCACAGGCCATGGGCCACCCGCTGTGGCCGCTGCTGGTGGACCCCCAAACCGCCGGTGGACTTTTGGCGTCCGTGCCCGCCTCAGCAGCAGATGACTGCTTGCGCGCACTGCGGGCGCACGGTTACCCAGAAGCCTGCGCCATCGGCCGTGTGCGTGCTTTGCCTGCCGACGAACTGCCCATCACCATCGACGTGCGACCGCTATGAAAAGAGTAGCTGGTCACGCACATCCCATGGGCGCCAGAGTCACTTTTCTTGCTCTATCGGCGTGGTGCAGCTTGTCCATGGTGTGGGCGCAGGTCCCGGGCGCAACGCCGCTCACACCACTGGAGGCGACAGGCCCCGGCACGCCACCCGCGCCATGGCGGGCGGTGGGCTTGCCCGGAGGCAAGGTGCCGCTGATGGCGCCCGACATCGTGCTGCAAGGCGCAGAGCCTGTGCTGCGCATGCGCAGCGACAAGAGCTACAGCACCCTGAGCCACGCGCTGCCTGCCGGCACCCGCGAGAACCGTTTGCAATGGCAGTGGCGGCTGGACGAAGGTCTGGCCCAGGCGGACCTGCAGCGCAAGGAAGGGGACGACGTGGCGCTCAAGGTCTGCGCCATGTTCGACCTGCCTCTTGCCAACATTCCTTTCGTGGAGCGCAACCTGCTTCGCCTAGCACGTACGCTTAGCGGCGAAAACCTGCCGGGTGCCACGCTGTGCTACGTCTGGGACCGCCTGCAGCCGCCGGGCACAGTGGTGAACAACTTGTACAGCAAACGCCTGCGCTTTATCGTGCTGGACCAGGGCCCGGCTCGGCCCGGAGCGTGGGTCAGCCATGCACGGGACTTGAACGCCGACTTTGTGCGCGCCTTCGGAGATGAAAGCGCGACAGTACCGCCCTTGTTGGCCGTGGTCGTCGGGGCGGACAGTGACAACACCGGTGGGAGCAGTCTGGCCTTTGTCAAAGGGCTTGCCCTTGTAAAACCTTAGCCACAGCTGCCCGCGCAAGAATGGAAAACGCTATGCTTTCCATAGCTGCTCGCGCATATTCGGTGGGCGCTGGAGGCTGATTTATTTGTCAAACCCGCCCCAATCGTGGAACAATAGCGGCATGAAAGCTCTGGCTGCGCATATCAAGCAGGATGTGGACTCCGCCCACGCGGCAGACGCGCGCGGCTACCAGCCCCGCCAGCTGGTGTTACTGGGTGGCGGCATGGCCAACCTGCAGGTGCTCTCGGCACTGGCGGCAAAGCCGCTGCCGGAGATGCGCATCATTCTGGTCGCCCCCTTCCCCCGCACCATTTATCCCGGCATGCTGCCCGGCTTTGTGGCCGGCCGCTACAGCCAGGACGAATGCGCCATTCCGCTGGAGCCGCTGGTGCGGCGCGCCGGCATCCGCTGGCTGCAGCGCAGCGTCAAATCGCTGGATGCCGGCAGCCAGACGCTGCAACTCGATGACGGCAGCAGCCAGCATTACGACTGGTTGTCCATCAACACCGGGCCGGTGCAAAACCGCGAGCAGATCGAGCGCGACATTCCCGGCGCCCGCGAGTTCGGCCTGTTTGCCCATCCGCTGGAGACATTTGCCCTGCTATGGCCGCGGGTGTGTGAGCTCGCCAACAGCAAGGCGCTGCGGGTGACTGTGATCGGCGACCACACAGCCGCCCTGGAACTAGCCTTGGCCGTGCGCCAGCGCCTGCCCTCCAGCGCCGTGACCTTGGTGATCAAGCCCGGTGACGGCGGCGTGGATTTGGACAGCCCGGTGCACGCCCGGCTGGTGGCCGCCATGAAGGCCCAGCGCATCACGGTGCTGCAGGATGTGGCAGTGGGCATGAGCGCAGAGTCCGTGCACCTGGGCTGCGGCGCTCACCTGGCCTGCGATGTACCCCTGATCGCGCTCGAATCCCAGTCGCTCGCGTGGTTGGCCGACAGCGGCTTGGCCTTGGATGGCCAGGGTCAAGTCGCCATCGATGCCTACCAGCGCAGTACCAGCCACAGCCAAGTGTTCTCCGTCCAAGATGAGAGCGAGGCCCTGGTGCACAACCTGCCGGCCGCCACCACCGGTGCTAGCCTGCATGCGGTGCGGGATACGTCCCACGCGCTGCACTTTTTGTTCGGTGGCAGCCAGCAAGCGGTAGCCAGCTGGGGCAGCTACAGCGCCACCGGCCGCACACTGAACTGGCTCAAAGACTGGACCGACCGCCGGCATGTGGCGCGTTACCTGCAAGTTACATCCTAAAGCCACAGCTTCCGGCGCTTTTCGGACGATCTAATGGGTATAGTGGGTGTGACTTTGTTCACATCTCCCCATGAAATTTTTCCTGGCTTTTTGTTTTGCCTTGATGCACTGCCTGTCCGCGACGGCGCAGGCACCCAGCGCATTGCCGGCAAACCCCACGGCCAACCAGGTAGCCAACGCCGGCGCCACATCAGCGACGTTGAGCTTTTTCAACCGCCCCCTGATCACCTTCCGCGGAGAGTTGGGCGGCGTCTCCGCCCCTGACCGCGCCCAGCGCGCACACGCCCGGCTCAAAGACCAGCTGGACAAAGACGGGCCGCACCGCGTCTCGCGCAAAGCGGATGCCATGGGAGTGCTGGTGCAGATTGATGGTGCCACGACCTTTGTGGTCACCGAGGCGGAGGTCGACCAGAGCCAACAGGACACCTTGGAGACGACGGCCGCCAAGGCCCAAGCTGCTCTGGAAACCGCGATCTCCCAAAGCAAAGAAAGCCGGAATCTGGATGCGGTGCTGAAAGCGGTGGCATGGTCAGTGGCCGCGTCAGCCATTGCTGCGGCCGTATGGCTGGCCCTGCGCCAGTTGGGCACCGCCATCAGCCGCAAGCTGATGCAGCTGTCTGCAGAGCACGCCACCAAGCTGCAAGTGGGCGGCATCACCCTGGTGAACCGCAACCGGGTGGTCGCTGTCGTCCGGGGGGCCATCACCCTGGTGCTGCGGATCATGCTGTTCCTGGTGGTGTACGAATGGCTGAGCTTTGTACTACGACGCTTTCCCTTCACCCGCGCGTGGGGCGAAGCACTCAACGGTTATCTGGTGGACTTTGCAGCCACAGCGGGTAATGCCATAGTGAGTGCGGTGCCCGGCCTGTTCACGGCCGTGGTGATCTTCTACTTGGCGCGCATGCTGACACGCGGGCTGGACAACTTTTTCGAGCGCGTACTCGAAGGCGAGCACACACTCGCTTGGCTGGATGCCGATGTCGCCGTGCCCACACGCCGCATCGCCAAAGTGCTGGTGTGGCTGTTCGCACTCGCAATGGCCTACCCCTATCTGCCGGGAGCCGGTACTGAAGCCTTCAAGGGCCTGTCGGTGTTGGTGGGCTTGATGATTTCACTCGGTGCGTCCAACCTGGTCGGCCAGGCTGCAAGCGGTCTGATACTGACCTACGGCCGGGTGTATCGCAAGGGCGAGTACGTGCGGCTGGCAGAGCAAGAGGGCACAGTGACGGAGATGGGCATGTTTGCCACCCGCATCCGCACCGGGCTGGGTGAGGAACTCACGATCTCCAACACCAGCATCCTGGCAGGCACCACCAAAAACTACTCGCGCGCGGTCCAAGGTGCCGGCTATGTGGTGGACACTACCGTCACCATCGGCTACGACACCCCGTGGCGCCAGGTGCACGCCATGCTGATTGACGCGGCGGTGCGCACAGAAGGCATTCTGGTGGACCCGCCGCCTCAAGTCTTCCAGACCGCCCTGTCGGACTGGTATCCCGTATACCGGCTGGTGTGCCAGGCGGTGCCGGAGGAACCCCGCCCGCGCGCCATGGTGCTCAGCGCCCTGCACGCCAATATTCAGGATGTGTTCAACACCTTCGGGGTGCAAATCATGTCGCCGCAGTACATTGCCGACCCCGCGCACGCCAAAACGGTACCGCCGCACGCGTGGACACCGGCGCCGGCTAAACCTGACACGCCGGCAGCCCCGGACAACACGCCAACGCCATGACCTTTTTCAACGAAATTGCGTACGTAGCCCGGCAAGAGCTGAAGGTCATCCTGCGGCACCCCAAGATGCTTTTGGCGGTGTTGGTGGTAGCCGTATTGCCATCGGTCTACGCATCGATCTACCTCACCAGCGTCTGGGACCCGACCTCCCACACCAATGCCTTGCGCGTGGCGGTGGTGAACCTGGACGATGGCGTGGAATACAAAGACCACATGTTCAACATTGGCTCCCAGGTGATCACGCGCCTGGAGCGCAGCGCACGATTTGGCTACGTCACGTACGAACACGCGGAGGATGCCCGCCAGGACGTGCGCATGGGCAAAGTGGCGTTCGCATTGATAGTTCCCAAGGACTTCAGCTCCAACGCCATTCCCGGGGCCATGCCGGGCGGCGGCAAGTTGGTGATTTACGCCTCTGAGGGCAACAACTACCAGACCGCCGTCATCGCCAAACAGTTTGCCAATGAGCTGGGCCATGAGGTGAACGAGAGCCTGAACGAGCGACGCTGGGCCATGGTGCTGACGAATGCGGCCGGTTCGCAGCGCAGCGTGGACCAGCTCAGAGCCGGCGTGAACAGCCTGCGCGAAGGTGCCATGGAACTCAACACCGGCGCGCTGCAAGCCGCCAATGCCGGGCGTGCCTTGTCCAATGGCTCCGTCAAACTGCACAGCGGTGTCGGGCAGTTCACCGATGGGTTCAAACAACTGAGCGGCGGACTGCGGACCCTGGATTCCAAACGCCCACGTAACTCTGACCTCAATGCGCTGAAATCCGGCGCCGACGCGCTGGCAGCGGGCCACGTGGATCTTGGCAAAGGCATGGACGAGCTGCAGGGTGGTAGCCACAAGTTGCTGGAGGGCGTGATGGCCTTCAAGACAGAGGCGGACGATAGCCTGCTGGTGTCCACCCGTGTCAAGGAAGGCGTGGGGCAACTCGCGGGCGGCATGAACCAGCTGGACGATGGCATCCGAGATGCCTCTGAAGGACAGAAGAAACTGGCTGACGGAGCCAACCGAGTGGCCGCGGGTGTCGGCACTTTGACCAACGGCATGCGCTCCATGACCGGCGCCATTCGCCAAGCCGTGACCAAGCTGCCCGAAGACAGCCAGCTCGACGAGCTGGATGCCGGAAGCAATCAGCTCAGCAATGGTGCCGGGGCCTTGTCTGAAGGCTTGCAAAAACTCAAAACAGGCACGCAAGCACTTTCGGGTGGATTGGATTTGCTGGCCCATTCGCTGCCGGCTTCCATTGAGACTCCGGAAGGCAGCCCCGAAGGTCTGGCCAACTCGGTCAAACCCATTATTGAAGTCGATGCCGTGGTCGGCAACAGCGGCAGCGGCTTTGCGCCCAACGTGATTCCCGCCGCACTCTGGCTGGGAGCCGGTGTGGCGGCTTTCCTGATCCATATCCGCGTGATGCCGCGGCATGCCAAGCGCTTTTCACCGCCGGCCAAGTTCATCGGCAAGATCGCCATGCCGGCCACCGTAGTGCTGTTACAGGCGCTGGTGCTGGGGCTGACAGTGTTATGGGGCTTGAAGGTGCGCATTTTTGATCCCGCTGCTTTTGCCTTGTGCCTGACAGTGGCAGGACTGTCTTTCTTGATGATCGTGATGCTGCTTACGCGCGCATTGGGCGATGCGGGCAAGGTTTTCGCCATGGTATTTCTGGCGGTGCAGCTGTCGGCATCGGGCGGCGTTCTACCGGTGGAACTGAGTGGTGGCTTGTATGAAATCATCAGCCCCTGGCTTCCCATGACCTGGGTGGTGCGGGCGGTGAAGGCGGCCATGTTCGGAGCCTATGGGGGTGCCTGGCAATCGCCCATGCTACTGGTCACTGCTTGTGGTTTGATCTCCATGCTGCTGGCCTGCTGGATAGGGCGCTGGCGCTATCTGCACCCGGCCCAGATGCAGCCCGCTGTCGGTTTGTGAACTGCCGTTGAACTGCGATCAGTGGCGCGGTAGCGTGAGAAAGCCGCGTTGCACGCTCCACTCGGTGCACAAGAAGCGTCCGTTGTTCATCAGCCGGTCAAGGATGCTGTAGTCGGGGTAGACCATCTTGCCGTCCTTGCAGATCATCACCGTTTCTTCGGTCGTGACCTGCTGCAGCAAATTGGCCAGGGCCATGCTGTCCCGCAGCAGCACATACACCGTGAGCAATGCGATGACGGTGGCCGCCAAGGAGCACCACTCCCGGATTTTTTGCTGCCAAGGGCGTGCGACTTCGGGCGAGTCCATGGGAAGGGCGCCGCCGCTCAGACTGAACAAATCGGCACTGCCGGTGGGCGCTGCTCCACCATCCTCCTGAGCCGCCGCCGACTGGGGCATCTGGGGCTCGGCATTTCGGGCAGCGGCGGCCTCTGCCGCGGGGATGTAAGCCCGTCCAAAGGGCTTGGTTTGCTTCATGGTGTGGACTCCAGTACTTTGCATCCGGAGGGCATGACGCCGTTTCCACAGCCAACGCTGATGAAAGCAACCCCGCTATCCGCCTGCTGTGCAGGGAGGACCGGAGGCTTTGCGTCCCTGCCTCTCGGCAGGTTTGCCCATGCGCTCTATGCGCGAAAACAAGACTATAGAGGAAGCCAAGGAATCCACCAAACCGGTTTTCTAGCCGCTCAAGTCAGGCAGATGGCCGGAGAAATAGCCCTTGAGAACCACCGGCTGCCCTTGAAACGGGCGGAAAACCCCTTATCATTAGCACTCACTGGCATCGAGTGCTAACAGCACCGCCGGGTTAGTTCTCAGGACGCTGCTACTTTTTGGCAGCGCCTGGTGTTCCTTGTTTCCCTATTTAGGAGATTTTTCATGAAACTGCGCCCTTTGGCAGACCGCGTGATTGTGAAGCGCGTTGAAAACGAAACCCGCACCGCTTCCGGTATCTACATTCCTGATGCCGCTGCTGAAAAGCCAGATCAAGGTGAAGTGTTGGCTGTCGGCCCCGGCAAGACCAATGACAAGGGCGAAACCAAGGCCCTGACCGTGAAAGTCGGCGACCGCGTGTTGTTCGGCAAATACTCCGGCCAAACCGTCAAGGTCGACGGCGACGAGCTGCTGGTCATGAAGGAAGACGACCTGTTCGCAGTCGTCGAAGCCTAAGCTGATCCGCTACTGAATTCATAGCTGGTTGCGCATATCCGATGCGCGCTGGCAGTCCTTTTTACTTAAATCTTAGGAGCCAAACATGGCAGCAAAAGACGTAATTTTCGGCGGCGAAGCCCGCGCACGCATGGTTGAAGGCGTGAACATTTTGGCCAACGCGGTCAAGGTGACTTTGGGCCCTAAGGGTCGTAACGTGGTGTTGGAGCGCTCTTTCGGCGCCCCTACCGTGACCAAGGACGGTGTGTCCGTGGCCAAGGAAATCGAACTCAAAGACAAGCTGCAAAACATGGGCGCGCAGATGGTCAAGGAAGTCGCTTCCAAGACTTCTGACAATGCTGGTGACGGTACGACTACCGCTACCGTGCTGGCCCAAGCCATCGTGCGTGAAGGCATGAAGTACGTTGCCGCCGGCATGAACCCCATGGACCTGAAGCGCGGTATCGACAAAGCAGTGACTGCTTTGATCGCCGAACTGAAGAAGGCTTCCAAGGCCACCACCACTTCCAAAGAAATCGCCCAAGTCGGCTCCATTTCTGCCAACAGCGACCACAGCATCGGCGAAATCATCGCCAACGCGATGGACAAAGTGGGCAAAGAAGGCGTGATCACTGTGGAAGACGGCAAGTCCCTGCAGAACGAACTCGATGTCGTTGAAGGCATGCAGTTCGACCGCGGCTACCTGTCCCCCTACTTCATCAACAACCCCGAAAAGCAAGCTGCCTTGCTGGACAACCCCTTCGTGCTGTTGTTCGACAAGAAAATCAGCAACATCCGTGACCTCCTTCCTACCCTGGAACAAGTCGCTAAGGCTGGCCGTCCTTTGTTGATCATTGCTGAAGATGTCGATGGCGAAGCCCTGGCAACCTTGGTGGTGAACACCATCCGCGGCATCCTGAAGGTGGTGGCTGTGAAGGCTCCCGGCTTCGGCGACCGTCGCAAGGCCATGTTGGAAGACATCGCCATCCTGACCGGCGGCAAGGTGATTGCAGAAGAAATCGGCCTGTCCCTGGAAAAAGTGACTTTGGCTGACCTGGGTTCTGCCAAGCGCATCGAAGTGGGCAAGGAAAACACCATCATCATCGACGGTGCTGGCGCTGCTGCTGACATCGAAGCCCGCGTGAAGCAAGTGCGCATCCAGATCGAAGAAGCCACTTCCGACTACGACCGTGAAAAGCTGCAAGAGCGCGTGGCCAAGTTGGCTGGCGGTGTTGCCGTGATCAAGGTGGGCGCTGCTACCGAAGTCGAAATGAAGGAAAAGAAGGCCCGCGTGGAAGACGCCCTGCACGCTACCCGCGCTGCCGTGGAAGAAGGCATTGTGGCTGGTGGCGGCGTGGCACTACTGCGCGCCAAGCAAGCTGCTGGCACCATCACCGGTGACAACGCCGACCAGGACGCCGGTATCAAGCTGGTGTTGAAGGCCATCGAAGCGCCTCTGCGCGAGATCGTGTTCAACGCCGGTGGCGAAGCCTCTGTGGTGGTGAACGCTGTGTTGGCCGGCAAGGGCAACTACGGCTTCAACGCTGCCAACGACACCTACGGCGACATGATCGAAATGGGTATTCTGGACCCCACCAAGGTGACACGTACTGCCCTGCAGAACGCTGCTTCCGTGGCTTCCCTGATGCTGACTACCGAGTGCATGGTGTCTGAAGCTCCTAAGGAAGAAGCTGCTGGCGGCGGTATGCCTGATATGGGTGGCATGGGCGGCATGGGCGGCATGGGCATGTAATTGCTCCTTGCCTGAGGCGCCATGCCGGCGTTGCAAGGGCTTGCCGTACCTTAGGTACTGTCTGCGCCCTTGCTCCTTGGCCTGGCACCTCATGCTGCGTCGATGTGGCGTTATTGCTTTCGACTGCAAACCCAATAAAAAAGCCCCGCTCGGTTTTGCCTTGCGGGGCTTTTTTACGTCTTTCTTACTATGCTTTTTATAGCTGCTCGCGCTTACTCCATAGGCGCTAGAGGCTGATTTCGCTTAAACCCAGGGCTTGCAGCTCTTGGGTGGCTTGCTGCGCGTTGTGGAAGTGGATGCCGTGCCAGCCCTCGGCCTGCGCCGCCTGGATGTTGGGGAGCAGGTCGTCCAGAAACACGGTCTTGGCGGGCTCCAGGGCGTAGCACGTTTGGAGCCACTGGTAGATCGCTGGTTCAGGTTTGATGAGCAGCTCGTCGCCTGAAAAAATACCGCCGTCGAATTCTTTCAGGAACGGGTTCATCCGCTCCAGTGTGCGGGCATAGGGCACAGGCATGTTGGAGAGGTAGTAGAGCCGCACGGGCTCGCCTCCGGTTGCTGCGCGCTGCGCACGCAAGGCCACCAACTGATGGAACAGCGCCACCGACTCGGGCATAGGCGAAAGACGGTCGCCAATGCTTTCTACCAGCGTGCCCAACACTGTGGCGTCCAGGCCTACGCGCCGGCCAACCTGCGCAATGACGTCGGGCATGGAGACGGTGCCGCGGTCAAAGGCCTGCCATTCGGCGTGGCCGAACACCTCATGGGCCAAATGCCCTGCCTCCGCGCGGGTAGGCGCATGCTGCGGAAAGCACTCCATCATCAAATCCACCGGGCGCCAGGTGAACAACACCGCGCCGAAATCAAACACCACATTCATCTTGTTATCCCAATAAAAAGCCCCACCAGCATAGCGCCAGCGGGGCTCTTCTTTGGGTTGCCGGGGAATCAGGCGACAGGCTTGAACTCGAAGCCGTTACCCAACTTTTCCACGCGGCCGAAAGCCGGGAATGGGAAGTGGAAGCCGCCCGCCATGACCTTGTCCGCCACGATCATGTCAAATACCTTGCGGCGGGCCACGCGCGCGTCTTCGGCGTTCATGTCGAACTGTACCGCCCAATCCGGGTTGCGGGCAAAGAGTTGCGGCACGTTGGTGATGTCGGCCAGGTAGGCGAACTTCTCGCCCTTGCTTTCCACCATGAACAGCGTGTGGCCCGGTGTGTGGCCGTAGGCCGCGACGCTCTTGATGCCGGGAACAATCTCGGTACCCGCTTCAAATTTGACCAACTGGCTGTCATTCAATCCGCCCAGCATGCGGCGCACGGTCTGGAAGGCGCCTTTCATGGCGTCAGGTGCGGCTGCCATGCGTGCGTCGTCCATCCAGAACGCATGCTCAACGGACGGGACCATGATCTTGGCGTTGGGATACACCAACTGCCCGGCCTTGTTGCGCACGCCCAGGATGTGATCGCCATGGAAGTGGCTCAGGATCACAGTATCGATGTCCTCGGCCTTGTAGCCTGCTGCATTCAGGTTGGCCAGCAAGCGCCCGGTGGTGGGGCCACCGTTGTCTGAGAAGCCGGTGTCCATCAGGACCTTTCGGTTGCCCGAAACCACCAGGAACGCGGTGTAAGGCACATCCAGGTACTCGGTCGGTAGGTTTTGCGAACGCAACAGTTCCTGCACTTCGCCCAAGGGCGCATTGCGCACAAACTCGGCAGCCAGCGGGCGACGGGTCACGCCGTCGTTCAGGGCAATAACTTCGATGTCGCCGATTTTCTGCTTGCGGAATCCCACCTGCACCACGCTGGGAGCCCCGAAATTCGGCGCCGATTGGGCGCCCAAGGGCATGAACGAACCCGCAGCATAGGCTGCCAATGCGGCTCCACCGCCCACAAAAAAGTCGCGCCGAGTCACCATGTGCAATCTCCTTAGTTTGAATAAAGACCGAATAGTCTCAAACGCAACTACATCGTGCAGAATCGCCAAAGAAATCCGGAAAACTTGCGGGGTTATCGCAGTCGCTCGCGTGGATCAGCTTGTAACTGCCTCTTTTAGCGCACGTCGAAGTGCAGCCGCTACCTTGGCCGGTTGCGTGCGGGTGATGCGCACTTTGGGGGTGCCGTGCCAATCGGCACTGCGCTGGATAGCCTGCGCCACATCGGCCACTTGTGCAGCGGTCCACACCGTGCCGGGTTGCACATGGAGCGCCCGCACCTCGAATACGCCTTCTGCGCGGTGCGCCTTGGCGTCTAGCCGTCCAATGAGTTCACCACAGCACAGAATGGGCAGCACAAAATAGCCATAGACACGCTTTTCTTCGGGCGTGTAGCACTCCAGTCGGTAATCGAAATCAAAAAAGGCGGAGGCCCGTTCCCGGTCCCACACCACCGGGTCAAAGGGCGACAACAAAGTGGTGTGCGTGGCTTCCAGCCGGCCGGTAACGGCCTTTTTTAGCAGCGCGGCGTGGCTGGCATGCACATAGCCCGGCGCATCCCAGCCTTGCACCTCCACACGCAGTACCCGGCCCTGCTCCACCAGGGTGTCGAGGTCTGGGTCCTTGAGGCGGGGCTTGGTGCGGAAATAGTCATGCACCCAGCGCGCCTGGGTGATGCCCAACGCCGCAATCGCTTTTTCAGTCAGCGCAGTGTCGAGTTCCGCAGGATCCAATTCCGGCGCGGGTTGCAACAACTGTGGTGCGACGCGCTCGCTGAGGTCATAGACACGGTGAAAGTTCTCGCGCCGCGCAATCATCAACTCACCCAAGCCGAACAGTGCCTCCAGCCAGCGCTTCTCGTCCTTCCAGCCCCACCAAGCACCGCCCTTGCCCTCGGGCCGTTCAAAGTCCGACGACTTCACGGGTCCATGGTTGCGTATGTGCTCCAGCAGCTTGTCGAGATGGGGGCGCTGCGCCACGTGGGTCTTGTCGGCTTTGGCCAGCCCCCAGTGGCGGCGGGTGAGGCGGTTGTAGGCGCGGTGCAGGTGCAAATCAGCCATGGGCGCAAAGCAGGCCTCATGCGCCCAGGTCTCAAATATCTGGCCGGAGGCCAAGGCCTCCTCCAGCCATTCGCGCGGGTAGTCCCCCAAGCGGGAATGCAGCACCAGATACGGGCTGCGCGAGACGACGTGGATGGTGTCTATCTGCAGCAACGCCATGCGCTGAATGCAGGCGGCTATGTCAGTGGGCTTGGCCGCGCGCGTAGGCGCTTGCAACAGGCCCTGCGCTGCGAGGTGCAGATTACGGGCTTGCTGCAGTGTGATCATTGTCAATATAGTGAAAGCGAAGCGACACAGCGGGATGTTGCGGCGGGCGATTTGGCTTCGCCGAAACTGCGTTTTCTGCAATTTGGCGGCATGAGCCCGTCGCAATGTCCCGTTGTGTCGCCCGCCATGGAGATCACGCCCTCAACCGCGCCAACAGCCCCGCCGTAGAGCCATCCAACCCGGACACATCCCCCGACGCCAAGCGCGGCTCAATGTCCTTGGCCAACACCTTGCCCAGCTCCACGCCCCACTGGTCAAAGCTGTTGATGCCCCACAGACTGCCGCTCACAAACACGCGATGCTCCTGCAGCGCAATCAGCGCGCCCAGCGAAGCTGGCGTCAAGTCGTCCAGCAACAAGAAGGTGCTGGGGCGATTGCCCGTGAAGTGCTTGTGGCCGCCTGCATCCACTTTGCCCTGCATGAGTGCCTGCGCCTGCGCCAGCACGTTGGCCAGCAGCATGGGTTGGTGGCCCTTCAGGTGATGACGCGCCTTTTTGACGGCGATGAACTCCACGGGCACTACGTCCGTCCCTTGGTGTAGCATCTGAAAGTAGGCATGCTGGCCATTGGTGCCTGGCTCGCCCCAGAGCACCGGGCAGGTACCAAAGGGCAAGGCTTCACCTGACGCATCCACACGCTTGCCGTTGCTCTCCATCTCCAACTGCTGCAGGTAAGCCGGCACGCGGCGCAAGGCGCTGTGATAAGGCGCAATGCTGCGACTGGTAAAGCCGTGGAAATTGCGGTACCACACGTCCAACAGGCCCAGGCGCACCGGCAAGTTACTTTCCAGTGGCGCGGTGCGGAAGTGCTCGTCCATGGCGTGGGCACCCGCGAGGAAATCGCGGAAGCCTTGGGCGCCGATGGCAATGGCAATCGGCAAACCAATGGCCGACCACATGGAGTAGCGTCCGCCCACCCAGTCCCAAAATCCAAAGGTGGTGGTGATGCCGAACGCATTGGCCGCCGCCACGTTGGTGGTCAATGCCGCGAAGTGGCGCGCAATGTCGGTACCGCCCTGCGACAGAAACCAGGCCTTGGCGGAGGCCGCGTTGGTCATGGTCTCGATCGTGGTGAATGTCTTGCTGGCAATCAGGAAGACCGTGCTTTCCGGCTTCAAAAGCGGCAGCTTGGCGGCCAGTTCGTGGCCGTCCACATTGCTCACAAAGTGAAGGCGCTTGCCACTGTCCGCAAACGCGTCCAACGCGAGCACCGCCATTTGAGGGCCGAGGTCCGAGCCGCCGATTCCGATGTTCACCACGTCGGTGATGGCCGTATCTGCACGCAGCTGCTCGGCATAGGCCAGCATCGCGTCCAACGTAGCGTGCACCTTGGCCTGCTCACCTGCTATGAATTCAGGAGCTGCTCCCGCATATTCCACGGGCGCTAAAAGCGGATTTCTCAACAAAACGTGCCACACCTCGCGCTGCTCGGTGTTGTTGATTTTCTGGCCGGCGAACATGGCGTCGCGGTGTTCCAACACGCCGCTCTGGCGCGCCAGGTCCATCAGCAGGGCTTCGGTCGCAGCGTCGATACGGTTTTTGGACAAGTCCGCAAACACATAGGGGGCCTCCTGGCTGAAGCGGCTGAAGCGCTGCGCATCGGCCTTGAAGGCATCTCGGATGTCGAGCGCCTGGCCGGTGGCCTGATACGCGGCTTGCAGTTGGGCCCAGGCGGGCGTGCGGTCACATCGGGTACGTGCCATGGTCGCAGCTTCCTCCTGGGATCAGGCTGCCAGCAGCAGCTGTTCGAGCTTGACGGCATCCACGCAAAACGCGCGGATACCCTCGGCCAGCTTTTCGGTTGCCATGGCGTCGTTGTTCAGGGCCAAGCGAAAACCGGCTTCGTCGTAACTGACGTGTTCGATGTCGGCAGCCTTGGCGGCGTCAGCTTTCAGATGTTGGGTAACGGGCGTGTCTGTGGCGGCCATCTGCGCCAACAGGTCGGGGCTGATGGTCAGCAGGTCGCAGCCGGCCAGCGCAGTGATTTGACCTACGTTGCGGAAGCTCGCCCCCATTACTTCGGTGGCGATGCCGAACTTCTTGTAGTAGTTGTAGATCTGCGCCACGGACTTCACGCCGGGGTCGTTCAGTTCAGCGTTATCGGCTTCCACCCACGCAGCGCCAGCGTTCTTTTTGTACCAGTCGTAAATGCGGCCGACGAAGGGAGAAATCAGCTGCACCTTGGCCTGTCCACAGGCCACTGCTTGGCAGAACGCGAACAACAAGGTCAGGTTGGTGTGGATGCCCTTGCGCTCCAACTGCTCGGCAGCCTTGATGCCTTCCCAGGTAGAGGCTACCTTGATCAAGACGCGATCGGAGTGAATGCCTTGGGCTTGGTACAGCTCAATCAGACGCTCACCGCGGGCCACAGTAGCAGCGGTGTCAAAGCTCAGGCGGGCGTCCACTTCAGTCGACACGCGGCCTGGAATGATGGACAGGATTTCGCAACCGAAACGCACCAACAAACGATCCACGATTTCGTCCATGGCGCGGCCACGGAATTGGTTCACAGTGTCTTTCACCAAAGGCGCGTAGTCGGCCTTTTGCACCGCTTTCAAAATCAGCGACGGGTTGGTGGTCGCGTCCTGGGGTTTGAAAGCGTCCAGCTGTTTGAAGTCGCCGGTGTCGGCAACGACGGTGGTGAATTGTTTGAGTGCGTCGAGTTGGTTCATGGGGCACGGGCCGCGAGGCCGGGGTTTAAAACTAGGGGAAAACGCGCAAAGAGTTGCGATTTGTTCCCTTGAATTATCAATGAAACAAAGTTACATTACAACGTCAGCTTTCATGTAACTCTTAAACGTACACCCAGTCTTATGAGCTTTGATTTAGTCATGTTCGGCGGCACCGGCGATTTGGCCTGGCGCAAACTCATGCCCGCACTGTTTCAGGCCTTCCGCCATGGCACTTTGCCTGAGGGCGGCCGCATCATCGGCGTGGGCCGC
This sequence comes from Curvibacter sp. AEP1-3, assembly GCF_002163715.1. Taxonomy (GTDB): domain Bacteria; phylum Pseudomonadota; class Gammaproteobacteria; order Burkholderiales; family Burkholderiaceae_C; genus Allorhodoferax. The sequence continues at coordinate 1,904,748 of NZ_CP015698.1, forward strand.
GATGACCTGAGCCATGACCAGTACCGCGCGCTGATCCAGTCCCGCTTTGAAAAAGTCGAGCTTGCCAAGCGCCCCAGCGCCGAAGAGTTTGCCCGCTTTGCCGCCATCCTCGAATTTGTGCGCATGGACTTGTCCAAGTCCGAAGACTACGCCCGTCTGGCAGAAACCCTGAACGCGCGCAATGCCGACGGCATCGTGATGTACGTGGCCACTGCGCCCAGCCTGTTTACGAATGTGTGCGAGCAGTTGGCCGCCTCGGGGCTGAACAGCCCCAAGGTGCGCATCGTGCTGGAAAAGCCCTTGGGTCACGACCTGGCATCCAACCGCGCCATCAACCAGACGGTGAGCCGCTTCTTTGCAGAAGAGCAGGTGTACCGCATCGACCACTATCTGGGCAAGCCTTCAGTGCAAAACCTGTTTGCCATGCGCTTCGGCAACGCTCTGTTTGAGCCGCTCTGGCGCCGCGAGCACATTGCCAACATCCAGATCACTATCGCCGAGGATCTTGGCGTGGAAAGCCGTGGCGCGTTTTACGAAACCACGGGCGCCTTGCGTGACATGGTGCAGAACCACGCGCTGCAATTGCTGTGTGCCATTGCAATGGAGCCGCCCATCAACGCGGGCGCCGACGCCATTCGCGATGAGAAGCTCAAAGTGCTGCGCTCCCTGAAGCCTTGGACCCAAGAGACTTTGAAGCAGGATGTGGTACGCGGCCAATACTCTGCTGGCACTAGCGGCGGCGCCAAGGTGCCTGGCTACCGGGAAGAAACCGGCGTCAACCCGCAAAGCAACACCGAAACCTTTGTCGCCCTGCGCACCGAAATTGCCAACTGGCGTTGGGCCGGTGTGCCCTTTTACATCCGTACCGGCAAGCGCTTGTCGGGACGCGATGCACGCATCGTGATCAACTTCCGTCCCACGCCGCACGCCATCTTCAATTCCAACGAAGGTGTGGGCAACCGCTTGGTGATCAACTTGCAACCCAAAGACGGCTTGGAGCTGCACTTGCTGGCACAAGGCCAGGACAACCGCCAGAGCCGTGCATCAGCTTCTCAAAGCCTTGCACCTGTGCAGTTGGACCTGGATTTCGACAAACGCTTCGGTTCTGAGCGTGTGGGCGCGTATGAACGCTTGCTGCTGGACGTGATCGACGGTCGCTTGAACCTGTTCGTCCGCAGCGATGAGCAGGAAGAAGCATGGCGCTGGGTCGAGCCGATGCTGGAGCACTGGGCGGCAGACACTTCCGGCCCGCGACTCTACGCCGCCGGCACGTGGGGCCCCAGTGCCTCCAGCGCCATGATCGCCCGCGACGGCTTCTGCTGGTCAGAAGAGTCTTGATGTGCTGATGACGTAGAGGCCGCCAGAGGCGACCGCTACGTCCACCTGGAAGTACCGACCATGTTGGATCGAATCAAAGCATCCCTGCCATCTTTGGCTCCAGCCGAGCAGCGCGTCGGCAAGCTCTGCTTGGCAGATCCTCGCGCCTTCGCAAAGCTGCCCGTCAGTGAGTTGGCCGACCGTGCCCACGTCAGCAAGCCCACAGTCGTTCGCTTTTGCCGAAGCGTGGGCTACGACGGCCTGTCCGACTTCAAGCTCAAACTAGCGGGCACTGTGAATGAAGGTGTTCCCTTCATTCACCGCAGCGTGGATGCGGATGACAAGACCGGCGACGTGATGGTCAAGGTAATCGACAACACAGTAGCCGCCTTTTTGCGCTACCGGAACGATGCTTCCACCATGGCGATTGAAAAGGCGGTGGTCGCTTTGGTCGAAGCCTACGGCGCGGGTCGCCAGATCCAGTTCTTCGGCGTGGGTAACTCGGGCATCGTGGCGCAGGATGCGCAACACAAGTTCTTCCGGTTGGGCATCAACACCACCGCCTACAGCGACGGCCATATGCAAGTGATGAGTGCATCCATCTTGGGGCCAGGCGATTGCGTAGTGGTGATCAGCAATTCAGGCCGCACCCGCGACCTGATGGATGCCTGCGACATTGCGCGCAAGAACGGGGCAACCACCATCGTCATCACCGCCAGTGGCTCTCCCCTGGCCAGTGCAGGGCACATTCACCTGAGCGCGGACCACCCGGAAGGCTTTGACAAATACAGCCCCATGGTTTCCCGTTTGCTGCACCTGATGATCGTCGACATTCTGGCTACCTGCGTAGCCTTGCGCATTGGCGGCGGGAAGCTGCAGCCTTTGCTGAGTGAGATGAAGCACAACTTGCGGAACAAACGTTACGCGTGAAGCTGAAGCTGACACGCTTCCCGGCGTTCACACTCCGGGTCACACAATGAAAAGCCCCGCTGCACTGCTGCAGCGGGGCTTTATTCATAGTCGAACACTGGCTTAGGCCAGCGTCAGATTAGAAGGAGTGGGACAACAACAGGTTGGTTTCGGCGTTACGAGCCGCACCTTCATAAGGCAACCAATTTGCGTAGCTAGCGATAACGCTAGTGCGCTTGCTCAATGCATACGATGCAGACAAACCGTAGCCGCTACGTGTTTGATCTTGCTGACCAGCTTTGGTGATACCAACTGCGGCCTGCACTACAGTACCTGTATAGTTTTCCATCGCGAAGTTAGCGCCCAAAGTCAACGCAGAAGTCACAGGAACAGATACTGCAACCAAAGAGTCTGTCAGCACGCCGCCACCGGTGACGGTCAAGACAGACACACCACCACCAACTTTAGCTGCACCAAAGTCGTAAGAAGCTGCAGTACGGATCACATCTTTGTAGGAAGTGTTAACGTTATCTGTGCGACCGTCGTAGACCAGATAATTCACATTGGCTACCAGCGGGCCACCAACATAGGTCGCAGAAAGGCTGTTGTAACGTTGACCTGTAGTGCTTGCAGCACCAGCTCCACCAACACCCAGGCCCATACCGACGCCAGATGTGCTGCCACCGGAAGCAGAAGCCTGCTCACCATGAGCGAGACCCACGAACACAGGGCCCAACTTGGTATCAAAACCAATGGAGTCTTTCAAACCACGTGCTGGGAAAACTTTGTTATCCATGCCCACACCACCTACGCCGGAAATACCACCGGATAGGTAATCTACAGGCTTGTATGTCTGCAGGGTAATACGGCCCACGGAAGTGGTCAGCTTCAAGGAAGAGTCTCCACCGGATACGCCACCGCGGTTCAAGCCATCAATGTTCATTTCAGCGGCAACATTCATGCCGCCACCAAGGTCTTCCTTCGCAGAGAAAGTCACCAAAGATGTGTCGATACCCAAACCAGAAGCGTCACCGGTAGGGTTTCCAGCATTACCGCCGGCGATAGCCTGGGTGACTTGCTGTGTAACTGTTGACCCAGTTGCCGCAGTGCTTGGGGCAGTTGTGCTGGTCTTGTAGCCGAAGGTGTAGTTGCCGGTGATGGTAACTTGGGCGCTAGCTGCGCCGCTGATAGCAACGACGGCCAACGCGATAAGAGATTTTTTCATGGTGTGTCTCACTCAATTTAAGTTAGAGATCTCACCGCTGACCAGAGTCAAAACAGTGAGCTACTTACTTCCCAAATAAAGAAGTAAGTGCTATTGAAACAAAAATTCACACCGCCGTCATGTAAGTTGGCCTCCAAAATATAGAGCGACCGTTCGTTTTTGGTTTTTTGTTGTAATAGCACCAACTACGCCAATTTTTTCACAATGCGAACTTCTTCGAGTATAAAAAAAGCCGCCCGAAGGCGGCTTTTTTACTCTCTAAACCAACTGGCTTACGCCAGCAGGGATTTAGAAGGAGTGAGACAACAACAGGTTGGTTTCTGTGCTGCGGTTTGCGGCACCAACGGTTGGCTCCCAAGAAGCGTAGGCAGCAACCACGCTGGTACGCTTGGACAAGGAGTACTCAGCCTTCAAGCCGTAACCACCGCGTGTACCGTTATCGGTAGCTGTCTTACGGTCAGCTTGAGTGCGTTGACCCCAGTCAGCGCCCAATTGCAGTTGGGAAGTAGCAGCGAAGCCAACAGCCAAGAAGGAATCTTGACGTGTGCCGGTCACGAATTGTTGGTTACGGAAACCAGCGCCAACCTTGGCAACGCCCAGGTCGTAGGAACCACGCAGGCTGATACGGTTCTTGCTGTTGTTGTCAACGGTACCGGCTTGATCCCAAACCTTGTAGTTACCGTTCACAGCCAAAGGACCTGCAGCGTAACCAACAGTCACGCCCACGCCGCGCTGGTATGTGTCAGCAACTGGAGTACCAGCGGCGCCAACGCCCAAGCCAACAGGAGAAGTAGCTTCAGAAGCGCGGTTCACTGCGCCTTCGTCATGAGAGATGCCGAATGTCAGGCCACCAAAAGAAGGGGATGTGTAAGCGATGGAGTCAGAAGCGTCCAAACGGGAGAACACTTTGTCGTCCAAGCCAACGCCACCCACGCCAGCGGTGCCGCCGGACAGGTAGTCAGAACCACGGCCAGTTTCCAAAGACAGCTTACCGAAGCCGCCAGCCAAAGCCATACCGGAATCACCACCGCCCACGCCACCGCGTGTCAGGCCGTCGATGTTCATGAATGCGGAAGCAGACAAACCGCCGCCCAAGTCTTCCTTAGCGGTGAAAGTCACCAAAGAAGTGTCGTTACCCAAACCGGAGGAATCAGCACCACCAGCGGAAGAAGCGCGGTAGCCAGCTGTGTAGTTACCAGTGATGGTTACTTGAGCGAAAGAAGCGCCGGAAGCAGCCAGAACGGCCAAAGCGATCAAAGTCTTTTTCATTAGAAATACTCCAAGGTTAAACATAGAGCTCCGGACCGATTGTTCGGAACTCCGGGCCAACCTCCTTGTTCAGGAAGTTGAGGCTATTGCACCAGAGCGGTGAAGCTTTGGCAAAGAAAACGGATGAAAAATAAGGGTTCCTACGGGTTACCGTTGTGGACGTGCAACAAGGCCTTTAACCCACGTCAAGGGCAATTTTTCACACTCCCGATAGACTTCTTACTTGATTTGACGCGAAAACCAAAGCATTTGTATGGAATCCCTTTTAAACGCTGCCGATACTGCCTTGCGCACCTTGTTTGCCACTCCCCGCCCCTCTCAGGCTTGCCCCACATTGCCGGAAGGAGAAACCAAGCTGAGTGATGCAGACAAAAGGAAGGCAGCTGGCCTGATGCGTGTGAATCATGTGGGGGAGGTCTGTGCACAGGCTTTATATACAGCGCAGGCTTTGGCCACCCCCAACAAGGCGCTGCGTGAACACTTCACCAAAGCTTGCATCGAAGAAACAGACCACCTGGCGTGGACAGCGCAAAGACTCGACGCCTTGGGCTCCCGCCCTTCCATATTCAATCCGCTTTGGTATGCCGGAGCCTTTGGGCTTGGCCTGCTCGCAGGCCGCATGGGCGATGCCCTGAGTTTGGGCTTTGTAGTAGAAACAGAGCGCCAAGTCGGAGCCCACTTGGAGAGTCACCTCTCCATGCTTCCGGAGGGCGATCATGAGTCGCGAGCCATCGTCGCACAAATGCGAAGCGACGAGTTGCGTCATGCGGATGACGCAGCGGCTGCGGGCGCCGCCGAACTCCCCCAGCCCGTCAAGGAACTGATGCGCGCTGCTGCCAAAGTCATGACCACCGTGGCAGAGCGGATTTGAACCCTTGCTCTAACGGGCAACCATCTTGTTCCGAGCCTGCCAAGCAGGATGGTCTTTGCTGAGTAGCTCCGCGGCCGCGCTGGTGTACCAGTTGTATTTCACGCGCCGCTCGTAGCTCACATCTGCGTAGCTCGTTTTTTTGACCCCATCCCTGGAAGTGAATAGCGGGCGGCCAGTCTCTAGGTCATAAAACCTGGCCCACAAAGGCGGCGCACCGGGATCTGCAAGTACCCGCCGATCAAAACCAAACTCCAATGTCTTGTCATTCACTTGAATCAAGCGAATACCGGAGAGTTTTGCAGCCTCAAACCAAGCGACACCGCTTTGAATAGCATCTACAACTTCTGGGCCCGGTTGAGGCACGGACATCAGGAAGCGAAGCACATTGACGCTTTCATCACCACTGATGGAAGCCAGCTCAAATGCACGCCCCATGGCCGGTTTCAAGGTGACTTCGTCATATTGCGCTGCCCAGCCCGTCTTTTTGCCGTCAATCCAGATTTGGCTGGCCAGAATCAATTTCAACCCTTTGTTGTAGGCATCCCGGGCTTTTGCCACGCGCGCGGCATCCACAAATGCCATTTCAGGCGCTTTGTTGACAACATCGCGCAAAATTTCCAGGACATTCGCGATAGCGTCGTCATTGAAAGTGATGCGCGCCTTGTAACCCTGTGGCTGGGGCCAGAATTGTTGCCAACCACCACTCGCGTGCTGGGCCGCCAACAAATAATCCAGGCCACGCAAAAATGACTCTTTGTGGCTGGACTTGCCGCTGACCGCATGCACTTTGGCCAAGGCGACCAGTTGCTTGGTCGTGGAGTCGTTGTCAATGGTGGACTTGCTGCGGAATCCGGTAAGTGCCTCTTTATTCACGGGGGTCAAGAGGCTGACAGTTTTCTCCAATTTGGGCCAACCACCGTCCGCATTCTGGTAACCCACAATGACGTCGGCCATGCGCACTCCGTCCGCAGTTCCATAAAACGTCGCATTTTGGGACAACAAAGTCTCTTCCGTCACCGGCCCACCACGCGCAAAATCGGCCAGTTTCGCACCTGCGGGCAGGACAAACGCGCCTGTCAGACGTTGGCGGGTCTTGTCCCATTTGACGAATGCGCCCATAGCCTCCCACACCGAGCTAACGGGCATCCAGGCACTCCCACTGCGCTCTTCTACCGCGGCCTCCAGAACCACCGGTGCGCCATTGACTGTGGCGTTACGCTGCCCCACAGACGCCAACAGGGTCTTGTCGCCCAGCGAGAGTTGGATCCGCCCGTCAGAGGCTGAGAAGCTGTATTGACCACCCAGATACGGAACGATATCGCCCAAAGGGGCCATTACCAGACTGCCGTTGCGCAGTTCGGGCTGGGTGTACAGACCCTCTTCCAGTTCCTGATAGGCACCATCCACCGAAAAGTTGGGTTCGCCCAGTATTAGGGCGACCGTTCTCAGAACCTGGGGAGAACGAGCAGGGGCAGCAGATACGGCAGTGGGTACGACCGAACTGCAAGCAGTCAATCCGGCCACACCCATGACGGCAGACACCAAAGAAACCAGCCAAATACCTCTAGACATATCTCGGACCCCACATTAAGTCATCAGACGACTATTGAGAAAATCCGATTATCTAGCGATTTTTCGCAAAAGTCATCAGACCTCCGTGAGGTCAAACCCTGTAGTGATTTCCGCTGTCTTGCCCAACATGATGCTGGCCGAGCAGTATTTATCGTGGCTCATGGCAATGGCACGCTCCACGGCGCTGGCAGGAATTCCTTTTCCGGTCACGGTGAATTGCATGTGGATTTTGGTGAACACCTTAGGGTCTGTTTCGGCGCGCTCAGCGGTCAGCTTCACGGTACAGCCCTGCACATCATGGCGGCCGCGCTTGAGGATGAGCACCACGTCGTAGGCAGTGCATCCACCAGTACCCGCCAGCACGGTTTCCAGGGGCCGGGGAGCCAGATTCTGGCCACCGTTTTCGGGTTTGGCAGCGTCAGGGGCGCCATCCATCATCAGTGTGTGACCGCTGCCGGTCTCTGCCACAAAGCCCATGCCTGAGCGGGTATTGAGGCCGCCGGTCCAACTTACGGTGCATTCCATGGTGTGCTTCCTGTCTAAGCCCCGCGCGGGGCAACTCTATACATCGTTACAATGCCGTAAATCGCTCCGCGCGGAGCGCCACGACTGCTTTTCTCACCCACCGGAGTGTAGCCCTGTGAGCACCAAGACCTCGTCCCCCGCCCCGAAAACCCCAGCCCCGCTCACCCCGGCCGACTACCTGAAGAAGATTCTCACCGCCCGTGTGTACGACGTGGCGGTGGAGACTGCGCTAGAGCCCGCCCGCGCGCTCAGCCGGCGCCTGCACAACACGGTGTTGTTCAAGCGCGAAGACCAGCAGCCCGTGCGCAGCTTCAAGCTGCGTGGCGCCTATAACAAGATGGCCCAAATGCCTGCCGAGCAGATTGCCAAAGGAGTCATTTGCGCCTCCGCCGGCAACCACGCCCAGGGCGTGGCCTTGTCCGCCAGCCGCATGGGCGTGCGCGCCATCATCGTGATGCCCACCACCACGCCCCAACTCAAGGTCGATGCCGTACGCGGCTTCGGCGGTGAAGTGGTGTTGTTCGGTGAAAGCTATTCCGATGCCTACGACCACGCATTGGCCCTGCAAAAGAAAGAGGGGCTGACTTTTGTGCACCCCTTTGACGACCCGGACGTCATCGCCGGCCAGGGCACCGTGGCCATGGAAATCATGCGCCAAGTGCAGACGCTGGGTGCCGACAAGGCCGCCAAGTCCGGCCACAAAACCGGCAGCAAAACCGGCCCCGGTATTGATGCGGTGTTTGTGGCCATCGGCGGTGGTGGCCTGATCTCGGGTGTGGCGAACTACATCAAGGCGGTGGCGCCCGGCGTCAAGGTTATCGGGGTGCAGATGAACGACTCCAACGCCATGATCCAGTCGGTCGGCGCCCACGAGCGCGTCACGCTGCCCGACGTGGGCCTGTTCTCAGACGGTACCGCCGTGAAGCTGGTCGGTGAAGAAACCTTCCGCATCGCCCACGACCTGGTCGACGGCTACGTGACGGTGGACACGGACGCTGTGTGCGCCGCTATCAAGGACATCTTTGTAGACACGCGCAGCATCGTGGAGCCCGCTGGCGCTCTGGCGGTGGCGGCGATCAAGCAGTACGTGGCCGAACACAAAACCAAGGGCGAAACCTACGCTGCCATCCTGTGCGGCGCCAACATGAACTTCGACCGCCTGCGCTTTGTGGCCGAGCGGGCCGAAGTGGGTGAAGAGCGTGAAGCGCTGTTCGCGGTCACCATTCCTGAGGAACGTGGCAGCTTCAAGCGCTTTTGCGAGTTGATCGGCGAGCTGCCAGGCGGCACCCGCAATGTGACAGAGTTCAACTACCGCATCAGCGATGCGGCCAACGCCCATGTTTTTGTGGGCCTTACCACCCAAAGCAAAGGCGAATCCGCCAAGGTGGCCAAGAACTTTGAGAAAAACGGATTCAAGACCCTGGACCTGACACACGACGAACTGGCCAAAGAGCACATCCGTCACATGGTGGGCGGCATATCCAGCCTGGCGCAAGACGAGCGGCTTTTGCGCTTTGTGTTCCCCGAGCGGCCGGGCGCGCTGATGAAGTTCCTGAGCCTCATGCGCCCGGGCTGGAACATCAGCCTCTTCCATTACCGCAATCAGGGTGCCGATTACGGACGCATTCTGGTAGGGCTGCAGGTGCCGGCTGCGGACGACAAAGCCTTCTCGACGTTTTTGCAGACCCTGAACTACCCGTATGTGGAAGAAACCCACAATCCGGTGTACCGGATGTTTCTACAAAAATGATAGCTGTCCGCGCAGAGCGGACGGGCGCTATGGCGCCTTTTTGCTTAAAGTCGCGGGTTTGGACAATGCCGGCAGCGTAAGCTCAAATTCCGCACCATCGCGGCTGAGCACTGCGCGGCGGCCCTCAACCAGACGCAGAGTCCACCCCTCTATCACTGCATCCCCTACCCGCACCGGCTTGGGCGGTTTACCGTCAATCGCAATCAGCGCGCTGCCGGCGCTGGCATTGCCCACCACGCCCTGCAACACAAAGCGCGATGCCTCCGTGGCCTGGGGCGCCAAGGATGTAGCCTCTTTGGCGGCGGCTGTCGCGCCCAAGGCTTTGGCGACCGCATTGCTGTCCACCGGCTGGTCGCCCGCACTCGAAGAGGTGGCAGCCAACACCGGGCTGGACGGAAGCTGCCAATGCAAACCCCAATAAGCGACGCTCAATGCAGCCGCGCTGGATACAACCAGAGCAGCAATGCGCGGGGGCCAGACAGACGTAGCGGATACCATGGCCGCATTATCATTGAAGGCACTTGCCTCCACCCGACCGATCCAACGGCACACCCTATGAACCCGCTTCACCGACTCCAGCACGCTGCCCAGCGCGGCTTTACCCTGATCGAACTGATGGTGGTGTTGGTCATCATCGGCGTGCTGGCAGCCCTGATCGTGCCCAATGTGCTGGACCGTGCCGACGACGCCCGCGTCACTGCAGCCAAAACCGACATCGCCAACCTGAGCCAGGCGCTCAAGCTCTACAAGCTGGATAACCAACACGCTTCCCCACCCCCGAGCAAGGCCTGCAAGCACTGGTAGCCAAGCCCACTGCAGGCCCCGTGCCCGCCAACTGGCGACCCTACCTCGACAAGCTGCCGGCTGACCCGTGGAACCGTGCCTACCTCTATATCAACCCCGGCCTCAAAGGCGAGGTGGATGTGATGTCCTTCGGCGCAGACGGCCAGGCCGGAGGCGAAGGCAAAGATGCCGATATCGGCAACTGGTAAATCGCCCGCATCTTTCTGGCGCAATGCAGGCCAGCACGGTTTCACGCTGCTGGAGCTGATGATCGTCGTCGCCATCGTGGGCATGGCATCGGCCATGGTGGCCTTTGCACTGCGTGACAGCGCCCAGAACCAATTGGACCGCGAAGCCCAGCGCCTGGTAGCCTTGCTCGAATCCGCCCGAGCCGAATCCCGGGCCAGCGGCGTCGCACTGCAGTGGCGCGCCACGGCGGAGGGTTTTGAATTCACCAATGGTCTCACCGCCCGCCCCCAGCGCTGGGAGCAAGCCGGTATGCAAGCGCAAAGCGACACGCCGCTGCAACTGGGCCCGGAGCCGGTGATCGGTCCGCAAAGCCTGCGCCTGTGGAGCCGGGAGGCGCCGGACCGCAGCCGCTGGATCAGCACCGACGGCCTGCGCGCTTTTGAGGTCCGCAACGCGCCGCCATGAACACGGGCAAACCCTTAAACCGCCGTCGCGGCTTCACCCTGATCGAAGTGCTGGTGGCGCTTGCCATCGTGGCAGTGACCCTGATCGCCGGATTGCGAGCCAGCGCCACCATGACGCGCAGCACCGAACGCCAAAGCAGCCGGGTGCTGGCCCAGCTCTGCGCCGAGAACGCCCTGGTGCAAATCCGCCTCAGCCGCCAATTGCCTGACGTAAGCGACAACACCCAGGAGTGCACCCAAGGCGGACAGACCCTGGAGCTGCGCCTGTTGGTGCAGGCCACGCCTAACCCGAATTTCCGGCGGGTGGAAGCGCGCGTGGCCCAGTCAGGCACCGCCCTGTTGCAACTGAGCACTGTGGTGGGCCGGTACTGATGCGCCCATCCGTCCTCCGCCGTAACCGCAGCTCCGGAATGCGGGGCTTCACGCTCATCGAACTGCTGGTTGCGCTGGCCGTCATGGCCTTGATGGCCACCATGGGCTGGCAGGCGCTCGGCGGCATGCAACAGGCCAAGGAAGTCAACCGCAGCCACAACGACGCTGTGCTCACCACCGAAGACGGCCTCAACCAATGGACCGCCGATCTGGACGCCGTGCTGGAACTCCCCCAAACCCGCAGCCTGGAATGGGATGGCCGCGCCCTGCGACTCACACGCCGCAGTGTGCAGGACGGGGACGGCGCCATCGTCGTGACCTGGACCCGCGCCGAGCGCGAGGGCCAAGCCCGCTGGCTGCGCTGGCAATCTGGCCCGGTGCAGACCCGCGAGGCTTGGCAAGCCGCATGGGCAGCCGCAGCTGCATGGGCCCAGGGTGCGGAAGGCAGCATCAGGGGCGCCAACAACTCCTCTGGGAACGAGCCCAGCTTGCGTCAGCGCGAGGTGTCGGTGGTGGCGCTCGATGGCTGGCAGCTGTTCTTTTACCGGGGAGGCGCTTGGAGCAACCCGCTCTCCAGCACCGGCGCACAAGACAGCTCCGTCATCCCTGATGGCGTGCGCTTGGTGCTCACCCTCCCCCCCCGCCATCCGCTGGCGGGCACGGTGGTGCGCGATTGGGCCCGCAGCACCTTAACCGGAGCCGCTCAATGACGGGTACCGGTCGCAAACCACTCCGCACAGCGGGGCATCAAGGTGCAGCCATCCTGACAGCCCTGCTGCTGATGGCGCTGGTAGCCACACTCAGCACCGCCGCCTTGTGGCAGCAGGCGCGTGCTTATGACCTCGAAGCCTCCGAGCGTGCGCGGGTGCAAGCCAACTGGATACTGCACGGCACCACCGACTGGGCCCGCCTCATCTTGCGGGAGGACGCCCGCTCCGGCGCGGTGGACCACCTCGGCGAGCCCTGGGCCATCACCTTGCAGGAGGCCAAGCTCAGCACATTCCTCGCCAATGGCGCCGTGGGCGATGAGCCACTGGCGAGCGATGCGCTGCAAAACGCCTACCTCTCCGGCAGCATCACCGACCTGCAGTCGCGACTGAATGTGACCAACCTCGTGCTGGACCAGCAGACTCACGGACCGACCCTGCGCGCATTCGGCCGCTTGTTTGAAGCGCTACAGATTCCCCCAGCGGAATTGCAACTACTGGTAACAAATTTGCGGGCTGGACTGGAGCCCCCCGAAGGCAGTCCCGCGGCAGCCAACACCACCCGCAACTCCAGTACTGCCGCGACGCGCCCGGCCAACGGCATTCCCCTCATTCCGCGAAGCCTGGATCAGATGCGATGGTTGGGTCTGTCTGCACGCTCCGTCGCCCTGCTGCGACCCTACGTAGTGGTCCTCCCGGACCGGACGACTGTCAATATCAACACCGCTCCCTCGCTGGTGCTGCAAGCCATTACGCAGGGACTGGATGCCGGCAATGCCCAGCGACTGATAGACACCCGGGCCAAGACCCCTTTTCGCAGTCTGGCCGATGCGGCCAGCGCCATCGGGCAAGCCGAAAGTACCTTCAGTGAGAACCTCCACAGCGTGAACTCGCGCTTTTTCGAAGTGCGTGTGCGACTTCGCATGGGTACCTTGACAACCCAAGAGCGCACCGTGGTGCAACGCGAAGGTTTGCTGGCAAGACCCCTCTGGAAAGAGCGCGAGGCGCCCCTGGATGCCTCCGTACAATGAAAGATCCATGCGCACGCTCCTTGTCATGCCCCCAGCCCCCCACGCACCAGATGGTGCGATGTGGGATTGCGTGCGCAGCGACATCCTGCAGTCCACACAGCAAAGCGCCGCTACCCCAGCCGCAAGCGGCAACGCAGAGACCATACTGATCGTCCCGGCATCAGCCCTGTCCTGGCACCGGGTGAGCCTGCCGCCCGGCTTGTTGGTGCGTAACGGACAAGCTCGCAACCCGGCCAAACTGCGCGCCGTGCTGGAGGGCTTGCTGGAAGACCAGCTGCTGGATGAACCCGCGCAGCTGCATCTGGCAGTTCAAGCGAACGCCGGCGAATCCGGCGCCCTCTGGGTGGCTGCCTGCCAAAAGGTGTGGCTCAAGAACACGTTAAGCGCGCTGACGGGTGCCGGGCACACCGTACGCCGCATTGCCCCCGAATGGGCTCCATCGACCCTCGAGGACAACCCTGCCACGCTCTGGCTCACCGGTGAGGCAGAGAGCGCCGAACTGGTATGGACGGACCACGCTGGTGTGCACCGCCGCATCGTGCCTCTCAGCAACACAGGCGCGGGTATAGCGCCGGCCGCTTTGCCCACAGACGCCGCCGTGTACGCGGAGCCGGCCTGCGCCGCTCTGGCCGAGCAGCTGCTGCACCGCGAAGCCACTGTGCAGCACCGCGCCCAACGGCTGCAAAACTGCACTGATACCGACTGGAACCTCGCCCAAGGGGAATTCGCCACCCGCAACGCCGCACTACGCCGTGCGGGTGACGCTGCGCTGATGCTGTGGCAGGCGCCCGCATGGCGGCCTGCCCGCTGGGCATTTGCGCTGCTCTGTGCCGTTCAGGTCGCAGGCCTGAACGCACAAGCATGGCAAGCCCGCCAAGCCCTGAGCAGCCAGCGCAGCGCCATCCAGAACGTGCTGCTCACCACTTTTCCCAACACGACGGTGGTGGTGGATGCGCCGCTCCAAATGCAACGCGCCGTAGACGCATTAGGCCAAAGCAGTGGCCAGGCCCAATCGCGCGACCTGGAGCGCATGTTGGAGGCTTTTGGCGCGCTGGCGCCCGCCAATGGTGCGCCAGCAGCTATTGAATTTGTAGCGGGAGAGCTGCGCTTGAGCGCTTTCAATGCAGACGCCGAGGACACACAGCGCCTGCGCGACGGACTGCAATCCCGCGGCTACCGCACCCGCCTGGACGGCAACGCCCTGGTGGTCAGCCCATGAGCCGCAGCGACACATCCCCCTCGGCCGCCGCACTCTGGTGGGCACAACGCCCGGCCCGTGAGCAGCGCTTGCTGACCCTGGCAGCCGTGTTGGTGCTGGGTGCATTGCTCTGGACCGTGGGCATCGCACCGGCCCTGCGCACCGTCAAAGCCTACCCTGCCCAGCGTGGCACGCTGGATGCACAGCTGCAGTCCATGCAAGCCTTGCAGATGCGCGCGCAGAACCTCAAAGGCCAGCCCGCCGTCGATGGCCGTGCCGCGCAAGCCGCCTTGCAAAGCGCTGTGGCAAGCCTGGGCACCAAGGCCAACCTGTTGGTCATCGGGCAGCAAGCGACCGTCACCTTCAAAGGCCTGGACGCTGCCGTGCTGGCACAGTGGCTGACTCGCACCCGCAGCGAGGCGCGTCTGGTACCCGCACAAGCCAAGCTGAGCCGTGAGGGCAGCAGCTGGAGCGGCACCGTGCAATTCAACTTGCCGGGAGGCTGAGACCATGGCCGCAAACCCGCTATTGCTCCGCACCCCCCTGCCCGTGCTCACAGAGCGGGCGAGCAGCGTGCGCACCTCGCGCTATCGCGCACCGTGGGTCTGGGCTGTCAGCGGCATCACCCTGGGCCTGCTGGCCGGAGCATTGGTGTTTGCACCTGCGCGTTGGCTAGCCGCGGGACTGGATTGGGCGGGCTCACCTTTGCAACTGCACAACGCCCAGGGCACGCTCTGGAATGGAAGCGGCCAGCTGACATTCCAAAGCGACGCCCAAGGCAGTACCGCTCTGCCGGGTCAGCTGGAATGGACCTTGCGCCCGGCATGGATTCACCAGCAACCCGGCCTGCGCGTGCAATGGCGTGCCGACTGCTGCCTTAGCCAGCCGTGGGTCTGGCGTATCAGCACCGACCTGCAGGCCTTACAGCTCCAGACCGACGACCTGCCTTCCAGCCAGCCTCTGCGGATGCCGGCATCTATGCTGACCGGACTGGGCACGCCCTGGAACACCTTGCAACCCCAAGGCCGGCTGGAACTCAGCACACGCGCACTGGACATTCGGGGAGGTACCGAGGGCTTGCAACTACAAGGTGCCCTGCAGCTCGATGCTCTGGGCGTGAGCACCAGCCTGTCCACCCTGAAGCCCATAGGGAGCTACCGATTTGCCTTGCACGGGGCCACCCATCCGAATCTGACCTTGAGCACGTTGGAAGGGGCTTTGCAGTTGCGTGGAAGCGGTGTCATCCAGAACCGGCGTGTTGTTTTTGACGGAGAAGCGACCGCCGCTGATGGCCGGGAAGATGCGCTTTCCAATTTGCTGAATATCATCGGGCAGCGCCAAGGCGCAAGGTCTCTGATTCACCTGGGTTAAGGAATGCCACAACAACATCAGCCCCCGCAACGGCGCATCACCACCATTGCTATTCAATTGATAGCTGCTGGCGCACTGTGCACGGGCGCCAGTGGCCTATTTAGCACCCAATCTTGGGCGCAGACAAATGCAGGGACTCCGGCAGCCAAGCGCGGCGAACCGATTACTCTGAACTTCAGCAACGCCGAGATCGAAGCCGTGGCCCGCACCATGGCCACCCTCACTGGGCGCAATGTGGTGGTGGATCCCCGCGTCAAAGGCACCATGACACTGGTGTCGGACAGCCCCATGTCCCCCGCCCGCGCATACAACCACTTTCTGGCCGTGTTGCGCACCATGGGCTACACCGTGGTGCAGGCCGACGGTCTCGACAAAGTGGTGCCTGAGGCAGACGCCAAATTGTTGGGCGGCAGCGTAGCCTCCACCGACAGCGGCATGGCCAACGCGCCGGGCAACCAGCTGGTGACGCAAATCATCAAGCTGCAGTTCGAAAACGCGAACAACCTGGTGGCGGTGCTGCGCCCGCTGATCAACCCCAACAACCCGATCAATGTGAACCCGGCGACCAATTCGCTGGTGATCACCGACTACGCCGACAACCTGAGGCGCCTGGCCCGCATCGTGGCAGCGCTGGATGTGCCCAATGCCACGGATGTGGAAGTCATAACGCTTAAGAATGCCAGTGCCACGGACCTCGCACCCTTGGTGTTGCGGCTGATGGAAAGCTCCGGTGCGGGCGCCGCTGGTGGAACCACGGATGCGAGCTTCAAGACGACTGTGGTCGCTGAACCCCGTAGCAACACCTTGATCGTGCGTGCAGCCAACCAAGCCCGCCTGGCTTTGGCACGCAACCTGATCGACAAGCTAGACCAGCCGATGGCGGGGGCTAATGGCGCAGCAGGCAACATTTATGTGGTCTACCTGAAGAACGCGAACGCCACCCAACTGGCTACCACCCTGCGCGCGGCCATCAGTGCGGCAGGTTCGACAAGCAGCAGTTCGCCTTCACCGGCTACCCCAACGGCTGCCGCCACGCCGGGAGCTGGCGGCGCCAACCTGGGCGCAGCCGCAGCACCCAGCACCGGCGGGCAGATCCAGGCCGACCCGGCCACCAACTCCCTCATCATCACTGCCAGCGAACCGCAGTACCGGCAGTTACGCGCCGTCATCGACAAGCTCGATGCCCGCCGCGCGCAGGTGTTTGTGGAAAGCCTGATTGCCGAGGTGAGCGCCGACAAGGCGGCGGAATTCGGCATTCAGTGGCAAGGCGCGCTGGGCAATGCAGGCGACAGCGCCATCGGTGTGCTGGGCACCAACTTCGGCAGCGCGGGCAGCAACATCATCAGCCTGGCCACCGCGGGTGCATCCGGCACCGTGTCACCCGCCAAGGGGCTGAACATAGGCGTGGCGAACCGGACGAATGGGGTGTATGTGCTGGGATTTCTGGCCCGATTCCTGGAATCGACCGGTAGCGGCAATGTGCTCTCCACCCCCAATTTGCTGACCCTGGACAACGAAGAGGCCAAGATCGTCATCGGGCAGAACGTGCCCTTTGTGACCGGGCAGTTCACCAACACCGGCAGCAACGGTGGCAGCGTGAACCCCTTCCAGACGATTGAACGCAAGGACGTAGGCCTGACACTCAAGGTCAAACCGCAAATCAGTGAGAACGGCACCATCAAGCTGGCGATTTACCAGGAGGTCTCCAGTGTCTTGGCCTCCACCGCCGGCGCTGCCAATGGCCCGACGACCAACAAACGCACCATCGAATCCAACGTGCTGGTGGAAGACGGCGCGGTGGTGGTGCTGGGTGGACTGCTGCAAGACGAGTACGCCGGCAATCAGGAAAAAGTGCCGGGTCTTGCCGATGTGCCGTGGTTCGGCAACCTGTTCAAGAGCGAATCCCGCAGCCGCAAGAAAACCAACCTGATGGTGTTTCTGCGCCCGGTGGTGGTGCGAGATGCCACGGCCACTCAGGCACTATCTAACGAACGTTATGAGCAGATGCGCAGCTCCCAGCAGGGCGCCCAACCGGAGCCCAGCAATACGATGCCGGTCAATGAGGCGCCGGTGTTGCCGGGGCTGCCCGCCAAGCCGGCCGCTGCGGCGCCTGTGCCGCCGGTAGTGCCTGCGCAATAAGCCCGGCCCATGCGCTACCCGCTGCCCTATGCCTTCGCACGCACACAGCAGTTGCTGCTGGAAGACGATAACGAGCGACTGAGCTTGTGGGTCCATGGCGCGACGTCACCTTCGGCTATCTCGGAGGTGATGCGCAAATACCGCATTGACAGCCTGCAAACCCAGGATGCGGCGGAACTGACCCAGCGCATTAGCGTGGCCTATGCCCAAGGTGAATCGAGTGCGGCCACGGTGATGAACGAGGTGCAGGGCGAAGCGGACCTGAGCCGCATGATGCAGGAGTTGCCCGCCGTCGAAGACTTGCTGGAAACCGCAGATGACGCGCCCATTATCCGCATGCTCAACGCGCTGCTGACGCAAGCAGCCCGTGACGGTGCGAGTGACATCCACATTGAGCCCTACGAACGCAATTCGTCCGTCCGCTTCCGGGTGGATGGCAGCTTGCGTGAAGTGGTGCAAGCCCACCGCGCGCTACATGCGGCCCTGATCTCGCGCCTCAAAATCATGGCTGATCTGGATATCTCGGAAAAGCGCCTGCCGCAGGACGGGCGCATTTCCTTGCGCATCGGGACCCGTGCCGTGGATGTTCGCGTCAGCACCCTGCCCAGCGCCCACGGCGAACGCGCGGTGCTGCGCCTCTTGGATAAAAGTCAGGACCAGCGCAGCCTGGAAGCCGTGGGCATGCAGGGCGATGTGCTGCGCCGCTTTGAAGGCCTGATTGCCCAGCCGCACGGCATCATTCTCGTAACAGGCCCCACAGGTTCGGGCAAGTCCACCACGCTGTATGCCTCTCTGGGCCGGTTGGACGCCGCTCGCCAGAACATCATGACGGTGGAAGACCCTATCGAATACGAGCTGCCCGGCGTGGGCCAAACGCAGGTGAACCCCAAAATCGATCTGACGTTTGCCAAAGCCTTGCGCGCCATCCTGCGCCAGGACCCGGACGTGATCATGATCGGGGAAATCCGCGATTTCGAGACGGCGCAAATCGCCATTCAGGCATCGCTCACCGGTCACTTGGTGCTGGCGACTCTGCACACCAACGACTCCGCCAGCGCCGTGACGCGCTTGATCGACATGGGAGTGGAGCCATTTCTGCTGAGCTCGTCTTTGCGCGGCGTGCTGGCGCAGCGGCTGGTACGCAAACTCTGCAAATCCTGCGCGGGCAAGGGATGCGAGCATTGCGGTCACACGGGCTACCTGGGCCGCACCGGGGTGTTCGAGCTACTGGTGGCAGACGACGCGATTGCAGAGCTGATTCACCATAACGCCTCAGAGGCAGACATCCGTAGCGCAGCACTCCGTCAAGGCATGGTGCCGCTGCGTGACGATGGGGAACGGCTGGTTTGCAGCGGCCTGACCAGCAGAGAAGAGCTGATTCGCGTAGTGCGCGACTGACAAGGGTGCGAGTCTTCAGCAGCGGGTGCAGGCCTTCACCATGGCGTCCGCGCGGGCGCGGCTTTGCTCCGTCAAATACTCCAAAAACACCCTCGTGCGTTCCGGCATGAATTTGCGACTGGGTAGTGCCGCATACAAGGCCAAATGACCGCCTATCCAAGGCGACAACACCCTCACCAGCGTGCCATCGGTCAAGAGTGGGGCCACCAAAGTCACTGCCGCCGAAGTAATGCCTGCGCCATCCACCGCGGCCCGCAGCAAGGTGTCGCCATGGTTGACCCAAAGCTTGGGTTTGACGGGAAACACCCCCGCCTCGTCATTGCGCTCTGTGTTCAAGAGCCGCCATTGGTCGAAGCTGACATGGGGCGTCTTGAGCCTCAGTACGTGGTGGTCAATCAGTTCATCCGGTGTGGTGGGCGTCCCCATGCGCTTCAGATACGCGGGCGATGCGACCAGAATCGACTGGGTGGACGAAACGCGGCGCGCGATCACATTACCGTCGTAATTGCCATCCGTTGGCAGCATGGTGATGTCGTAGTCCTCCACGGGCGGCACCGTGTAGGTATCCACATCCATGTGCAAGGAAATCTCGGGGTACTTGGCCGTGAACCCCGCGATGATGGGCCCGATCACATGGGAAGCCAGTGCAGGAGGTGACAAAAGGCGAAGTTCGCCTGAAAGCTCCTGCGTTTGTGAACTGGTGAGGTCGTGCGCCTCGTCAATGTCTTGCAGGATAGTGCGCACCCTGCCCAGATAGGTCTCACCCGCCGGACTCAGAGAGACCTTTCGCGTGGTGCGGTGCAGGAGACGGGCTCCCAAAAAGTCTTCCAAGTCAGCAATCTGGCGGGTCACGGCGGCTGAAGACATGTCCAGCGCGCGGGCGGCGGCAGCGAAGCCGCCTTCATCCACTACTTTCTGGAAAACCCGCATTGACATCAATCGGTCCATGGGTCTCTTTTCAAACTATTCAAGGGGACGATTATTTCAAACTGCGTAATGGTCCACTGTCTGCAGAGGTATTTTTCAGATGGCCTCCGATCTCTAAAGTTCAACCCATCGATGAGACGCACTGGATACGCCCCCTCGATACCGGTAACGACAGACGCTGTGTCTGTCGATCGGAATCAACTTTGAATGAAGGATGTGAATCATGAAATACGCTACCGCTTCTATCGCTATCGCCGTTGCTGCCTTGCTGACCGGCCATGCACAAGCTGCTGACAACACAGGCAAAACCCGCGAGCAAGTCCGTGCTGAATTGGCTGAAGCCCAACGCACCGGTAACATCGTCGTGAACAACGGATCCGGCCAGGTTTTCAAGCTCAATGAGCAGTTTGCAAGCTTCTACCCCGTAGCCAAGGTCGAGACCAGCAAGACACGTGCACAAGTCCTGTCTGAGCTTGCTGCGGCCCAACGCACCGGCGACATCGTGGTAAACAACGGCTCAGGACAGGTGAACAAACTGAACGAACAGTTCCCTACGTTCTATGCCACCAAGGTGTCCGATGCTGCAGGAAAAACACGCGCTCAAGTGGTCGCCGAATTGGCAGAAGCCCAACGCACGGGTGACATCGCCGTGTCTTACGGCTCTGGACAAGTCAGCAAGCTGAACGAACAGTTCCCGACCTTTTATCCCACCACTCGCGTGAACTAAGCATCGCGATAGGGAAACCTCAAGCCCTCCGGCCCACAAGGCCGGAGGGCTTTTTCGTTCAAGGCTCGTACGCCTCCAAGCGCTTGCGCTCCAGTTCATTGAAGCGGGCCTGCTGCAAGTCTGCCAAGGCTGCTTGCTTTTCTGAGTCCGGCGCATCAGCCAGTCGCTGCAAAGCGCGAGCCCGATCACTCAAATAGCTGTCGATCCTTTGGCGCCATTGGCGCTCTTCCTGCTCCAGCTCTGCCAAACGGCCAGCGGCAGCATTGTCCAAGGTCTTGGCCCGGGCGCGAAACACCTCGTCATCCCCCGCCCCCTGCGCACGCAAAGCGGCAATTTGCGCTTCGAGCCGGATCACTGCACGAGGCGCTTCCCGGTCTTCACGCAGCATGCGCGGCATTTGCTGATCCAGCGTTGCCAACCGGGAGCGCTTGTCTGACGCGCTCAATGTCGCATCATTGGCGATCTCCAGCCGGGCCAGCGCGTCCATGTCGTTGGCGTCTTCCAGGCCGAACATGGCCTGTGTCTCTTCCGCACTGAAGTAGTTGTCACGCAAACTCTGCATGGCCAGGAACCGGGCGCGCAAACTGCGCTCGGCTTCAGGCTTTTTCGCGTAATCCTGTTCCAGCCGGAGCAATGCAGCTTTGAAGGCGATATACCGGTCCAACAAGCGCTGGGCCTGGGGCAACTGGGCAGGCCTGAGGTTCTCGGCCAGAACCTGCTGTATCTGGCGCGTGATTTCTGGAATGGTTTGCTCGCCGACAGTGCTGAGGTAGTAGTCAAACAATCGCTTGAGCTCCCCATACGCCAGTGTGCTGCAACCGGCTTCCCGGCACTGACCCGGCAGGGGATTCAACGCGCTCGCTTGCAATGCCATCAAACCATCTGGTGCAGTACCCGCCAAAGAAAGCGCCGGTTGCCTGTTTTCCAAGGAGGACGGTTTGGAGGTGTCGGTTCTGCTAGGACTCCACCCTATCCACAGGGCAAAACCCAACAAGCCCAGCAACCCCAAGGTTGCCAGGCCTGTGCGCTTGTCCCAGCGCAGTGTCATCACAAACCGGCGTTACGCAGGCGGTTGGCCTGCTGGCGGAAGATGGTGACCGGATTGGTTTCAAACAAGTTGGTCAAGCCCACGGTCTGGTTGACCTCATCGAGGTGATTGAAGGCATAGTCATCACGGATAACGCGCCCCAGGCGGGAGGAGCAGCTGCTCACCAGTCCATCATTTTTTGCGCCCAAAAAAGCCAGGGAGGTCAGCGCCAGCGCAGGGTCCACGGGATCCAGCAGGTTGGAATACGGCTGGGCTCCGCTCCAGGAGAAATAGGCGACGCCATTGACGCTGTAGGCCCCTTCGCCACACGCGGATGTAGGCACACCTTGCGGATGCTTGGCATTGAATTTCAACGTGCCCGCAGTGCTCAGGGATTGGGCTGCGGCCAATGCGTTCTGGGACAAACCGCTTCCGCCAGACAAAAAGTTGATGATGGAAGCCAAGCCGTTGGTGACGGACACCAAAGCGGTGTTTTGCAAACTTCCGGGAGGTGCCACACCCAACAGCACGTCTGCCACCGCAGACCCTTTGTTGACGCCGCCGATGCTGGTGACAGACGCCACCAGATCAGGGCGCACCGAAGCCACATAGCGCGCGGTCGGGCCGCCATGGCTGTGGCCCATCAGGTTGACCTTGGCGGCACCCGTGGCAGCCAGAATCTGGCGTACTTGGCTCAACAACTGTTCGCCACGCACCTCCGTGCTGTTGGCTGCAGCCACTTGCACCACATACACCTTCGCCCCGTCGGCGCGCAGTGCAGAGGGAATGCCGTAAAAGTATTCAACGGGACCAATGTTGTCAAAGCCGAACAATCCGTGCACCAGCACGATGGGGTACTTGGTCTGGGTGTAGCCGGCCGCCTGCGCTGCCGACGGAAGTAGGCCGATAGCCAGCGCGCATGCGGCAAGCCAGCCCATCACGATTCGCTTCATGTTTGTCTCCTCGGGACCTCTGAGGGTCGATGGTGTTGAAGGGATGTCAATGGAATAGAAGAACCGTTGCGACCTCTGGGGTGGGGGCGCTGTCGCGGGTGACGGATTGCCTGCTGCTTGTGTCGTAGGGCGACCATCAAAATAGCACGGTCGTGCTTTTATCAAAGTATGTGCGCAAGACATGTTTTTGTCATGGTGGAAAACCCGTGGCATGCGGCGCCCCGCTACCATTGCGCCATGCCCGCCTTCTCCTACCAAGCCCTTGATGCCGATGGCAAGACCCGCACCGGCGTGGTGGAGGCTGACGCCGCCAAGTCAGCGCGCTCGCTGTTGCGGGCCCAACAGCTGGTTCCTTTGCAGGTGCAGGCACTCAGTGGCGACAAGCTGGATGGCAGCACTTCCAGCCGCAGTAGCTGGGGCCAACGCGCCTTCAGCAACAACCAACGGACCGTATGGACCCGCCAGTTGGCAGGACTGGTATCTGCCGGCCTGCCCCTGGAACGTGCCCTGAGCTCGCTGGCTGAGGAAGCCGAAACTCCGGCTCAACGCGACGTGGTGGCCACCATCCGCTCCGAGGTGAATGGCGGCAAGCCCTTGGGCACGGCATTGGCCCAGCACCCCAAAGAGTTTTCTGACATTTATGTGGCCGTGGTCAGCGCCGGTGAGCAAAGCGGCCAGTTGGGTCTGGTGCTGGAGCGGCTGGCCGACGATCTGGAAGAGCAGCAAAACTTGTCTTCCAAACTCATGGGCGCGGCGCTCTACCCGGCCATTGTCAGCGTGGTGGCGCTGGTCATCGTGCTGTTTTTGCTGGCCTATGTGGTGCCGCAAATTGCCAATGTGTTCGCCGGCTCCAAACAAGCTTTGCCGTGGTTGACGCGGGTGATGCTGGCCATCAGTGACGCGGTGCGCAGCTATGGACTGCTCGCGCTGATTGCTATTATTTCAGGAGCTGCTTGCGCACGTATCGCTTGGGCCGGAGCCGCTTTCCGATCCAAAGTGGATGCCGCCTGGTTGCGCCTGCCGGTGCTGGGCCGCATGTCCCGCAGCTACAACGCCGCGCGCTTTGCCAGCACGCTGGCCATGTTGGCAGCAGCGGGCGTGCCCATCCTCAAAGCCCTGCAAGCTGCCGCCGAAACCCTGAGCAACCGCGCGATGCGCGACGATGCTCTCGAGGCGCTCACCCTGGTACGTGAAGGTGCGCCACTGGCCAGTGCCCTGGCGCGCAACCAGCGCTTCCCGGCGCTGTTAAGCATGTTTGCCCGCCTGGGTGAGCAAACCGGTCGCCTGCCCCATATGCTGGACCGCGCAGCGCTGCAGTTACGCACTGAGGTGCAGCGCCGTGCCCTGCAACTGGCGACGCTACTGGAGCCATTGCTCATCGTCGCCATGGGTCTGGTGGTCATGCTGATCGTGCTCGCAGTGCTGATGCCCATCATCCAACTCAATCAGCTCGTCAAATAAAAGGAGGTCTCGTGCAACTGCGTTCTCTGACTCTCTCTCTGGCGCTCATCGCCGGTCTGATCACCCTCAGCGGCTGTACCCGCATTGAATCCGGCGAGGTGGGTTTGCGCATCAACTTCGACAAAACCGTTGATCCGACAGAGCGGCTACCGGGCTCGTTCAACCAGACCGTCATCGGTGAAATCCTGACCTTCAAGATTCAGGATGTTGCGGTTGGCGTAGACAACATGACTCCGCTGGCCTCGGACAACTCCACCATCAAAGACTTCGACATGACGGTGGTCTACAACGTGAACCCCTCGGCCGTGTCTGAGCTGTGGACCACCAAAAACCGCACCTTCCACGGCATCTCTGACAAAGGCGGCGACATTCTGCTGATGCAGAACTACGTGGCGCTGAGCGCCCGCAACGCTGCGTACAAAGTGGCACGGGGTTACGAGTCGCTCAAGATGGCGGACAACCGGCCATTGATGGAACAACAAATCCGCGAGAACATCATCAAAACCCTGACGGACGAGAAGCTGGGTGACAAGATCACCGTGTCTCAAGTGCAGGTGCGTGCGATCACGCCGGCCGATGTCATTGTGCAAAGCGCCAATGAACTGGTGCGTGCCCAGAACGAACTCAAGACCAAAGAAGTGGAAGTGCAAACCGCCAAGAAAGAGGCGGAGCGCATTGCGGCCCTGAACGCCAATGCAGGCGCCATCGGCTACATGAATGCCATGGCCAACCTCAAGATCGCCGAAGGTGTGGCCAACGGCAAAGTACAAACCATTGTGGTGCCCTATGACTTCAAGGGCATCGTGAATGCGAAATAAGGAATCCCCATGGGACTGACCCTCGACGGCAAGCTGGTGGTCGCCATCTCCAGCCGTGCTTTGTTTGACTTTGAAGAAGAGAACCAGGTCTTCGAACAAACCGACGACCACGCCTACATGCAGCTCCAGCGCGAGCGGCTGGATGTACCTGCCAAGCCCGGGGTTGCCTTTTCGCTGGTGAAAAAGCTGCTGGCCTTCAACGAAACTCCGTCGCAGCGGGTGGAGGTGGTCATCCTTTCGCGCAACGACCCCGTCAGCGGCTTGCGCGTCATGCGCAGTGCGGCGCACTATGCGCTGCCTATCATTCGCTGCTCGTTCACCCGAGGCGAGTCGCCCTGGCGCTATCTCAAGCCTTTGCGGGCTAACCTGTTTTTGAGCACCCACCTCAAAGACGTGCGCGACGCCCTGGCAGCCGGCGTGCCTGCTGCGCAGGTCTACCCCCACAGCGCACATGCCAGCGACGCACACCCCGCCGAAGTTCGCATTGCCTTTGACGGCGACGCCGTGCTTTTCAGCGACGAGGCAGAGCAGGTGTACCAGAGCGGCGGCCTGACTGCTTTCCAGAAACACGAGATGGACAAGGTGGGCCAGCCCCTGCCCGACGGCCCCTTCAAGCCCCTGCTGGTCGCCTTGCACCGCATGCAACAGGCCGCCATTCCGCACATGCGCATCCGCACGGCGCTGGTCACCGCCCGCAGTGCACCCGCGCACGAACGTGCCATCCGCACCCTGATGGACTGGAACATTGAAGTCGACGAAGCCATGTTCCTGGGCGGCCTCGACAAAGGCGAGTTCCTGCGCGAGTTCGAGCCGGACTTCTTCTTTGACGACCAGACAGGACACATCGAATCTGCAGCCCGTCATGTCCCCAGCGGCCATGTGGCAAGTGGCGTGCGCAACTAGATTTGTTTCAAGCGTGTAAAAGCCGGAGCTGCTTTGGTAAACCAATGTAAAACCGACTGACACGCAGGACATGCAGGTCTATCCTGCATGTCATGTCCTTCGCACGCATTCCCCCCAACTCACCTGCCCCCCCGCGCAGCAGGGATGCGGCGCATGAGCACCCCGGTGTCGAGCAGACCTTGTCTGCCAACGCGGAAGCGTGGCGACGACTGGCAATAGTGGGTTACCACCGCGCCTCCGAGCTGGTGCGTGCGCGACAACCAGCCAGCGCCCCCCATGACCCGGCTGACGGTCACGAGGCGCCCTCCAGCGATCCGCACCAGAGCGGTTTTCAGAACCTTTAGGCCTCGGGCTATGCGGCGGGCGCTAATATCCCGCTAGCTTCAGGCTTGGTGCATTCCGCACGGCCGGCCCCGACTTCCAACCGAGATTTTCTGCATGGCATTTGTGGCATCCGCGTCCGCCAAATGGGCGACGTTCAAAGCATTCATTCTTCGCGCCGTGGCACTGTCCACTCCCTACTTTTCGTCGGAAGACAAATGGAAGGCCCGCGGCATGCTGGCGGCTATCGTGGCCCTCAACCTCGCGCTGGTTTACATGGCAGTGGTTTTCAATGACTGGAACCGGCTTTTCTATGACTCGCTGCAGGAAAAGAATGCCGCCGTCTTCTGGGAGCAATTGGGCCGCTTCACCTACCTCGCGTTCGGCTTCATCGTCATCGCGGTCTACAAGTTTTATCTGACGCAGCTGCTCGAGATGCGTTGGCGCGCGTGGATGACCAACCACTACCTGCACAAGTGGATGTCACACCAGGCTTTTTATCGACTGGAGTTGGCGCGTTTCGCGCCATCCGCACACGCCCACGGTGCCAACCCGGACAACCCTGACCAGCGTATCCAGGAGGACATCAACCAGTTCACTACCTTCACCATCTCCTTGAGCATGGGTCTGTTGAATTCCGTGGTCACTTTGGTGAGCTTTGTGGGAATTTTGTGGTCACTCTCAGGCGCCTTTGCTTTCACATTGGCCGGGCAGCAATACTCCATACCCGGCTTCATGGTCTGGATGGCGGTGCTGTACTGCGCTGTAGGGAGCGTGATTACCCATTACATCGGTCGCAAGCAAATCCCCCTCAACTTCGAACAGCAGCGCGTGGAGGCGGACTTCCGCCACCACATGGTGCGCGCCCGCGAATACAGCGAATCCATTGCGTTTGACCGTGGCGAGAACGTAGTGCGCGAGCAGATGGCCCAGCGTTTCAGCCGGGTACTGGCCAACAACCTGGCGCTCATCAAGGCGCAGAAGGGCTTGATCTGGTTCACCAGCTTCTTCGGGCAAGCCGCCGTGGTGTTTCCGTTTGTAGTGGCGGCCCCGCGCTTCTTTAGCGGTGCCATTCAACTGGGACAACTCACGCAAATCTCTGGGGCATTCGGACAGGTCCAAGGGTCACTGAGCTGGTTTGTGGACACTTACAGCAGCCTGGCCAGCTGGCGCGCCACGACCGACCGACTGACCGGCTTTGAAGAGTCTTTCAAGGCTCTGGCGCAGGTGGAATCTGCGCAAGCATCTACCAAAACTATAGCAACCGCAGGTCCTTTGGATACTGAGCCTCTGCGCATTGCCCTTCCCAACGGCACCACGCTGCTGGAACACACCCGCCTGCATGCACAACCGGGCGACCGCATTCTGTTGCAAGGCCCGTCAGGCAGTGGCAAATCCACCCTGTTCCGCACATTGGCCGGTATATGGCCCTACGCACAAGGTGCCGTGGATCTACCCGCTGACAGCATGTTCTTGCCTCAGCGTGCTTACTTCCCCAACGGACCCTTGCGTGAGGCGCTCGCCTACCCGGAGGTAGCTACCCGTTACAGCGACGCCGAGTTGCAGCAGGTGCTGCGGGACGCAATGCTGCCCCACCTGGCAGATGCGCTCGACACCGTGGATGCATGGAGCCAGAAACTCTCGGGCGGGGAACAACAGCGCCTGGCCATTGCCCGGGTGCTGCTCAAGAAACCGCAATGGTTGTTTGCGGACGAAGCCACCAGTGCACTGGACGAAGCGGCCGAGGCCGCGCTCTACCAGCGCCTGTGCGATGTGGTGGCCCAGCGGGGCGGGGCTTTGGTGTCCATCGCCCACCGGCCGGGCGTGGCGGCATTCCACAACCAGCGTTGGGTGTTGGAGTCTCGTGCTGCTGCCGCAGACGCTGGCAGCTCTGCGCCTCAGGCTGCTGCTTTGTTTACCTTGTCTACAAAGCCGGCATAACCCTTAGCCCGGAGTTCACATGCCGGGCAAGTGCCGCAGCCGTAGCCCCAGGCGTGGCGATGGGTGCGGTCGCCCAGGTAGCAGGTATGGGTGTGCTCGACAACCAAGTCAACCAACGCATTCCCGCCGCCTTGTACGCCGGAGCGCTCACCCAATTCATGGGCGAGCTCCCAAGTCTGGGCCTTGTTGATCCACATGAGGGGTGTTTCGATCAGGAAGCGCTGGTCCATGCCCAGGGACAAGGCAAGCTGCAGCGCCTTCATGGTGTCGTCACGACAGTCGGGGTAGCCGGAAAAGTCGGTTTCGCAGACACCGGTCACGATCACCTGCAAGCCGCGGCGGTAGGCCAAAGCCGCTGCCAGGGTCATGAACAGCAGATTGCGTCCGGGTACGAAGGTGTTGGGCAGGCCATTGGCCTCCATCCTGAACGCTGTATCCCGTGTGAGGGAGGTCTCACTCACCTCACCCAGCACCGCCAGGTCCAGCAAGTGGTCTTCGCCGAGCTTGACTGCCCATTGCGGAAAGCGGGTCGTGATCTCGCGCAGCACGTTCAGCCGCGCCGCCAGCTCCACGTTGTGGCGTTGGCGGTAGTCAAAAGCGATGGTTTCTACGCGCTCGTAGCGCGCCAGGGCGTGGGCGAGGCAGGTCGTGGAGTCCTGGCCACCGGAAAAAAGTACAAGTGCGGAGGTATGCATGACCGCGATGTTAGAACACCGCGCACCTTCTGCGTTGCGGGCCCTGCGGTACAGCGCAATCGGCTGCTACAGGTTTTCGGTCTTCTTGACCTTGCTGGGCGTGTAGACCAAGGCTTGTTTGGCCAACTGCCCCGGCACCTCGGCGGGGGATATAGGCTGGGGTGTGCTCACCTGGTTCTTGACCTGCTCAATTTGGACGGCGCTGGCACTGGCCGTCCACATGGTCTTGAGGTGGTCCATCAGCACCTGCGAGATAGGTTTGGGCGGAGGGTCCTCCACTTTTTCCTTCTCCGGCCGATGAATAGTCCAATCCTTGGGCACGGCTGCCTCGGAGCCCTTGATCGACGGATCAGACACACTTTGATATGGCGCTTCTCCACTGGACTGGGGCTTGAGTGCCGGGTTCACCTTGTCAATCACGTCCGGCGTGGACTCGATCGACGTGGTGGCACTCACAGACGGGTTGACCGGAGCAACTGGGATAACCCTATTTGCCCCAGACGACACCGCATCTGCGCCGGCGGGGCGCATATTCGGGGTTCGTTCAATGGTTGGCAGTTGCATTTTGGGTAGGCCTTTCGGCCCCTCCGGTGGCTTTTAGGAGTTGACGTACGTTTCTTAACGGCAGATTTAGGGGGTTATTTAGGCCTTTTTCCAAAAATATTCGAAAAAAATTGCCAAGACCCGGGCCCAAAGCACGCTCTATTGCACCAAAGAGGTGCAAACCCCGCATTGCACGGGGTTGTCGGGTTCGTCAGGCGGGCTCGAAGCCCAGAAGTGCAGCCGGACCGGCGCCGGAAGTCGCGGGTGCTGAAGGCAAGGTAAACCGCCCCACCAATTGATCCAGCAATGCAGCCTGTTCACGCAGGGAAGCCGCCGCCGCTGCGCTCTGCTCCACCAATGCGGCATTCTGCTGGGTCATTTGTTCCAATTCACTGACCGCCGCGCTTACTTCATGCATGTCCTGGCTTTGCTCAGCGGTGGATGCAGTGATTTCCGCAATGATTCCACTGACTTTCTGCACCGCCTCCACCACGCCTTGGATGGTTTGTCCGGCGCCGTCTACGAGCTGCGAGCCGTGCTCCACACTTTCTACCGAGCTGGTGATCAGGGTTTTGATCTCCTTGGCGGCTTCGGCACTGCGACCGGCCAAGGCACGCACTTCACTGGCCACCACCGCAAAACCCCGTCCCTGCTCACCGGCTCGAGCGGCCTCGACCGCAGCATTCAGGGCCAGAATATTGGTCTGGAATGCAATGCCGTCAATCACCGAAATAATGTCAACGATCTTGCGGGATGAGCCGTGGATCGAATGCATGGTGCTCACCACTTTAGAAACCGATTCCCCGCCGTTCTCCGCAACTGAATAGGCAGAACCGGCCATGGCATTGGCTTGGCGGGCTGCCTCAGCCGACTGTTGGACGGAACCATTCAAGCGCTCCATGGAGGAAGCTGCCCGCTGCAAGTTGTAAGCCGTGGTTTCCGTCCGGTTGGAGAGATCCTGATTTCCGTGGGCAATTTCCGAACTGGCCACCGTGATACTTCCGGTGGATTTGTGAACCTGCCCTACCAGTTCTGCCAAAGATTGAGCCATGTGCGCGAGCGAACGGAGCACGTCACCCATTTCGTCTTTGCGATCGGTGTGGATGCGCACACTCAAATCGCCTTCGCCGATGGACTTGGCGACTCTGACTACCTCGTCCAGCGGATCACACACATTGCGCTGCAACATGCGCGTGCCGATGGAGATCAATGCAATGATCAGGGCCATGATGCCGGCCACGGACCACACAGTACGCATGCGTTCGGCGCCGGCCTTGTCCCGCAGAGCTGTAGCGCCTTCTTCCGTCAATTTCACCAAAGCTTGCTGTGCCGCAAGAAAAGCGGTGAGCTCTGGCTGGGTGGTAGATCGGATTTCAGCGAGAACTGCCGCGGTGTCCCCACCGGCACGCAAAGATTCCGCTTTGGCAATGGACGCCTTTAACGATAGCGCCTTGGCCTTGACCGCATCCAGAGCCGCCCGCTCCGCGGGACTCTGCATCAAGCGCTCAAGATCCGCCTGCAATTGCGATTCTTCGCGCGCACCGGACTCCCTGCCAGATATCAGCAGTTCAGATGCAGCCGCATCCGTGGACAGGGCAGCCCCGATGCCACGCAAGGCCTGGGCTTGTGCCAGACCGTACCAACGGGCACTCATTTCGAGTTTGCTTTGCTGTTCCGACTGCTCGGCCACGGTCATGGCCTGGGAGCGGATGGTCCGGATAGCGGAGCCTGACGCCATGGCTACCAAAGCCACACTGACCGAGATGGCCGGCAACCAGAGTTTGAGTGCGATGCTGAAATTCTTCATACGCTCTATCCTGAAAACGGGTGGCCCGCAGTATCAGGACAAAGCGCCGTGCCGGTCAATAGCGCACGAGTGTGCGGTAGGTCAAAACAGCTTTGCCTTCTGCGGGAACTGTCACCTTCCAGACAGCCATGTTTGACGCGGCCTTGGTGTGTGCCTGGCTGGTGCTCAGGATCTGCCAATCACCGGGGATGGGCTCCTGCACCGTCACAGTGACCGCTTCTTTTTTGGCGTTCTTGAGCACGATCTCATACGCACTCTCTGACACAAATCCGTATTTGCCGGCGTTGGGCAGGCGTTTGAAGTCGGTTTGCTTCTTGTCTGCCGTGACGTCAAACGCATTGCCCAGCTTGAGGCGGACCTTTTCATTTTTGGGAATGTGCTCGATCCGGTCTTCACCGATGAACTGTGCATTGCCGGCACTGTCTTTCTTGTAGACCCGGACCACCCCTTTGGGCAGAGGCAAGCCCAAACGGGCATTGTCTTTGTTGTCGAACTCCAGAAACACACCTACCTTGAGCTTTTGGCCCAGCTCACCAGACGCGCCCTGGTAATAGTAGTCGCCACCTTGCAGCACCATTTCTTTGCGGGCCGGCACGCCGTTGGCGGAGAGCAAGGCCACCTGTTTGGTCTGATTTTCGGCGATGGTGGTCGGACGGTCTAGGGTGTAGAGGTGGTATTCGAACAAGGACTCTTCTGCCATGGAGCTGTCCGCCTTGGCCATGGCCGGAGCCGCCATCAATACCGCCCTCCCGCGAACAGCCATTTCCGGTGCAGCCTGATTCACGTCGCCGGCCACCAACTGGAGTTTGGCGTTGCGGTAAGAGGCACCACTGGTATTGGTCAACGTGACCCAGCCCGACATGTCAATGGCATCGTCCGCAGCATTTAATTCGACCACGTAATCGGCCTTCCAGGACAGGCCACCCGTCAGGTAACTGAGCTCCACATCCTGGCTGGCTGCACCGGTGTTGTTCAAAGACATGACCAGTGTGGGGCGATCGCGGAGATTGGCTGGCACATCGTCAAAGACCAGCCGTCCGGGGACACCGGTTTCTATGCGGTCGCCGATCTTCAAGACGACTCCGTTATTGGCCGAAAGCACCGTGGCAGCTTCTACCGTTTCCTGGCCAGTTGCCGCATTCGTGCGCACGACCTTGACCTGCCGGCCTACATATTTCTCAAGCATTTTCTGGGGGGTTAGCAGGTCAAAATCAAAGTTCTGCTCCTGTACCTTCAGGGCGCCTGGCGAACTCAGGCTGCGCAGCAAAGCCGTTTCAGGCCGCATGCGTGCGCTCACGTCACGAAATGCAAGAGCCAGCGGGCCGCTCTTGAACGGGATCTTGCGCACGTCTTTCACGAGCGCCAGGTTCTCGTTATAGATGGTGACAGCGACTTCCTGCTGGTCAGCCAAGCTGCTGCGCTGCTCCACTGGTTGTGCATGGCCGGACAAAGCAAAACTAAGCAGCACACTACTGGCAGCGAAAGGAGCAGAAACGCGCATGAATATCCTTTTGTTGAAACAATCTATGCGCACAACGCCCTGGACCGAGGATGGGCTGACGCGCTTGCATTGTGTTACCAAATTTCACCCGGCGTTTGGCCGGCGGTTAGCATAGTGCATGGCCCTGATACCGCACTGGATCCAACACTACCCCCGCCACCATTTGCGGGACGACGTCCTTGCCGGTCTGGTACTCACCGTTCTGGTCATACCGCAGAGTCTGGCCTATGCACTATTGGCGGGCTTGCCTCCGCAGGCGGGGCTCTATGTGAGCATATTGCCCGCCATCGCTTATGCCTTGCTCGGAAGCAGCATGGTGCAAGCGGTAGGACCTGTAGCCATCACAGCCATCATGACGTACAGCGTGTTGAGTCCGATCGCCCAACCCAGTTCAGCGCACTACATCCAACTGGCAGCTTGGCTGAGTTTGTCATCCGGCCTGCTGATCGCTGCATGCGGCGTGGCGAGGCTGGGCTTTCTGTCCCAGCTTTTGAGCCGCCCGGTTGTCAGCGGTTTCGTTGCCGGGTCGGCCGTATTGATCATGGTGAGCCAAGCCAAATTCATTCTTGGTGTTGAAGTTCAAAGCAATTCCACGGGCCAGACCCTGCGCCTCCTGGCTCAGCAGCTACCCAACACCAATCAAGTCACCTTGATGCTGGGTCTGGCTTCCATTGCGGCGCTCACCGCGGCCCGCTTGGGGCTCAAGCATTGGCCGGTGTGGATGCGCATCTCGCCCTTGCTGGTGTTGCTGGTGACCACTCTTGTCGTCTCCTCACTTGATTTGGATTCCAAGCATGCGGTAGCAGTGGTAGGCGCCATCCGCCTGGATGGAATGTCTCAGGTGTTTACCCTGCCGGAGTTGGCGTCCCTCCAAGCATTGGCGGGGCCTACCTTGCTGATTTCCTTCATCGGCATGGTGCAGTGCATCACCATGGCACAAGCACTTGCCGCCAAACGGCGGGAGCGCATCGATGCGAATCGGGAGCTGACCGGCTTGGGCGCAGCCAACATTGCTGCGGCCTTTAGTGGTGGCATGCCCGTGGGTGGGGGCTTGTCTCGGTCTGCCATCAACGTGGCGGCCGGCGCGCAAACGCCTCTGGCCGGCGTGGTCTCGGGGCTTTCGATGGTGATATTGGTACTGGTGGGCACGGAATGGCTGGCCAAACTCCCGCTGGCAGTGCTGGCTGCCAGCATTGTGGTGGCCGCCTGGGGGATGATTGATGTGCGAGCACTGCGCCAAGCTTGGGGTTACGACCGTGCAGATGCGATTGCGTGGCTGGGTACCGCTATGGGGGTGCTTGCTCTCGGTTTGGACACCGGAATAGCCATGGGCATAGGACTGTCCTTGGCGACGCTGCTGTGGCGTTCCAGCGCACCGCATATTGCAGCTCTCGGTCGGTTGCCGGGTACATCTACCTTCCGGAATGTAGAACGCTACGAGACTGAGACCTTGCCGCACGCGCTGTTGCTGCGTATCGATGAGAGTCTGTTCTTCGGTAACCTGCAAGCGGTCGAAGCCCGCCTGAGCCTGGAATTGGGACAATCAGAACAGATTGAAGATGTAGTCTTGGTGATGACTGCGGTCAACCGCGTTGACACTTCAGCCATGGAAGTTCTCGCAGACATCAACCGCGATCTGCAAGAACGCGGCATAAAGCTCCATTTCGCAGAGGTCAAAGGCCCGGTGCAAGACCGGTTGATGCACACCGAGCTGTGGACCGGCTTGTCAGGCCAGGTGTTTCAGTCGGTATCTGAAGCATTCCATGTTTTGCAGAGCAAAAGACTTCCCGCTGCGGACGCAGCACTCGCTATTTAGGACGCGAAGGACTCTTGGGGCAAGCGTTGTGCTGCGTGCGCGAGCACAAAGTCTGCTATCCGACCGACATCGCTCAAGTCCAAATGCGGCACGTTTCTGGGGTGCGACGCAGAATCGCTGGCAACCGCAATCACGCCGGGCCACGCGGGCCAAAGCGTGGCCTTGCCCTCGCTGGCACGCCAGACTTCCAGTTTGGGAAACTCACCACCTTTAAAGCCTTCGACCAGTACCAGGTCACAGGCCTGCATGCGATCCAGCAGATAGTCCAGCGAGGGTTCGGGTTGGCCACGCAATTCATGCATCAGTGCCCAACGTTCCCGCCCCAACAACAGTACTTCGGAGCATCCTGCTTCGCGCAGGCGGAACGAGTCCTTGCCCGGCCGGTCGATCTCGATGTCTTTGTGGCTGTGCTTGATCAGTGATACCCGCATTCCCCGTCCGGTAAGCTCGGGAATCAGCCGCTCCAGCAAGGTGGTTTTACCCATGCCGGAGTGACCAGCGATGCCGAAAAAGCGCATGTACAGATTTACTCGACGGTCACGCTCTTGGCCAGATTGCGCGGCTTGTCGACATCGGTCCCTCGCGCGCAGGCGGTGTGATAAGAGAGCAGCTGCAAGGGCACTACGTGGAGCAAAGGAGAGAGCTCACCATAGTGCTCTGGCATGCGGATCACATGCAAGCCTTCGCCACTCTCGATCTTGGTATCCGCATCGGCCAAGACATACAGCACGCCGCCACGAGCGCGCACCTCGTGCATATTGCTCTTGAGTTTTTCCAACAGTGCGTCGTTAGGCGCCACCGTCACCACCGGCATCTCGCTGGTTACCAAAGCCAAGGGGCCATGCTTGAGTTCACCGGCGGCATATGCTTCGGCGTGGATGTAGGTGATCTCCTTGAGCTTGAGCGCGCCTTCCATGGCAATGGGGTAGTGCAAGCCACGGCCCAAGAACAAGGCATTTTCTTTCTTGGCAAAGTCTTCCGCCCATGCCATCACCTGAGGCTCCAGGGCCAGAACTGCTTGCAGCGCGGCCGGCAGGTGGCGCATGGCTTTGAGGTGGCGAGCCTCTTCCGCATCGCTCAAGCGACCCTTGGCTTGCGCCAGGCACAACGTCAACAGGAACAGACCGGCCAACTGCGTGGTGAAGGCCTTGGTAGACGCCACCCCGATTTCCACGCCTGCGCGGGTCACATACGCCAAGCTGCATTCGCGCACCATGGCACTGGTCGCCACATTGCAGATGGTCAGCGTGTTCTGCATACCTAACGACTGGGCGTGACGCAATGCTGCCAAGGTGTCGGCTGTCTCTCCACTCTGCGTGATCGTGACGACCAAGGTGTTCGGGTTCGGCACGGAGTCGCGATATCGGTACTCGCTGGCCACTTCTACATTGCACGGGATCTTGGCAATGCTCTCGATCCAGTACTTGGCCGCGCATCCGCTGTAATAACTGGTGCCGCAGGCCAGAATCAAAACGCTGTCAATCTGCTTGAACACCCGCGCAGCGTTAGCGCCGGGTGCGTGGTTCGCTTGCTGGTCAAACAACTCGGGGACTATGCCTTCCACGCCTTCGAGCGTGTCGGCAATCGCGCGGGGTTGCTCGAAGATTTCCTTCTGCATGTAGTGGCGGTAGGGCCCCAGCTCTGCGGCACCGCTGTGGGCCAGCACGGTTTTGACCGGGCGCTGCGCAGGTGCAACCGCTTTGTGTGCCCTGTCCACCAGCCAGTACTTGCCCAACTGCAAGTCCACCACATCGCCTTCTTCGAGGTAGACGATCTGGTCCGTCACACCTGCGAGCGCCATCGCATCGCTGGCCAAAAAATGTTCTTGCCCGTCTTTGCCGACACCCAGTATCAGCGGCGAGCCAGCCCGCGCACCGACCAGCCGGTGCGGCTCGTCTTTGCAAAACACGGCAATCGCATAAGCGCCGTGCAACTGCAAGACGGCGGCTTTGACCGCCTCGAACAAGTCGCCGTCGTAAATACTGTCGATCAGGTGGGCAATAACTTCCGTATCGGTTTGGCTGTGAAAGACATAGCCCTTGGCTTTCAGAGCCAATCGCAGGTCATCGTGGTTTTCGATGATTCCGTTGTGGACCAGTGCAATCCGGCCGGGTTTGCTCTCTGCATCCGCACCGGGGCCGTGGCTGAAATGGGGATGCGCGTTATGCACCACCGGAGCTCCGTGCGTGGCCCAGCGTGTGTGAGCAATGCCCAGGTGCCCTTGTACGGCACCAGCCGCCACTTGCTCAACCAGCTCGGCCACGCGAGACGTACTGCGGGCACGTCGCAAGCCATTGAACGGAGCGCCACCGTTACTAGCTTCGTCTTGCGCATACACCGCCACGCCACAGGAGTCATACCCCCGGTACTCCAGCCGCTCCAGGCCTTGAACCAATACGGGAACGATGTTGCGGGTCGAAACCGCGCCGACGATGCCACACATAGACAGTCTCCAATTCAAACAATGGTGTGGATGGTAGAACTTTTCTAAGAAATTTATGCTTGTTTTTTTATATCAATTGAATGAAAATTTCACTCAATCTTCATTCTGAAATTTAAATTCATTATTTTATTAATTTTGAATTGATGGAGCTAGACCTTACCGACCTTCAACTGCTGGCGCAATTGCAAGTGGATGCCAGCTTGAGCAATCAGGCCCTGGCAGAGCGGGTGCATACCTCGCCCCCTACCTGCTTGCGCCGGGTCAAGCGCTTGCATGACGCCGGGTTGATTGAGCGGCAAGTCGCCATCCTGAACCCGCAGCGCATGGCAGAGGTCATAGGCCATGGTCTGACCGCCATTGTGGAAATCACGCTGGACCGGCAGGACACCGGCGCGCTGGAAAAGTTTGAAGCCCGGGTGGCGGACGACTTCAGCGTGCAACAGTGCTATCGCGTGTCACCCGGTCCTGATTTTTGTCTGGTAGTGCACGCCAAAGACATGCCGGACTATCAGGCGATCACGCAACGTCTTTTCACAAGCGATGCCAATGTGCGCAACGTGAAAGCGTTTTTCAGCGTCAAGCGCAGCAAATTCGGCGCAGAACTGCCACTGCGCTAACGCAAGCCGCTCATGCCGCCGCATACCGCTTGGGCATCAGCCAGCATCAGGGCGGTTTGCTCTGTGAGGTAATCCAGGAACACGCGGGTGCGACGCGGCAAATACTGGCGGCTGGGCAATGCTGCATACAAGTGCACCTGCCCCGCCACCCAAGGCGCGAGCACGCGCACCAACTCACCTGTGGCCAGCAATGGCCCCACCAACTCCACGGTGCAAGGGGTGATGCCCACACCGTCCAGCGTGGCGGCAATCAGGGTTTCAATGTGGTTCGAGCTGATCACCGGTGTGAGATTCAAGTCCACCGTTTCTTGCGGATTCGTTTCATTGCGCAAGTGCCAACGCTTGTGGCGGGCAATGCTGCCCGAAAGCTCCAAACAATCGTGTGCGACCAGCTCATCGGGAGTTTGAGGTATGCCTTTGCGCTGCAAATACGAAGGCGCTGCCACCAGAATGCCGTGCGTCGTCGCAATTTTCCGGGCCACGATGGTGCCGTCGTATGCCTCATCTGCCGCAAAAAGTGTCACATCATGCTCTTCGACCGAGGGCTCTTCAAACGATTCCACCCGGATGTGCAGCGTGATCTTGGGGTACTTGGCACGGAACCCAGCCAGCAAGGGAGCCAACAAGTAGGTGGCCAGCACCGGCGTGGCCAGCACATGCAGCTCCCCGGCAAGCTCCTGGGTATGCAAATTGGCTAAGGCATCAGCCTCGTCAATGTCCTGAAGAATGGCGCGCACCCGGGCCAGATAGGCCTCACCGGCTTCACTCAAAGAAACTTTCCGCGTCGAACGGTGGACCAAACGGGTCCCCAAGTGTTCTTCCAGATCGGCCACCAGTCGCGTCACAACGGCCGGCGACATATCCAAGGCTCGCGCGGCAGCTGCAAAACCGCCTTCGTCAATGACTCGCTGAAACACCCGCATGGATTGCAACCGGTCCATAGCACTTTCCTTTTCTCAACAAGAACTCGATTGTTTCCAAATCAGCAACGCTGAAGTTCTATTTGGATAGTTTATCTTTGTTTTGAGAAATTTTACAGTTCATCCCATCGACGAGACGCAAACGAAATAAACGCCCCATCGATGCTGTTCAGACGGACTGAAACCCGCCGGAGCGGAATCTTCAACTTTGAAAGGAACTTCATCATGAACAAGACTACTTTTGCTGCTATCACCTTGGTTCTCGGCTCTTTGTTGGCCGGTCAAGCTTTCGCTACTGACGCTGCTACCGATGCCAAGGCTGCCGACAAGCAAGCCGTTGCCGCCAAGGCAGCTGACGGCAAGTCCGCTGACGCTTACGCTGACCTGGACAAAATCAAGAAGTGGTAATCCGCACTACGGCCCACAGGCCGTAAGCGCAACCCTCACCAGCCCGGCACCGCCGGGCTATTTTTTTGCCTGTGGGAAAGACAGACATGCCAGCGCGCCGCCCTGCTCTCTGGGCACAAGGCTGATGGTCGCGCCCACTTTGGCCAGCAGGCGTTGAGCCGTCAGCAGGCCCACACCCAAACCGGGAAACTGCTTGGCGGAATGCAATCGGCCAAACACCTTAAACAACTTGTCTTGCATCGCCGGGTTGAAACCGGCACCGTTGTCTTCCACCCACAGCTGCACCTTTCCCTCCGGAGCTTGATGGACCGACACGGAAATCACAGGCTCCGCCACCTTGGCCGTAAATTTGAAGGCATTGGCCAGAACCTTTGACAGCGCTTGCCGAACTATGGCCTCATCAGCCAGCACCTCGAGCGGGGCGGGCACATCCACAGTCACAGCGACAACTCGATCAACAAAGCCTGCCTGCACCTCCCGCACGCATGACTCCACCACGGGAGCCAGTTCAACAGCACCCGGCAGTGCCTGTACAGCCCCAAGGCGGGACAGGGCCGTTAAAGCGTCCAGCAACACGCCCATGTGATCGGCGGAGGCCGTGATGGTGCGCAGAAAGTCAGCACTTTCGCCAGTGAGCTGGGCACCGGCTTCCTCCTCCAGCAAACGCGCAAACGACACCAGATGGCGTAGCGGCGCCCGCAGGTCGTGAGACACGGTGTAGGTGAACTCCTGCAGCTCAGCGCGGCTGGCGGCAAGTTCTACCTCCAACTCTTGGATACGTTGTTGCAACCGGTGCTCGCTGCTGTGCATGTTCACCTCTCAGGCTTTGGGTTTCTTTGCCGGACGGCTCCAGTTGGCAATGCTCACCTGTTTACCGCGCGCCACACTCAGGGCACCGGCTTCGGTGCTCTTGGTAATGGTGGAGCCGCCACCAATGGTTCCGCCTGCTCCAATGGTGACGGGCGCGACCAACACGCAATTGCTGCCCACATGCACATCCGCCTCAATGACAGTGCGGTGTTTGTTGGCGCCGTCGTAGTTAGCGGTAATGCTGCCTGCGCCATAGTTCACCCGCTCACCGACTGTGGCATCGCCCAAATAAGCCAAGTGGTTGGCTTTGGCGCCGGCGGCTAGGGTGGAATTCTTCACCTCCACAAAATTGCCGATATGCACCTCCGCGCCCAACTTGGCGCCAGGGCGCAAGCGGGCGAAGGGGCCAATCAACGCGCCTGCACCCACTGTCACGCCCAACTTCTCGCCATCAATGTGAGTGAAGGGGTGAATTACTGCGCCCGCCTCGATCACACAGTTGGCGATCACACAGTTCGCGCCGATCGACACTCCCTCGCCCAGACTCACCTGACCCGAAAAAACACAATTCACATCGATGCTGACGTCATGAGCGCACAACAGGTCGCCACGCACATCGATGCGCGCAGGGTCGGCCAGCCGCACGCCTTCGTCCATCAAACGGTGGGCTTGC
The DNA here is from genome assembly GCF_002163715.1 of Curvibacter sp. AEP1-3. Taxonomy (GTDB): domain Bacteria; phylum Pseudomonadota; class Gammaproteobacteria; order Burkholderiales; family Burkholderiaceae_C; genus Allorhodoferax. The sequence goes on from NZ_CP015698.1 coordinate 1,945,149, forward strand.
TGCGATTGATAGGCACGCTCCAGTTCAGCCAGCTGCACCGGACTATTCACCCCGGCCACTTGCACGGGATCCGAAATCTTGTGCCCCACCACCGCCACGCCATCGGACACAGCAAACTTCACCACGTCGGTCAGGTAGTACTCGCCCTGGGCGTTTTTGTTGTCCAGGCGTGCCAACCAGGTTTTGAGCTGCGCCGCAGGCACCGCCATGATGCCGCTGTAAATCTCTGTGATCGCACGTTGTGCCTCTGAAGCATCTTTGTGCTCCACAATGGCTTGCACCGCGCCACCCGCATCGCGCACGATGCGCCCGTAGCCAGCCGGGTTACTTTGTTCCAGTGTGAGCAGCGCGAGTTTGTTGCCGCCACAGGCCTGAATGAGGTGGAACAAGGTATCGGATTGCGTCAAGGGCACGTCGCCGGAGAGCACCACCACCACGCCATCGTCCGGCAGCACCGGCGCGGCTTGCTGCACGGCATGGCCGGTGCCGAGCTGCGGCTCCTGGCGCACAAAATTCAAGGCAAATCCGGCGCTAGCGCCCGTGAAATCTGCGCAAGCCGCTTCCACTTCCATAGCACTGTGGCCGGTGATCACCACCACGTGACGGGCCTGAAGGTCCGCGGCGGTTTCCACCACATGCTGCAACAAGGGGCGCCCGGCCAAGCGCTGCAGGACTTTCGGGATTTTGCTGCGCATGCGGGTGCCTTTGCCCGCCGCCATAATGACCACGTCCACCGGAGCGTGTGCCGGTGCGCCACTTGAAAGATGGGGATTGGAAGTCAATGCCATGCCTTTGTTGAATTCTGGAACGTTAGTTCGCGCGGGGGGTGTAGCCCGGCGCTGGTGCGCCATTATCTGCCTGCTGGCAGCGGGTCTGACCCTGACAGGTTGCGGCGCGGTGCGACTGGCCTACAACAACGCCCCCGACCTCACCTACTGGTGGCTGGATGGCTTTCTGGACCTCGACAGCGCGCAGAGCGCGCGCCTGCGCAATGACTTGAATGCCCTGCAGACATGGCACCGCAAAGAAGAGTTGCCCGCAGTTGCCGAAATGCTCAAGAACCTACAAGCCGCGTCTCCCCAGCCCGTGGCTGCCGATCAGGTATGCCAGCTATCGCGCTACCTTGAAGGCCGGTTCCAGGCCGTGCTCGACCGCGCCACGCCGACGGCCTTGGCGCTGGGCCCCACATTGAGCAACGCCCAGTTAGACCATTTGGCCCGCTCATGGGACAAGCGCAATGCGGAATGGCGGGAGGAATGGCTGGACGGGTCCCCGCAGGAACGACTGAGCCGGCGCCTGAAAACCACCATTGATCGGGCCGAAGGCTTTTACGGCCGGCTCACCGACGTCCAGAAAGCGCTGATCCGCAGCCAACTGGAAAGCTCGCCTTTCGATGCGGCCATCCAATATAAAGAGGTGTTGCGGCGGCAGAGAGACGCACTCCAAACCCTGCGCGCGCTCAAAGCCGGAGCGTCCAGTGAGATTCAAGTGCAGGCCGAAATGCGGGCCCTGTTGGTGCGCAGCCTGCAGTCGCCTGACACCACGTTTGTGCAATACACCGAACGGATTCGCAGCCATTTCTGTGAATCTGCCGCAGAGCTTCACAATGCCACCAGCCTGGCCCAGCGCACCAAACTGCAGCAAACCTTGCAGGGCTACGAAAACGATGTTCGCGCTCTGATGCAACGCTGAATCACCATGAGCACCACCGACTCCGGATTTGCCGACTATTGCTGCGAACTATTGGCCAGCCTGGGACCCTGCCACGCCAAACGCATGTTTGGTGGTTGGGGCATCAGCTGCGATGGCTTGACGGTGGCCGTGATCGCGGATCTGGGCGATGGCGACACGTTGTGGCTCAAAGCCAGTGCCGACAACCGTGCCATCTATGAAGCGGAGGGCTGCAAACGCTTCGTTTACACCGCCAAAGGCGAGCCACGTGGCATGAATTACTACAGCGCCCCTGCCGACGCCATGGAGTCACCGGCCTTGATGCGGGATTGGGCACAGCTCGCCTGGCAAGCGGCGCTTGCAGCCCGGAAACCCCCATCGGCCAAGGCCAGGAAAAAATCGGTGCCGGGCCGCCCCAAGCCGGTTTAGCCGCCTCGGGGGGCAGCGACCCGCACAGCGGTGGAGCGTGGGGACACCTTTACACCGGCCAAACCACTCCGTGGTCGTTGAGGATGGCATCCAGCGGCATATCGTGGGCTTCCGGCTCAAAATCATCCACAAATCCGGTGCCAAAGCCCAAACCTACCGTAAAGGGTTTCGGGCTCAAGCTGGCCAGCATGCGGTCATAAAAACCGCCGCCATAGCCCAAGCGGTACCCGCCGGGACCATAGCCCACGCAGGGCACAAACAGCAGGGTTGGCACGATCAGCTCGGTGTCTTTGGGCTTGGGAATGCCATAGGCATCCTCTTCCATCGGGCAACCGGGATACCAAGCATGAAAGGTCATGGTCTTGTGGGCGCGGTTCACTACCGGCAAGCCGATGCGGCGCGGCTGCGGCTGATCGATCAGCTCACCGTCTTCTTTCCAGCGGTGCAAGGCGGGCAAAGGATCAAACTCGCCTTTGATCGGCCAATAGGCACCGATCACCGCATCCGGCCGGCCTACCAACCAGATGCGCATCACGCGTTGTAAAAGATCGGCACGCTGTAGTCGATCCGGCATCGCCAGACGTTGATCCAACAGGGCCTTGCGAAGGGCTTTCTTTTGTGCAGCTTTGCTGTCGTCCGAGTTGTCCATAATCCCCACATGCAGTTTTCAGCCATTCTGACATCACTGGCCCTGTGCGGCGCCCTGATGTCCCCCACTTTCACTTCAGCATACGCGCAAGGGCGCGATATCACCCGTCTCGATGAGACCATTCTGGACCTGGCCCAAGCCTACAAAAACCGGGACCGCAAACGCCTGAGCGCTGCCTTGCCCTCGATGAAGGGCTACATCCTGGAACCATGGGCCGCGTATTGGGAACTCTCTGCCCGACTTGACGAGGCCAGCAAGTCCGAAATTCAAGACTATCTGAATCGCTACAACGGCACTTACCAGGAAGACCGCCTGCGCGCTGAGTGGCTGCTTCAACTCGGCCGCAACCGCGACTGGGACACATTCGGGCGCGAGTACCCGCTCTACCGGATGAACGACGACAAATCCGTGCGTTGCTATGCGCTGTGGGCAGACTACAGCACCCGCAATGCCGATGTAGCCGGTGCCTTGGAACCTGTTTGGTGGGGACAGAAAGAAGCCGACGACGCATGCGGCGGTCTGGCTGCCCAACTGGTCAAAGACAAAAAGCTCAGCGCGCACAGCGCATGGGTCCGGGCACGGTTGGGCATGGAAAATGACCGCTTGCGTGTGGCCACACAAGCCGTTGCGGCACTGGACAGCGACTACGTCAAAACCGTCAACACCATTTACAGCACGCCGGCCAAGTACCTGAACGACAAAGTCACCGCGCTGCGTCCACAGACGCGCGAATTTGTATCGCTCGCACTGATCCGGCTGGCCTATATAGACCCGGACAGTGCAGCTGTTGAGATCGAAAAAATGCGCTGGAAAGCCCAGCTCAACCAGGAAGAACGCAGCTGGGTCTGGGGTGTCATCGGCAAGCGCTTGGCGCAAAAGCTCTCGGACGAGGCACCGGCTACCTTTGCCAAAGGCCAATTTGCACAAATGCACGAAGACCATTTGGTCTGGGCCGCACGCGCCGCGCTCCGGGCCGGTCGCTGGAGCCAAGTGGCGGATGCGATTGCCGCCATGCCGGATTCCTTGCGCAACGACTCGACTTGGGTCTATTGGCGCGCCCGCGCGCTGGCTCAACGCAACAATGTCGAAACCGCCAAGATGGAAAGCCAGACGCTGCTCGAATCCATCGCCGGCACCAAGGGCTTTTATGAAATGCTGGCCCTGGAGGAACTGGGGCAAAAGATTGTGGTGCCGGCCAAACCCGCACCTTTGACGCTGGAAGAAAAAGATCAGGCCAAAAAGAACCCCGGCCTGGCCCGTGCACTCCATGCCATCGCCATCGGCCTGCGCAGCGACGGCGTGCGCGAATGGAACTACAGCACCAACCTGCACAACCGTGGCGGATTGGACGATCGCGCGCTCCTGGCCGCGGCCGACCTGGCCTGCAAGGCCGAAGTGTGGGACCGCTGTATCAACACCAGCGAACGCACCAAAGGCATGGTCGATATCGACCAACGCTACCCCATGCCGCACAAGAGCGCGGTGCTGGCGCGCACCCAGACTATCGGCCTCGATCCGGCCTATGTGTACGGTCTGATCCGGCAGGAGAGCCGCTTCATCACCGATGCCAAATCCGGCGTGGGCGCTGCGGGTCTGATGCAAGTCATGCCCGCGACTGCCAAGTGGACCGCCAAAAAAATCGGGCTCAGCGACTTCCAGAGTCACCAGATTACCGACCGAGACACCAATATTGCTATCGGCACCGGGTATTTGAAGCTGGTGCTCGACAGCTTTAACGGCTCCATGCCCATGGCAGCAGCAGCCTATAACGCGGGCCCCGGCCGCCCCCGCATCTGGCGCGGTCAGACGGGCAGCCCTGTGCTGGAAGCTGCCATCTGGGCCGAGAACGTGCCTTTCTCAGAGACCCGGGACTACGTCAAAAAAGTGCTGGCCAACACCACGTTGTACGCGGCGCTCATCACAGGTCAACCCCAATCCCTGAAAGCCAGACTGGGCAACGTGGGGCCGCGTGATGCCACCAGCCCGGAGGCAGGGCTCGACTTGCCTTAATATCCCGAGAGAAACTCCAGGGTCTCAGGCCGTACCTCGGTAAAACTCGCAGCGGTTACGCCCGCTGCGCTTGGCGGCATACATGGCTTGGTCCGCATGCGTAAGCAGCAGCTGGGGCTCCGAGCCATGCTCAGGAAAAAGCGCCAGTCCCAGGCTGCCTGAAACCTGCACCACCGGTGCGTCAGGCCCCTCGCCCAAGATACAAGGCGCGGCAATGGCGGCCATCAGTTTGGCAGCCAGCGCCTGGAGTTCCGTCCGGCCTTCCACTGCGCTGAAAATCATGACAAACTCGTCGCCGCCCAGGCGGCACACCGTATCAGCCGCGCGCAAAGTGCCCTGCAACCTGCGGGCGACTTCTTTCAAAAGCAAATCTCCCGACTCGTGGCCATAGTTGTCGTTGACCTCTTTGAAGTGGTCCAGGTCCAGAAACCCGATGGCAAAGACCCCTTTATGCCGGCCGTAGTGCGCGCAAAGCATCTTGAGCCGGTCTTGCAAGAGCACCCGGTTGGGTAGACCCGTCAGGGCGTCATGCTCGGCAAAGTGGCTGCGGGCTTCGAGCCGCTTTTTCTCCGTCACGTCCTGCAAGACCGCAAGGCTGCGCACAGGTTGGTGCGCTTCGTCGTATTCCCAGATGGCAGACAGGATCACATCGCACAGCGTGCCATCGCGGCGACACAGCTGGTACTCGATGTTGTCGCAACGGCCATCGCGCGCGGCGGCAGGGATCACCACCTCGCGTGCTTTGCGCGCGGAGGCCGGATCCATAAAGTCGGCCACATGCCGTCCCAACACATCTGCCTCGCCATAACCCAGCGTGTCCAGCCACAACTTGCTGACCTGCACGATGCGTCCTTGCGCATCAATCGAATGCAACATGGCCGGAGTCTGAAAGTAAAGGTCCCGGGCCCGCGCCTCACTGTCGGCCAGTATCCGCAAAGCCTGGCGCTGCCCTTCAGACATCACAGCCAGAAACAAGCCCGGCAAGAGCGTGGCCAATACCGACAAATAGAACAAGGCATCGCCCCACCAACTGGAGGTCGGCGGAGGCAGCAGCACGCCATAGCGGATCAGTGCAGCCATGCTGGCGGCGACCAGCAAGTTGGCGGTGAAGGTGGCTACCAGGGTCGAACGCATGGCCATCCACACCACTGGGGCCACCATGATCACAAAGGGCTTGGGCAGGCTCGTACCTGCCCACAGCGTGACAGCCACACTGCCGAACAACATGGCCATGGCCATGGGCTCGGTGATCCGCTCTAGCGCCACGCGGGGCCGTTTGGTTGCCACCGACAGTGCAAGGGGCAGGGCTGCAACGGTGCCTATGGTGTGGCCGACGAACCAGTTCAGCGCCATCACATGCCAATCTCCACCCGCCACACCTATCCAGGCCAATCCCCCCAGAGGCGCGAGGACGGCTGCAGGCAGCAAGGCCGCACGCAGCAGCACCACGCCTTGCACTGCCGCCCGATCTCCGGCGTGCTCCAATGCCCGGATGCGGTCCAACATGACGGCAGACAGCATCATCTCCAACAAGTGCACCGGCACGTCCAAGGCGGCACGCCATGCCATCGTCGTGGGGCTGATCCACGCTTGAAACTCTGGTCCTGCCCCCCAGACATACGCCATGTGGGTCACCCACACTGCCACAAACAAAGCAGCCAACATGGCAGGCCACTGCGAACGCTGCAGGCGCAACAAAGCCACTGCCCCTACCGGGTTGGCCATCCAGATGATGACCTGCCCCGGCCGCGCGTCGGACACCATGAGCGACAAGAGCCCCATTGCTGCGCAGACGCCTGCCCACAGCAGCATCCACCGCCCGCTGCGCGCACGGGGCCGCATGGCACCGGTTTGCTGGACGTCAAAGACCATCCGCACCCCTGTCTGTCGTGCGTTTGGCACGCAAGCGCCACACCCCCACCATGACCAGTGCCAGCACCGACAGCACCATGGCCAGTTTGCGCACCCAGGTCAGCCGCGGGTCTTCATAAGTTAGGGTCTCGGTGTCTATCCAGCGGCGCAGCAGCGCCTGACGGGTAGCGGGCGTGATGTCCTTGAGGCCGGCATTCAAGGCATCGCCCAGCCCTGTCAACTCTTTGCGATAGGCAAAACTCAGCTCGTACTCAAACGGTAGCGACTCCACCACCTGCACACCGCGTATGCCGCTGTGGCGGGTGGCATCGCTCACGCTGGCCACATCCGCCACCACGCCGTCTACGTCACCACGCATCAAGCCTTGCAGCGCGGCCACATCATCGGGCACTGCGACCCAGCGCACTTGCGGGTAGGTGGCGCGGACAAAGCTTTCCACGGCATAGCCTTTACCTACTGCGACCGAACGGCCAGCAAGGTCTTTCAGGGTTGGAGGCACCGGCCCCTGCCTCACCACCAACACGGCGGGTACTTTGACGTAGGGCTCCGTGAAGGCCAAAAACTCGGCCCGCTCCGGGGTGGGACGCAAGGAGGAAATCAGGTCTACCTCGCCACGGCGCGCCGCCTGCAAGATGTTCGCAAGATTGTCTGCAGACAGCACCTGCACGTCGCCCCCCAAACGGGGCTTGAGGATGTCCAGCACATCGATGGACAGGCCTTGCACCTGCCCGGCAGGCCCGGCGCTGACAAAGGGGGCGTAATCTCTTTCAGGCGCAAAGCGGATGGTTTGTGCCACCACTGCGCCATGCAGCATGCCCAGGCAAAAAGCCATCAGCCCGAAGAAGGTGCGCCGGCAAGAGCTTGTGGTGTGCGCCATGGTTGTGTCCCTCTCGTTGTGTCTGCTGGAGTGCAGTGTCCGAGTCCTTGAAGTCAGTATAGGACCGGCCCCGCCGCGCGCCTAGCCCCCACAGGCGGTGCTAGCATGACGTTTTGACCAAGGATTGCGCATGATCAAGCTCTACATCGGTAACAAAAATTATTCTTCGTGGTCCATGCGCCCTTGGGTGCTTTTGAAGCAGGCCGGAATCGATTTTGAAGAAGTCATGGTCCGCTTCGACTCCTTCGACAGCCAGTCGCAATTCAAAACCACGCTCTCCAAACTCAGCCCCACCGGCAAGGTGCCTTTGCTGGTTGATGGCGACCTCGCGGTCTGGGACACCTTGGCCATTGCCGAGTACGTGGCCGAAGAGTTTCCCAACCTGCAGCTCTGGCCCGCCGACAAAGCCGCCCGTGCACGGGCCCGCAGCGTGTGCGCCGAGATGCACTCCGGCTTCACCGGCCTGCGCAGCAACTGCCCCATGAACATCGAGGCCACCCTGCTGGAAACCGGCGCCCTGATCTGGCGCGACAAGCCCTCCGTGCGTGCGGATGTGGCCCGCCTGAGCGCCATGTGGGAAGAGCTGCTGGCCCAGTATGGCGGCCCCATGTTGTTCGGCCAGTTCTCAGTGGCGGATGCGTACTTCGCGCCCGTCTGCGCCCGCCTCAAAACGTATGGCTTGCCGGTCAGTCCGGTGGTGGGTGCCTATGTGTCCCGCGTGCTGGCCCTTCCCGGTGTGCAGGCCTGGATCACCGGCGCGCTGGCAGAGAAAGATTTTCTGGACTTTGAAGAACCCTACCGCCTGCAACGCTGAGCCACTTCCTCAACCCGCGCCTTCCATGCCCGCCAGCTCGTCCACCATCTCCCACGCCACCGGCACCTTTCTGGTGGGCGGTGCCGTGCGCGACGCGCTGTTGGGCCTGGAGGTGAAAGACCGCGACTGGGTGGTTGTAGGCAGCAGCCCGCAGCAAATGCTGGATGCGGGCTACCTCGCCGTGGGCAAAGACTTCCCGGTGTTCTTGCACCCCCGCACTCAAGAGGAATACGCCCTGGCCCGCACCGAGCGCAAAACCGCGCCCGGCTACAAGGGCTTTGCGGTGCACGCCGCACCGGATGTGACGCTGGAAGAAGACTTGGCCCGGCGCGACCTTACTATCAATTCCATAGCTGCTTGCGCAGATTCTACGGGCGTCAATGGCACTTTTGACCCAAAAGATCTTGTTGATCCCTTCGGCGGGCAGGCAGACCTGCAGATGCGTGTACTGCGCCATGTGACGCCTGCCTTTCGCGAAGACCCGGTGCGCATCCTCCGTGTGGCCCGGTTTGCGGCGCGGTTTATCGAGTTCAGCGTTGCACCTGAGACCACCGCCCTGATGCAGACCATGGTGGAAGACGGCGAGGTGGACCACCTGGTGCCTGAGCGCGTGTGGCAAGAGATCGCCAAAGGCCTGATGGAAGCCCAGCCCTCCCGCATGTTTGAAGTGATGCGCAGCTGCGGCGCCCTGAGGCGCCTGCTGCCTGAGCTGGACCGGCTCTGGGGCGTACCCCAAAGCCCCGAGCACCACCCCGAGGTGGACACGGGCATGCACGTCATGCTCGTGCTGGACCGCGCCGCCCAGCTGGATGCGCCGCTGGCGGTGCGCTTTGCCTGCCTGGGCCACGACCTGGGCAAAGGCACCACGCCCGCAGACGTGCTGCCCCGCCACATCGGCCATGAGGAGCGCAGCGCCCGCCTGCTCAAAGCCGTTTGCCAGCGGCTGCGCGTGCCCAACGACTGTGCCGAGCTGGCCGACGTAGTCGCCCGCGAGCACGGCAACATCCACCGCAGCGGCTCGCTCAACGCTGCTTCCCTGCTGCGCCTCCTGGAGCGCTGCGACGCCATCCGCAAGCCTGAGCGCTTTCGCGCCGCCTTGCTGGCCTGCCAGTGCGATGCCCAAGGCCGCCTCGGGCTGCACGATGCGCCCTACCCCCAAGCCCAGCGGCTGGGGCAGGCGCTAGACCTCGCACTGGCAGTTGCTACAGACTCCATAGCTGCTCGCGCAATATCCATGGGCGCCACCGGCCCAAAGATAGGTCAATTCATCCAAACCGCCCGCGCTGAGGCCATTGCCGCTGGCCTGCCGGCTGCCATCACTGCCTGAGGGTTGTTCCGCTGCCAGCGGCGGGGCTTGCCTTGGTATGCTCCAAGCATGGCCCATTTACTGATTGTTGAAGACGATGAATTGCTGCGCGACGGCCTGTGCGCGCAGCTGGTACACGCCGGCCACAGCGTGAGCAGCGCCAGCGACGGCGCGCAAGCCCAAGGCCTGCTGGAGTCCACCCGCTTTGACGGCGTGGTGCTGGACCTGGGCCTGCCGGTCGTGGACGGCATTGCCGTGCTGCAATGGATACGCCAGCGCCTGGCCGCGCTGCCGGTGCTCATCCTCACCGCGCGCGATGGCGTGGACGACCGCGTGCAAGGCCTGAACGCCGGTGCCGACGACTACCTCACCAAACCCTTCAACATGGCCGAGCTGCTGGCCCGCCTGCAGGCCATGCTGCGCCGCTCCCGCCTGCCCGCATTCGGTGGTTCGCTGGAGGTGCAAAGCACCCACAGCCGCAACCTGCGTCTGGACCCGGTACTGCCCCTGGCGTGGCTGGGCGATGACCCGATGGAGCTCACCCACCGCGAATGGTCTTTGCTTTCGCTGCTGGTCAACAACATGGGGCAGGTCGTCGGCCGGGAAGACGTGTTGTCCGTCTGGCAGACCGCTCCGCTGGAGGGCGGCGCCGCCGGCTCCAACGCGCTGGAGGTGTACGTGCACCGCCTGCGCCGCAAGCTCACCGATAGCGGCTTGAACATCCGCAACGTGCGCGGCCTGGGCTACATGCTCGAATCGGACACTCCGTGAGCCGCCCTGCGCGCTTCTCGCTCAAGCGGCAGTTGTTGATCTGGTTGCTGCTGCCCCAGCTGGTGTTGTGGCTCATGGGTGGCGTGCTGGCATTCCGCGTGGCGCTGGCCTATGCGGAGAAAACCATTGACCAGTCGCTCACGCAATCGGTGCGCTCGCTGGCAAGGCAGGTCAAGCCCATGGGCTCCGGCCTGCTGGTGGACTTTCCGCGTGCGGCGCGCGACATCATCGAACAAGACCCGGACGACCGCGTGGCCTACATGGTGTCCTCCCCGCCCGGTAGCTTCTTGCTGGGCAACACCAAAATCCCCGGGCGCACGCCCGACCTGTACTCCGCCGACAACGAGCCCGTGCTCTACGAAGTGGTGATGGATGGCCGGCCCATGCGCGTGGCCTCCATCGACCTGAGTTTTGGCGATGGTTTCACCGACCAACGCATGCGGGTGCAGGTGGCCAAGAGCCTGGTAGCGCAGCAACGCATTGCCCGGGAGCTGGTGCGTGATGTGCTCTTCCCGTTGCTGATTTTGGGCGCCGTGCTCAGCGTGCTGGTGTACGAGGGTATTCGCCGCGGTTTGGCTCCACTGGAGCGACTGGAAGCGCAGCTGGCCAACCGGAACATGGCGTCACTCTCGCCCATCGAGATGACGCAGGCGCCGGAAGAAGTGCACTCGCTGGCTAACACGCTGAACCAGCTGCTCACCACCCTGCGCCGCAGCTTGAGCCAGGAAAAGCGCTTCTTGAATGACGCCGCCCACCAACTGCGTACTCCGCTGGCCGGCCTGATCAGCCAGACCGAACTGGCCATGCAAGAGAAAGACCCCGAGGCCTTGCAACAGCGCCTGACCAAAGTGCACACCGGCGCCCAACGCAGCGCCCACTTGGTGCACCAGCTGCTGTCTTTGGCCCGCACGGAGGCGGAGGTGAGCCTGGTCCCGGTGGATGCCGCGTCGCTGGCGCGCGAAGTGGCCCGCGAATGGACGCGCCGCGCTTTGGCGGCTGGCGTGGACTTGGGTTACGAAGGCGAAGACAGCGTCATGGTGCCCGCCGACAAACTGCTGCTGCGCGAAGTGCTGAGCAACCTCATCGACAACGCCCTGCGCTACGCCGGCAAAGGCGCCGTCGTCACCCTGCGCACCACGGTGCACGATGGCTTCTGCTGGCTGGATGTGGAAGACACCGGCCCCGGCGTCTCTGGTGAGCAGCTGGAGCGGGTGTTTGAACGCTTCTGGCGCGCCAGCGAACTGCCCGGCGGCTGTGGCCTTGGACTGTCCATCGTGGCGGAAATTGCACGGCGGCATAACGGCACGGCAACAGCGCAGACGACATTGCCGCATGGGTTGACGATTCGGTTGCAGTTGCCGTTGCAGGGGTGATGGTGGGGGCAGCTATGCAGCGGAAGCAGTCATTGCATGTACTCACCCATTTGGGTGATTTACACGACACATACCACGCTCCACAATCGGCTACGCCGCGGAAGCAGACCTTTGCAATTGATGCAGATAATCCCAACTCCCTCCCTAAGCAGTCATTGAAATTCTGCAAACTCCGTATGAAGTATTCTGTCTGCGTACTATTCTGTGTATCCTGCTTTTGTGCCGTTGCTGGACCAGCGAGCTATCCAGCCAGTGCTCGGCAGTTAGCCGAATGGCGAAGTGGGGACGCGAATACTCGAAAGCAGTTTGATAACTACATCTTGGCGTCATACAAATCGCTTCGGGCGAAGCATCTCGTATGCCCACCTAAAGGACGGACTGACGTTGCAAACGAAAGCGCCGCGCTATTAGCTGCTGAAGTGGGCGTGGATCAGGGCCTATTTGATATTGATGGTCCGGCGATGCCAGCGGTTGCTGATGCCCTTGGATTTTGGTTTCCCTGCCCATCTCAGCGATAACCGCTTCCAGCCCTTTCCTGCTATCCCTTTGAGCGACCGCTTTGGAGCACTGGGAATGTCTCCTAACAGTCTTTTGCAGACATAGAAAAAACCGGACTCCCCTGATCGGGCGGCCCGGTTTTTTCATTAAGGCCTAGAAGCCTTACACGTCCAAACGCACACCCGTCGCGGTGCTGAACCAGTTGGTGTTCGCTGGGTTTACGCGCAGGCCGACTTGGTCGCCGGCTTTCCAGGATGCGCTCGGGGCGGTGCGCACGGTCACTTCGCCCGCGGAGGTTTGCACCACCACGTAAGTGTCAGCGCCAGTGGGTTCCACCACTGCCACTTCGCCGCGCCAAGCGGTGTCGCCCGTGACCAATTCAATATGTTCAGGACGCACGCCCAAGGTGGCGTCGCCAGTGGCAGGGGTCGCCAGCTCCAGGGTGCTGCCGTTGAAAGTAAAACGGCCTTGCGCGCCGGGGACTTCCACATGGCCTTTGATCAGGTTCATGGTGGGCGAGCCGATGAAGGTGGCCACATAGGTGTTGGCCGGGCGGTTGTAGATGTCGTCGGGTGTGCCGATCTGTTGCAGGATGCCGTCCTTCATCACTGCGATGCGGCTGCCCAGGGTCATGGCCTCAATTTGGTCGTGCGTCACGTACACGCTGGTGATGCCGGACACCTGGTGCAGGCGCTTGATTTCAGCGCGCATTTCTACGCGGAGCTTGGCGTCCAGGTTGGAGAGCGGCTCGTCAAACAGGAAGAGTTGGGGGTCACGTGCCAAAGCACGGCCCATGGCTACACGCTGGCGCTGACCGCCAGACAACTGCGCGGGGCGGCGGTCCAACAAGTGTTCGATTTGCAGCATGGCGGCCACTTCAGCAATGCGCTTTTTGCGCTCTTCCACGGGCACCTTGCGCATTTCCAGGGCGAAGCCGATGTTGTCGGCCACGCTCATGGTGGGGTACAGCGCGTAGCTCTGGAACACCATGGCGATGTCGCGCTGTGCGGGGGCTACGCCCACCACGTTTTTGCCGGCGATGCGCAGCTCGCCTTCGGACGGTTCTTCGAGGCCCGCAATGATGTTGAGCAAGGTGGACTTGCCGCAGCCGGAGGGGCCGACCAGGATCAGGAACTCGCCGGGGGCGACGTCGATTTCGATCTTTTTCAGGACTTCAACGGCTTTGTCGCCCTTGCCGAAAACTTTGCGGATGCCTGCGATTTGGAGAGAAGCTGCCATTTTTTATCCTTTCACCGCGCCAGCGGTGAGACCTTTAACGAAGTATTGACCTGCCAGTACGTAGACCAACATAGTGGGGAGACCTGCGATCACGGCCGCAGCCATGTCGACGTTGTAGCTTTTGACACTGCTGGAGGTGTTGGCCATGTTGTTCAGGCCGACAGTGATGGGCTTGCTGTCCGCGCCGCTGAAGGCCACGCCGAACAGGAAGTCATTCCAGATGTTGGTGAATTGCCAGATGAGCGTCACCATCAGGATCGGGGTGGACATGGGCACCACGATGCGGAAGAAGATGCGCCAGAAACCGGCACCGTCAATGCGCGCAGCGTTCACCAGCTCTTTGGGGATGGCGGTGTAGTAGTTGCGGAAGAACAGCGTGGTACCAGCCAAGCCGGCAATGCAGTGCACCAGCACCAAGCCACCCAGCGAGCTGGAAAGGCCCAGGTAACCCAACACCTGACTCATGGGCAGGAGCACCACCTGGAAAGGCATGAACACGCCGAACAACATGAAGCCGAACAGCACCTCGCTGCCTTTGAACTTCCACATGCTCAGCACGTAGCCGTTGATGGCGCCCCAGGCGGTGGAGATCAGCACGGCGGGCACCGCCATGATGATGGAGTTCATGAAGTAAGGCTGCAAGCCGCGGCAGTCCACACCGGTACAGGCGCTGGACCAGGCGAGTTGCCAGGATTCGAAATTGAGGGAGGTGGGCAGGCTCAGCAAGTTGCCGGAGCGGATTTGCTCGGCATCTTTGAATGAGGTGGCCAACATCACGTACAGCGGCGCCAGGAAGAAAAAGGCGGCCAACAGCAACGTACCGTAGATAAGGATGCGGGGTAGGTTTTTAGACAACATAGGGTGCGATCGTGGTGGTACGGTCGTGGATTAACGGTCGTGAGGTTTGGTGCGCAATTCGCTGTACAGATACGGCACCACGAGGGCCGCCACGAACATCAGCATCATGGTGGCGCTGGCGGCACCCAGACCGATCTGGCCGCGGGTGAAGCTCATCACGTACATGAAGGTGGCAGGCACGTCAGATGCATAGCCGGGGCCGCCAGACGTGAGTGCCATCACCAGGTCAAAGCTCTTGATAGAGAGGTGCGACAACACCAGCACGGTGGAGAACACCACGGGGCGCAGGATAGGAAGAATGATGCGCCAATAGATGCGGGGCAAGGATGCGCCGTCGATCTGGGCGGCTTTGATGATGCTGTCGTCAATGCCGCGCAGGCCGGCCAGCGACAAGGCCATGGCAAAGCCCGCGGACTGCCAGATGCCGGCAATCACCACGCAGTAAATGGCGGTGTCAGACTGCACCAGCCAGTCGAAGCTGAAGCTGGTCCAGCCGAAGTCGTGCGCCAACTTCTCCAAACCCAGGCTGGGGTTCAAGATCCATTTCCAGGCAGTGCCGGTCACGATGAACGACAAGGCCATGGGGTACAGGTAAATGGTGCGCAGCACGCCTTCGGCACGGATTTTCTGGTCCAGAAAAATCGCCAAGGCCATGCCCAGGATCATGGAGCCACCCACATACAACACGCTGAAGATGCCGAGGTTTTTGAGGGCGATGTACCAACGGTCCATCTCCCACAGGCGCACGTACTGCTCCAGCCCCACGAACTCTTCGTAGTTGGGCAGCATGCGCGAGCCGGTGACCGACAGGATGCCGTTCCAGATCATGAATCCGTAAATGAAGGCGAAGCCGAGCACAAAGCCCGGGGCAATCACCAGCTTGGGGAGGATGTTTTCAAGGGTTTTCATAAGTCTTACTTTTGCTTGGGCGCACTCACTGCGACCAATTTGGCGACGGCCTCACTCACGCTCAGCTTGTCGTTGTTCCAGAACTCGCTCACCGCGGCGCGCATGGCAGCTTGCTGTGACGACGACAGTGCCATGCCGTGGGCTACCGAAGGCACCAGCGCGCCCGAGGCGGAGGTGGCCACAAAGTCTCTGCTGGAGGTCTTGGCGCAGTCGTCAAACTTGTCCATGTTCATGCCCAGCCGCACGGGGATGGAGCCTTTGCGCAGATTGAACTTTTCCTGGAACTCTTTGCCCATGAGCAGGTAGGCTAGGTAGCCTTGGGCCTTTTGGGCTTCCCAGCTCTTGAGTTGGAACATGGCAAATGAGTCCACGTTGAAGGTGTAGGCGTTGGCGGTGCCGGGTGCTGCGGAGCAGGTGAATTCCTTGCCCGGTGTCTGGCCCGCAGCCAGAAATTCACCTTTGGCCCAGTCACCCATGAACTGGAAGCCGGCTTTGCCGTTGATGACCATCTCGGTGGTGACATTCCAGTCACGGCCGTTGGAATTGGCATCGGTGTAAGACTTGATGCGGCGGAAGATTTCCAACGCCTTTTTCATCTCGTCGCTGGTCATCGCAGCGCGGTCCAGCTTGACCAAGGCTTTGTCGTACAGCGCGGTACCGCCCACGCCCAGAACCACGCTTTCAAACACCGTGAAATCCTGCCAGTCCTGCCCGCCGTGGGCGACTGGGATGAAGCCGGCAGCCTTGATTTTGTCGGCTGCGGCAAAAAATTCGTCATAGGTTTTCGGCAGTGCTGCGACTCCGGCTTTTTTGAGCACCGCGGAGTTGGCCCACAACCAATTCACCCGGTGTACGTTCACCGGGACGGCCACATAGCGGCCTTTGTATTTCATCTGGTCGGCAACGACCTTGGGGAGCGCTTCGTCCCACTTTTCGAACGACGCCATCGCGTCGAGACTGGTCAACACGTTCAGCTCGGCCCATTCCTGAATGGCCGGCCCTTTGATGTTGGCTGCCGCTGGAGCATTGCCCGCGAGCACACGCTGTTTGAGCACCGCCATGGCATTCTGGCCACCACCACCGGTCACGGAAAAGTCTTTCCAGGTGTGACCGCGTTTGCCCATCATGTCTTTGAGCTCTGCCACCGATTTGGCTTCACCGCCGGAGGTCCAGTAGTGCAGGACTTCCACTTCGCCGGCATGCAACGCGGCGCTTGCGCACAGCGCAAATGCAGCGGCCATGGTGCGCGCTAGGGCTGAAAAGTACATGAGAGTGACCTGAAGAACACGTGATGGGGAATGGCCCCACCCCCGTCAAGGGATGGGGCCATCTCGGAAAAACGGGCGCCAGGCGCCCGGCCAGGGCTTACTTGGTAGCAGCGGCCTTGGCGATGTTCTTCACACCGTCAGCAACGGAGATCTTGTCGTCGTTCCAGAACTGGGATACGGCGTCCTTGATCGCGCCTTCAGCAGCGGGCTTGATGGCCATGCCGTGAGCCACGGAAGGAACCAGACCACCGGACTTGGCGGTAGACACGAAGTCCTTGGCGGAAGTCTTGGCGCAGTCGTCGAACTTGTCCATGGACATGTTCAAACGCACAGGGATGGAACCCTTGTTCAGGTTGAAGACTTCCTGGAACTCGGTGCCCATGATGGAAGCAGCCAGATCAGCCTGGGCCTTTTGGGCGCCAGAGTCCTTCAGCTTGAACATCGCGAAGGAGTCCACGTTGAAGGTGTACGCATTGCCGGTGCCGGGAGCAGCAGCGCAGACGTAGTCTTTGCCGGGAACCTTCCCAGCAGCAGAGAACTCGCCCTTGGCCCAGTCACCCATGAACTGGAATGCAGCCTTCTCTTGGATGACCATGGCGGTCGCCAGGTTCCAGTCGCGGCCGGGGGCGGCTGCGTCGGTGTAACCCTTGACCTTGCGGAATGTTTCCAAGACCTTGGTCATGGTGGCGCTGGTCAGTGCCTTCTGGTCGAGCTTGATCAGAGCTTCGTTGTAGAACTTGGTGCCGCCCACGCCCAGAGCCACAGACTCAAAGGTGGTGAAGTCTTGCCAGTTCTGGCCACCGTGTGCCACGGGGATCAGGCCGGCTTTCTTGACCTTTTCAGCAGCAGCAAAGAACTCGTCCCATGTCTTGGGGGTAGCAGTCACGCCGGCCTTCTTCAGGACAGCGGAGTTGGCCCACATCCAGTTCACGCGGTGAACGTTCACGGGAGCAGCCACGTAGTTGCCTTTGTACTTCATGACGTCAGCCACCACCTTGGGCAGCAGGTCGTCCCACTTTTCGGCCTTGGCAGTTGCGTCGAGGTTAGCCAACACGCCTTCAGAAGCCCACTCCTGAATGGCAGGGCCTTTGATCTGGGCGGCTGCAGGAGGGTTTCCGCTCACCACGCGGCTCTTCAGCACAGTCGCAGCGTTGTCACCGCCGCCGCCGGCCACTGCGAAGTCTTTCCATGTGTGGCCCTTGCCTTGCATGATCTTCTTCAGTTCAGCCACGGACTTGGCTTCGCCGCCGGATGTCCAGTAGTGCAGGACTTCCACTTCACCAGCCACAGCGGCCGAACCAGCAACCACGAGTGCCACTGCGGTGGCGAGTTTAGAAAGCTTCAACATCTTGTCTCCAAAAAAGTGTATCTGTCCGGCTGTGCAACAAAACGGGCCGGAAGCAACGTTGAATTCGAGCGAACACCATGTCCACTTGAATTAATTAATTTTTAATTAATTTTTAACGTTGAGCTACTAGGAGTTTCCCTAGGGAGACTTAGATCTATTCGCTTGATTTACCGGCTCAGGCCACCACCAATGCGAGCGCGGCGTAATCGCCGACCTTCTCACCCAAGCCGGCGGGCACGATCTCCACACCGTCGGTCAGGGCCGGTAGCTTGCCTTTGAGAGCGGCTTGGAGTTTGGGCAAGAGGTAATCGCGGTTGTGCCAGAACACACTGCCGCCCACACTGATGCGCTGCAGGTCCAGCGTGGCCACCATGTTGTACAAGGTGCGCCCCATGACGTCGCAAAGATCATCCACAATGGCCACAGCGCCCGCATCGCCTGCGCGAGCAGCTACAAAAAGCGTAGCAGCGTCTGCAAATCCCTGTGCACCGAACCTGCGCGGAATCGCGTTGCCGGCGACCAGCCCTTCCACATCGCCCACGTTGCCGCAGCCGCACAAGGCATCGTTGTTGGAACTCACGAACGTGTGGCCCGCATGGCCTGCGTTGCCGTTTTTGCCGCGCAGGATGTTGCCGTCCACACACAAGCCCATGCCGATACCAGTACTCCAGGTCACGTAAGCGCAATTGGCCACACCCTGCAACGCACCCCAACGGCGCTCTGCTTCCAGGGCGCCTACTCCGTCGTTCTCTACCCGCACGTTCGGGAATGTGGCTTTCAAGGGCGCTTCGAGCAAGGCGGTCACCCAGTCGTTGGGCAAACCGCGCGCCTTGCCAGCCAGGCCGCCACAGATGTTGGGGCCGGCCAACTCGACCATGCCCTGGTTGATTACAAAAGGCCCGCAGGTGGCCACCCCCACTGCAGCAATGTCCGCCACGGCCACGCCCGCCAAGGCGCAGCTCTCGCCCACCATGCGGATGATCTGACGGGCCAAGGCATCGTTGTTGCCTTCTTTGGCGGTGGGCTCAGAAACCTTGCCCCGCACTCCGGCAGCATCGGCAATATTGACTGCCACCTTGGTGCCGCCGATGTCCACACAGGCGACAGGCGCGCTGCCGGGGGCGATGTTCAATTCAATGTCGTGGGTCAATGCCATGCTGCACTCGCTCTCAAATCTTGAAATTTACAGGGGTTGGGGTTCAGTTGCGGCCGTAGTCGTCCTGGAGACGCACGATATCGTCCTCACCCAGATAACTACCGAACTGTACTTCCACAATCTCTACCGGGCCGTCGGTCAGATTGGCCAGGCGGTGCACCTGCCCGATGGCAATGTCGCAGTACTCACCGGGCCTCAGGTCAAACTGGCGGTCATCCAGTGTGACCCGGGCAATGCCCTCTGTCACCACCCAATGCTCTGCACGCTGGTGATGTTTCTGCAAACTCAGTTGCTGACCGGGGAACACACCGATGCGCTTGATTTTGTTGCCCGGTACTTCCGAGATGGTCTCGTACCAGCCCCAGGGGCGCTGGGTACGTTCGATGGTCTCGGTTCGCAAGGTGGTTTGCATGATTAAACAATCCTTAAAACGGCGCGCCGATCCTACCCCGCATCACACCCCCGTCGTTACGGGGCTGTTACTGCCGAATATCAGGATGCGGGAAACACGTGGGCCATGCCACGAGCCGACACCTGCACCCGTGCACCCACGGTAGGCGCCTCCAGCCCTGCACTGTGAACGTGTACACGACCACCGGTGGCCGGGGTATCCAGCTTCACGATCAACTCGCACACCGAGCCGCAGAAATCGGCCTCAACCACTGTGCCCACACAGGACTGCGCCCCCCCTGCGGATACTGCCGCCGTATCCAGCGGACTGACTGACAGCTGCTCAGGGCGCAACAAAATTTGGCCAGCGCCCACCCGGGCGTGTTCTTGCGTGGGCAGCCGGCCCAGTGCGCAGTCCGCCCAGCCGGCTGATAGCGTCGCGTCGAGCACCACAGCATCGCCCAGGAAGCTGGCAGTGACCGGATCGTTCGGGCGCAAGTACAAGTCCAAGGGAGTGCCCACCTGCGCGAGCAGGCCGCCGCGCATCACGGCGACCTGGTCTGCGAAAGACAAAGCTTCCGCTTGGTCGTGTGTGACCAGAATGGTGGTGATGCCTGCATCTTGCAACAACTGGGCGACCGCCTTGCGCGTGGATGCCCGCAAGCCCGTATCCAACGCGGAAAACGGCTCGTCCAGCAGCATCAACTTGGGCCGCTGCGCCAAGGCGCGCGCCAGCGCCACGCGCTGCTGTTGCCCACCCGAAAGTTCGTGTGGGCGGCGTTGCAGCATGGCACGGTCCAGCGACACCATGTCCATCAATTCATCAATGCGAGACTTGCGATCGGGAGCCGACTTATCCAGCCCGAAGCCCACGTTGTCCGCCACGCTCAAATGCGGAAACAGCGCGCCGTCTTGCGGCACATAGCCAATGCCGCGCTGGTGCGCGGGCACGATGGCCGGACCGTCGGCCAGCACATCGCCTTGCAACACCACACGACCTGCATCCGGCGCCTCAAAACCTGCAATGATGCGCAAAAGGCTGGTCTTGCCGGAGCCCGAGGGGCCCACGATGGCGGTGCGGCTGCCACGCGGCACGCTCAGCTGGATGCCCTTGAGGGCCGCCACATTTCCATACGATTTGTGCACACCGTGCAGTTCAAGAGTCGTCATCGTCCCGCCATGCGTCGAGATTGGAGGTAAAGCATCCAGGTTAGCGGGAGCGACATCAGCACCATCAGCAGCGCATACGGCGCGGCGCCGGCATAGTCGATCTCCGAGCTGTGGGACCAAAAAGCGGTCGCCAGCGTCTGGGTGCCATTGGGGGCCAACAACAAAGTGGCCGTGAGTTCAGTTGTGATAGCCAAAAACACCATGGCGTAGCCTGATGCTGCGCCGGGTGCCGCCAAGCGCATGGTGATCTGCCAGAGGGCCTGCAAAGGTGTGCGCCCCAGGCTGCGTGCAGCCTGCTCCAGCTCCATGGGGGCTTGTGCGATGCCGGCGCGCAGGCTCACCAGCGCACGGGGCAAAAACATGAGCGCATACGCCAGCAATACAGTGAACACTGTCTGGTACAGCGGCAGCGCCACGCGCACGGTGATAGTGACCAGTGCTAGCGCCACCACGATGCCGGGCAGTGCGCCGGCCAAGTAATTGGCACCTTCTACCCAACGCTGCACTTTCCCGGGCGACCGGATAGACAACCAAGCCATGGGTACCGCAGATACGGTAGTGAGCAAGGCCCCCAAACCGGCCAACAACAAGGTTTGCCAGAGTGCGGGCGCCAATTCCTTGAAGTTCCAGACCTCCGCGCCGCCTGCCCACAGCCAGCGGCTCAGGGTGACCAGCGGCACGCCCAGTGACAACAAGGCAGTCACAGCCGGCAATAGCAGGCAAAGTGCAGTCCAGCGGCCCAAGGCCCGCACAGGCACTTGCCGGGCTGAACCCGCGCCGACCCGCGCATAGCGCTCCCGTCCTCGGGTGCCTGCTTCCAAACCGAGCAAGCCAAAGCAGCACAGCACCAACACCCCTGCCAACATGTTGGCGGCCGGGCCGTTGTAAGTGGATTGGAACTGGTCCACGATGGCGGTGGTGAAGGTGTCAAAGCGGATGGTCACAAACAATCCGTATTCCGCCAGCAAATGCAGACCCACTAGTAGTGCGCCACCCCAGATGGCCAGCCGCAGCTGCGGAAGCACCACTTTGATAAACACGGCCCACGGGCCGTAGCCCAGAGAAGCCGCCGCGTCTTCCATAGCCGGGTCCAAGCGGCGCAATGCGGCCGCAATCGGCAAATACACAAACGGAAAATAAGCCACCAGCGAAATCAACACCGCCGCCCACAGGCCGTGCATGCCGGGCGCAACGCTGATCCATGCGTAGCTGTGCACAAAGGCCGGCACTGCCAAAGGCGCCGCCGCCAACCACGACCACCAGCGCGCACCGGGCAGGTCTGAACGCTCGGTCAACCACGCCAAGGACAACGAAAGCACGATGGAAAGTGGCACGGTCAGGACCACCAGCAGTGCGGTGTTGATCAATAACTCGCCGACCCGCGGCCTGAATACCAAGGCCACCACCGTGTCCCAACCGCTCTGAAAAGCGACCCATGCCACAAAACCCAAGGGCAGCAGGGCAAGCACGGACACGAGCAGCGCAGCCAGCGCCACCCAGGACAAACGCCCCTGGCGCGCGGGGCGGGCCAGGGGCGCAGGAACATGCACCGCGAGAGAAGTCACACGTGGATTACAACAGGCCCGCCTGGGTCATCAGGTCAGATACTTTTTTGCTATTGAGTTTGGCGGGCTCGACTTTGGGTGCTTGCAAATCCGCCAGAGGTACGAGGCTGCGGTGCGAAGCAGCACCCTGACCCACAGCGTATTCATACGAGTTGCCGGTGCGCAAAATTTCCTGGCCGCCTTTGCCGGCAACCCACTTCACAAATGCCTGGGCTTCTGCCTTGCGCTTGCTGGAGGCCAGCACACCAGCGCCGGAGATACTCACAAATGCGCCCGGGTCTTCATTGCGGAAATAGTGCAAACCCACCTTTTCGCTGTTCTCACCGGTCTTGGCCATATCGCCGTAGTAGTAATAGTGGTAGATCACCGCACCGTCAACCTGACCCGCGTTGACAGCCTTCATGGCAATGCTGTTGCCTTTGTAGGGCACCACGTTTTCCTTCATGCCCTTGAGCCAGGCAGCTGTAGCAGCCTCGCCCTTGAGCTCCAGTACCGCGCTCACGATAGCCTGGAAGTCCGCACCCGCAGGGGACGCAGCCCAGCGACCCTTCCACTCGGGTTTGGCCAGATCCATCAGCGACTTGGGCAGCTGCTCAGGAGTGAATTTGGTTTTCTTGTACACAAACACGGTGCTACGCGCCGCAATGCCTACCCAGCGGCCGTGGGCGTTGCGGTAGCTAGGGGCAATCAGGTTGATCGTGGCGGGGTCCAACGGAGCAAACAGGCCGGCACCGTCCACCAAGGCCATGGCCGGGGAGTTTTCAGTCAAAAACACGTCGGCCGGCGAGGCGGCTCCTTCTTGCACCAGTTGGTTGCCCAACTCGGTATCGCTGCCCTGGCGCAAAGTGACCTTGATGCCGGTTTCTTTGGTGAAGGCCTCTACCCAAGCTTGGGTCAAGCTGGCGTGCTGGGCGTTGTAGACCAGGATGCCTTCTGCGGAAGGCGCCTGCGCTTGCGCAGGCAATCCTACGGTGGCGATCGCAGCGCCCAAGGCAGCCAAGCGGAACAAAGAGTTCAGGAATTTACGTTTCATGATGCAGGCAAAGGGTTTAATCCGGCCGTTTTGTTTCGGCCACAACACAAATAACAACAATTCGCATTTAGATTGTAGCCTTAGTTTTCGCTGCATCCCGATGGGGCCTCCGGAGAGACCGCGAATGCCTCAGGACTAAAGCCGGTGGGTCCTGTCGCCACGGGCAAAGCCCAGAAGTGGGGCGTCCACACCCCGACCCAACGCGACTACCTTGAACAACTCGCCCATCTCGTGCTCCATCAGAAGTTTCTGGGCGGCTACACGGGCTTGCAGTGGCTGCGATTGCATGGCTTTCACCAAGCCGCAATTCATCAGAAAGTGGGCCTGGTTGGTGTAGCCCAATACATCCAGCCCCGCGTCCTGCGCGGCGACCGCAACACCAGTGAAGTTCACGTGCGCGGTGATGTCTTTGAGCCCCACATCGCTTAAAGGGTCCGCATCCGCCCTGTGGGCGCGGTGGCACATGACCGTGCCGCCGGAGCGCTGCACATGGTAGTACTCACTCTCGGGGAAACCGTAGTCCAGCAAGAAAGCAGCCCCAAGCTGCAAGTGATCCGCCAGCGTGCGGACAAAGGCTTCACCCTGTGCGTGGATTTCCGTCAGGTAGTCATGTTCGCCATCAATATCGACGGGCGGGCGCAAGGTGCTGGGCTTATCAGCCCAGACCAATTGGCCCTGAGCCAAGGCCACACCGCGCTCATGCCAGGCCCCCGCCACACGGGCCAGCAGCTGCACCGGCATGGCATCCAGCACCTCATTGCCCACGACCACGCCACGCATGTGCGCAGGCAGCGCGCTCACCCACTGCACCTTGCCTGCATGGCCTGCCAGTCGCTCCCGCTGGCGGGCTTTCAAGGAATCCGAAAGATCCACAATCGTGTACGAGCGCACCCGGTCGCCCAATGCGTCGAGCAACTGCAGCGCCAAGGCTCCGGTGCCCGCGCCGAATTCCCAGAGCTCGTCGGTGCCTGTGGCTTCCAGCACTTGCGCTACCTGGCGGGCGAGCGCCTGGCCGAACAAGGGGCTGATCTCAGGGGAGGTCACAAAATCGCTACCGGCACCTTCGACCCCTGCTTCACCCACCAATCCCTGGGGCATCTGGCCGAATTTGGTGGAGCCGTTGGCGTAGTAGCCCCAACCCGGCGCATACAAAGCCAGGGCCATAAAGGTGTCAAATCCAATCCATCCGCCCGCCTTTTCGATGGCATCCGCGATAATTCGGGTCAAGTTGGCCGGAATACTCTCCGTCGTGGACATGGGCATGGGTCTCGTGTTGCGTAAAGCCACGGATTATCTTTCCCTCCACGTCCCCTCCCTTTTTTCAGGATGCATTTGTGTTGAAGCGCGTACTTGTCACCGGTGGTGCCCATCGTTTGGGTGCGCTCCTCTGCGCCCGTTTCGCTGCGGCCGGGTGGGAGGTGTGGTGCCATTACCAGCGCAGCGCTGAAGCGGCCGAGGCGCTGTGCGCCGGGCTGCGTGCCCAAGGGCATGAGGCCCACGCCATCCATGCGGACCTGTCAGATGAAGGCAGCCGCAAGGCCGTGATTGCAGAAATTACCGCCAAGTCCGGCCCGCTGCACTGCCTGGTGAACAACGCCTCCAGCTTCGAGCCCGACAGTGGCGATGCCATCGACACCGAAGGCGCTCGCCAGCAGCTGGAAGTCAACCTGATGGCACCTTTATCTCTCTCGCGCTGGATGACCAACAGCCTGGGTGCGGACGCTACCCCGGGCGCGCACAGCATCATCCATGTGCTGGACCAGAAGGTGTTCAACCTCAACCCCGACTATTTTTCCTACACCGTCAGCAAGCTGGCGCTGGAACGGGCAGTGGCTTTGCAAGCCCAGGCGCTGGCTCCAGCCGTGCGCGTGTGCGGTGTGGCTCCGGGCCTGATGTTTTTGAGCGGCCCGCAAACCCAGGACAACTTCGACAAGGCCGCACGCGTCAACCTGTTGCGCGAACCCATAGACCCCGGCCAGGTCGCTGCCACCTGCCTGTTTCTGGCGGAGAACCCTTGCATTACCGGCAGCACTTTGTGTGTGGACAACGGCCAGCACCTGGTGCCCCTAGCCCGCGATGTGATGTTTGCCGTGGAGCCCTCTTCTGTGAAAGGCACCCCATGAGCCACGATCCCTTGGTGACCCTGGCACTGGAATGCCGCCGCCTTTTTTTACGGGACCACGAAGTGCAAGTGCACATCGGCGCCCATGACTTTGAAAAAGGCGTATCGCAGCGCCTGATTTTTAACGTGGAACTGTTCGTGCCTTATGTAGGCAGCACACCTGTTTCAGACAGCCTGTCTGAGGTGGTGGACTACGACTTTGTGCGCGAACTCATTGCCCGCCGCATCGCGCGCGGCCATGTCGAACTGCAGGAAACGCTGTGCGACGAACTCGTACAGCAGATGCTGGCCCACCCGCAGGTGCGCGCCGTGCGCCTGTCCACCCAAAAACCTGACGTGTACCCCGACTGTGCGGGCGTGGGCGTCGAAGTATTCCGCATGAAAGGCGTGAACACATGAAGGCCAGCACCGGTCACCAAACCCTGACCCTCACGGGCCTGCGCTTTGACGCCAACCTCGGCATTCTGGAGTCCGAAAAAGTCGCACCCCAGCCCATTCAGGTGGACGCTGAGCTGAGCCTGGGCACCCAGCCCCTGCTGCCACATGACGACGACATCAACCACGTGCTGGACTACCGCAAGGTGCGCCAGATCATCATCAGCGAATGCACGGCCGAGCACGTGAACCTGCTGGAGACACTGATCGGCAAGTTAGCCCACCGGCTGATGCAGTTGCCCGGCGTGCTGGGTGTGCGCGTCAAGATCGCGAAACTGGAAATTTTTGAAGACTGTGAAGTTGCCATCCGCATGGAGACCGGAGAGTGGTGATCCACCCCGCCATTGCACCAACGCAACAAGGAGAGAAGCATGAACGCTACATGGGTTGAAGAAGACACCACCACCGAAGCGGCGGAAGCTGCTGCCAACCGCAACAAAGAACTCAAGATCGAGCGCGAAACCCACAAGCTGGAAAAGCGACTGTGCCGCCAGATGGGTCAGGCCATTGTGGACTTCAACATGATTGAAGAAGGCGACCGCGTCATGGTCTGCATGTCCGGCGGCAAAGACAGCTACGGCATGCTCGACATCCTGCTCAAGATGCAGCAGCGCGCGCCCATCAACTTCGAGATCGTGGCGGTCAACCTCGACCAGAAGCAACCCGGCTTCCCCGACCACATCTTGCCTGAGTACCTGGCCAAGTTGGGGGTGGAATTCCACATCGAAACGCAAGACACTTATTCCATCGTCAAGCGCAACATCCCCGAAGGCAAGACCATGTGCAGCCTGTGCAGCCGCTTGCGCCGGGGCATTTTGTACAGCGTGGCGCGCAAGCTCAAGTGCAACAAACTCGCGCTGGGCCACCACCGCGACGACATGTTGCAAACCTTCTTCCTGAACATGTTTTTCGGTGGAAAGCTTAAAGGCATGCCACCCAAGCTCACCAGCGACAACGGCGAATTCGTCGTGATCCGCCCGCTGGCCTACGTGGCCGAGAAAGACCTGATCCGCTGGGCCGCGCACCGCGAGTTCCCCATCATCCCTTGCTCGCTGTGCGGCAGCCAGACCAACCTGCAGCGCGTGCAGATTGGCAACATGCTGCGCGACTGGGAAAAGCAATACCCCGGCCGTGCGGAGACCATGTTTACCGCGCTGCAAAACGTTGTGCCCTCGCACCTCATGGACCACACCAAGCACGACTTCAAGAACATCTGCCCCACCGGCATCGCTGACGAGAACGGCGACAAAGCCTTCGACGCGGAAGACCTGCCCACCCCCACCCTGCCCAGCCTCTCCGGGCTGCCGGGTGTGCAAGTCGTGAACCTGTAACGCACCGCCCTACATTGACACCCGAGGAGCGCACCATGCCTCACCTTTTTCACACGCTAGCCCGCTGGGTCGCTCTGGCAGCCCTGGTTGGCCTGACCGGCTGCTCGCTGCCGCGCATGATCGACAGCGATGTGCAAAGTTTTGCAGGCGCAGCGCTACCGGCCAGCAATGCGGATTTCCGGTTTGAACGCCTGCCCTCGCAGCAGCAAAACCTGGGCTTTCAGGACACACTGGAGAGCATGGCGCAGGAAGCCCTGGAGCGTGTGGGTCTGAACCGCAATGACACCTCCGGCCGCTATCTGGCGCAAGTGGGCTTGGGCGTGGACAACATCCGCAATCCGCACTACCGCCCGCCCCGCCCCCGCCTGGTGCGGGGTGCCGATGGCAAGTTGTACGAAGAATGGCCAGTGATGCCGGACATTGAAGTGCCCTGGTTCCGCCACCGAGTACACCTGACCCTGCGTGACAGCACAACCAGCCAAGTGGCCTTTGAGACCACCGCCATCTTTGACGGTCCCTGGCGCGACACCCTGAACCTCGTACCGCCCATGCTGGAAGCCGCACTCAAAGACTACCCCAACCCCGGAAACAGGCGTGTGGTGGTGGAGCTGCCCGCCCCCGGAAAAGAGAACCCCTGAATGCCCGTAACCCGCATCATCGCCGTGCGGCACGGCGAAACCGCCTGGAATGTGGACACCCGCATCCAAGGGCAACTCGACATTGGCTTGAACGAGCGCGGTCTCTGGCAAGCCGAGCGCGTGGGCAAAGCATTGGCTGAAGAAGCCATAGACAGGATCTACACCAGCGACCTGCAACGCGCCCACAGCACCGCGAAGGCCATTGCCCGACACGCTGCCCACGCGAGCGCACGCGAAGTGCAACTGCACACCGGCTTGCGCGAGCGCGGCTTCGGCACCTTTGAGGGTGAAACTTGGGCCGACATTGCAGAAAAGTGGCCCGAAGAGTCCCGCCGCTGGAAACAGCGCGACCCTCACTTCGCCCCGCCCGGCGGTGAAACCCCGACCCAACTGCTGGCACGTGTACATGCCACGGTGGACGACATTGCCTCCCGCCATCCCGGCGAACACATCGTGCTGGTAGCCCACGGCGGCGTGATGGACATGCTTTACCGCCTGGCCACCCGGCAGGAGCTGCATGCCCCGCGCACCTGGCACTTGGGCAACGCGGCGATCAACCGGCTACTGTGGACACCGGATGGTCTGAGCCTGGTCGGCTGGGGCGATGCACGCCATCTGGAAGACGACGCATTGGACGAAACCACCGCCTGAGGTCCCACCGGACTCTGCCATGCTCCATTACGTGCTACACGCCGGCTCAGTCCCTTGGCAAGACCAACTGCTGTATGCCGGCCTCATCATCGCGGTCTTCGCCGCAGTGTTCTTTGGTCTCTGGTGGCGCAAGCGGGCAAGCCGCCCGCAACAAGGTGATTTTGCAGCGCTGGTCCAACAAGGCAATGTGGCCGAAGCGCTGGAAGCCCAAGCACAAAGCCCATTGGCCGATGCGGCTGATGCCTGGCAGGAAACCCGGCACACCATGGAGAACGTCAAGACGGGCGTGGAGCGCTTCCTCGCGCTGATCTGGTCGCTGCTCTCCGGATTGCTCTTTTTGATCAGCGTATCTGCCGTGATAGGGTTTGCATGGGATTTCCCCGCAGTGGATTGGGGTCTGTTGGCCTTCTACGGAGTACTCGGCGTTGTCACCGGCTGGTTTACCCGGGTGCAGTGGCGCGATTTCCGCGGACGGAAATAGACGCCCCCCTCCAGCGCGGCCTAGGGTTCCCCCGATCGGCACCAAGCGCTTGCTCGGCAAAAATGCTGCATGAGCAAAATAATTGTTTTCGCCACCCCGGTTTTCTTTCTCCTCATCGCCCTGGAGTTCGCTTGGAGCCGACGTGCCAATGCCCGCGTCCCCGGCAACCGGGCCTACCGGCTCAATGACGCCATCAACAGCATCAGCCTCGGCATTCTGAGCCAGGTAGCGGGCGTGCTGACCAAAGTGCTGACCGTGGGCATCTATGCCGCGGTGTTCAAGGCCGTGGCCTTGTACCCCGACCTAGCTTTCTGGAGCACCTGGTACGGCGTAGTGCTGGCCTTGGTGTTTTACGATTTCTGCTACTACTGGCTGCACCGCGCCGGCCACGTGGTGGCCTTGTTCTGGGCGGCCCATGTGGTGCACCACCAGAGCCAACACTACAACCTCTCGACAGCGCTGCGCCAGACCAGTAGCGGGGCATTTTTTGGCTGGGTGTTTTACCTGCCCATGGCCATCGCCGGTGTGCCACCGCTGATTTTCGGCATCGTGGCATTGATCGACCTGCTCTACCAGTTCTGGGTGCACACCGAGCAGGTAGGCAAGCTGGGCTGGTTTGACCGCGTGTTTTGCTCACCCAGCAACCACCGGGTGCACCATGCGGTGAACGACCCGTATATCGACAAAAACTACGGCGGCATCCTGATGGTGTGGGACCGCATGTTCGGTACCTTCCGCGAAGAGGATGCGCCGTGCGTCTACGGCACCCGCGGCGCGCTCAACAGCTGGGACCCGGTCTGGGCCAATGCCGAGGTGTACTGGGGCCTGGCCAAAGACAGCTGGGCCACCCGCCGCTGGATTGACAAGCTGCGCGTCTGGTTCATGCCGCCGGGCTGGCAACCGGCCGACTTGGCCGCCGCCCACCCCAAACCCGCATTCCGCCTTGAACAGGTGCAGACCTTCAACCCGCCCTTGACCACCGCCCAACAGTGGTTCGCAGGCCTCCAGTTTTTGGGGCTGCTGGGTGCGGTGGCGGCATTTTTGTGGGTTGCGGACAGCTTGAGCTTTACCAATGCGGCACTGTATGCGGCAGGGCTGTTTGCTTCGGTATGGGCAGTGGGCCGCTTCATGCAACATGGCCTGGGCATGCTGGAGGTATTGGCGGTAGAGGCTGCTGCATGGGCCAGCCTGAGTGCGGTAGACCTGCTGCCCGGCCACCTGCTAGCCAAGCCGCTAGTCATGACGATTGCTATTATTTTCGTAGCTGCTCGCGCATATTCCATGAGCGCCAACGGCCAAAAACAATCAAAATCTACCGCACTGCTACTGGCTTCATTGGTGTTTTCGTTGGCGGGTGACGTGTTCTTGATGCTGCCGGGCGACTACTTCATCCCCGGGCTGGCGGCGTTCCTGGTGGCGCACGCGTTCTACATCGCCCTGTTCCGGCAGGATGCCCCTTGGTTTGCCAACCGCCGCGCTTTGCAAGTGGTGGTGGCTTTCGGTGCTGCGGTTTATGCCTTGCTTTGGAGCCATTTGCCCGATGCGGGCCTGCAAATAGCTGTGGCGGCCTACATCATGGTGATTTGTCTGATGACGTCCCAAGCCTTGGGCCGGGCCAGCACATTGGGCGATGGGGCTGCGGGGCGCGTGGCTTTGGGCGCATGCATCTTTATGGCGAGCGACTCGCTGATTGCAGTCAACAAGTTCCTCGCGCCGGTACCTCTGGCTTCTTTCTGGATTTTGCTGACCTACTTTGCGGCGCAGTTGCTGATCGTGCACTTCGCACGACCTGCCGGCACGGAAGCCGCAGACTCGCCCGCTTAGTCGCCCAGCAAATCCACCGCCGGGCCCGCTGGTGCGGTCACCCCCAGGTGGCGGTAAGCGGCCAGCGTCGCAATGCGGCCACGCGGAGTACGCTGCAAGTACCCCTGCTGGATCAGGTAGGGCTCGATCACGTCTTCAATGGTTTCGCGCTCTTCGCCGATGCTGGCGGCAATGTTGTCGAGACCCACGGGGCCACCGTCAAAGCGGTGAATCACGGCCTCCAACAACTTGCGGTCCATCAGGTCAAAGCCTTGCGGGTCCACATCCAGCATGGCGAGCGCGCGGTTGGCAATGTCCAGAGTGATCTTGCCGTCGCCTTTGACCTCGGCAAAGTCGCGCACGCGGCGCAGCAGGCGGTTGGCAATCCGCGGTGTGCCGCGCGAACGGCGGGCGATCTCGAAACCGCCATCCTCGTCCATAGGCACACCCAAGAGGCCCGCACTGCGCTTGACGATGCGGGCCAGCTCTTCATTCGCATAAAACTCCAGCCGCGCCACGATGCCGAAGCGGTCGCGCAGCGGGTTGGTCAGCATGCCGGCACGGGTGGTAGCGCCCACCAGCGTGAAGGGCTGCAAATCGAGCTTGATGGAGCGGGCGGCGGGGCCCTCGCCGATCATGATGTCGATCTTGTAGTCCTCCAGCGCGGGGTACAAGATTTCTTCGACCACAGCAGAGAGGCGGTGGATTTCGTCGATGAAGAGAACGTCGTTCTTCTCGAGGTTGGTCAGCAGCGCGGCCAAATCTTTCGGCTTTTCGAGCACCGGGCCGGAGGTCTGGCGCAGGTTCACGCCGAGCTCGTGGGCAATGATGTGGGAGAGCGTCGTCTTACCCAAACCGGGCGGGCCGAACAGCAGCACATGGTCCAGCGCCTCGTCCCGCTTTTTGGCGGCACCGATAAAGATCTCCAGCTGCTCGCGCACCTTGGCCTGGCCCACATATTCGTCGAGCAGCTTGGGGCGCAGGGCGCGTTCGATGGCCTCTTCGCTGTTGGACACGGGCGCGGCCGACACCACGCGGGGTGCGGGCGGCGGGGGAACAGCAAAATCGTCGGTCTGAATGCTCACAGCAGCGGCCTATCCAAGCAGAAAAAACAAGAAACTCCAGCGGGGTGCCCACTATAGCGCGCAGCTTGCCGCGCTCAAGAGAAGGCGGCAGACTGCCGATAAGCACCTTATCCCCTTCTGGCGTGCCCCATGGCCCGCCGGAGATTTGCATTTGTGTTTGCTTGAAAGGCAGCGCCCGCCATGCCCATCCGCCCACCCTCTGCCGCGCAGCGCCTGCGCCCCAAGGCTCTGATCGCCTTGCTTCTGGCCGCCCTGTGTTGCGCACCCGCTTGGGCCAATGATGCGGATCCTGCCCACAAAACGGCCGAGAAAGCGCCCACGAAGGCCGCAAAAAAAGAGGTGCTGGGCGAAATCTCCGCCACCAGTGCATCCAATCCCAAAGAGGTGGGCGACCAGCTGCGCGAAGCGTTGGGCACCGAAGTAGCTGGCAAAAAGAAGCTGCTGATCAATGTATCCAAGGTACCTGGTGGCTCATCTGCTCCCGCGGCCGGCGCAGGCAGCTCAGGCTCCAGCATGAGCAGCCGGCAATACATCCAGGCGCGTGCCGCGGCATTGGCAGGTCACGGCGGTACGGCACAAATTGCAGCAGCAGGTGCGCCCGCTGCAGATGCACATGGTGGCGATGTCCACTGGGCCTATGAGGGCGAGAACGGCCCACAGGCCTGGGGTAAGCTCAAACCCGACTTCAACCTATGCGCCATCGGCAAACGCCAGTCGCCCATCAACATCGAAGACAGCAGCACCCTGCAGGGCCCCGCGGAACCGGTGCAATTCAACTACACACCCAGCAATGGCACCGTGGTGAACAACGGCCACACCATCCAGGTGGATGTGCAGGGCGACAACAGCATCACCGTGCGTGGCTCGCGCTACCGGTTGTTGCAGTTCCACTTCCACACACCGTCGGAAGAGTCTGTAAATTACAAGCGCTTTGCCATGGTGGCGCACCTGGTGCACAAAAATGATGAAGGTCAACTGGCCGTGGTGGCCGTGCTGCTGGATCCGGGCGCCGCACCCAACCCGCTGATCGACAAAGTGTGGACGTACATGCCCCTGGACGCGGGCGACCGCGTGCGCATGCCGCGCGAGCTGCTGAACATGAACGAATTGCTGCCCTCCGACCAGCGCTACTACCAGTTCATGGGGTCCTTGACCACACCCCCCTGCTCGGAAGGCGTGCTGTGGATGGTGCTCAAGCAGCCTATGCCGATCAGCCGCAACCAGTTGCGCTTGTTCACCCAGCTCTACCCGCTGAATGCGCGCCCGGTGCAGCCACTGAACGGCCGCCCGGTGCGTGACGCGCAGTAAGCAAGCACTGGCGTCAGGCCGCTAGACACCCGCCGCAGGGCGGGGTCAGTTGCGGGTGTAGACGATTTTCTTTTTGCCAGCCTCACAGGTGCCGACCACGCGCTTTTTGCCACTGTCGGCATCGCGGTCCACCACGTCCAAGGTGAAGTTCTTGGCCCCATGGGACTCGATCTTGGCGCCAAGTTCAGTCTTCAACACTTCGCAGTCTTTGGCCGCCCATGCGTTGGCGGACAACAGGCCCAAGGCCAACACGCTAAAGCACACGGATTTCTTCATGGGGCGATTCCTCTCTGGTGGGGTACGTCAACAGACACGGCCTCTGCGGGCCTGACTGCATGGTAGCCAGACCGCAAGGCACCCCCACCTATCGCTAACCCGCAGACTAGTAGCCCAAAGCGCTACCAAAAGAGGAGCTTCCCACGCAGATGCAGCGTGCGCCAGAGGCTTATTTGGCCAAAGACTTCAACGCCAGCTTGATACCGTCGCTGACACCCACATCCTTGGGCAGGGCCTTGAGTGCGGCTGCCGCTTCCTTGTCGCTGTAGCCCAGGGCCAGCAACGCCTGCAGGATGTCGGACTGCGCATCGCCCACGGCGCCTAAAGGCGCCCCAAAGTCTGCACCCAACTTGCCCTTGAGTTCCAGCAGCAAGCGCTCGGCTGTTTTCTTGCCGATGCCCGGCACCTTGATCAGGCGACCGGCCTCCTGCAAGGTCACGGCCTGTGCCAAGTCGCCCACGTCCATGCCCGACAGCACGGACAAGGCGGTACGCGGCCCCACACCAGAGATCTTGATCAGTTCCCGGAAGGCTTCGCGCTCGGTGCTGGTGGCAAAACCGTAGAGGATTTGCGCGTCTTCGCGAACCACAAAGTGGGTGAGCAGCGTGACCTTGTGGCCGTCGGCGGGCAGGTTGTAGAAGGTGCTCATGGGCACCTGCACCTCGTAGCCCACGCCGCCGCAGTCGATGATGACTTGCGGTGGATTTTTGTCGCTGACGATACCTGTGAGTTTGCCGATCATGGTGCGGAGTCCGGGGTTCTGGAGTGGTGGATGGCCAGCGAGGCCACGGTTCGGATCAAATTGGGGACAATGCAGGGGTAGCGCCTCTGTGGCGCCCCTCTTGCAGTCCCCCTGCTTTGCCGGATTATCAGCTTGATTCTCAAACACATCTTCACCCCGCTGAACAACACGCGTCTCTCGCACCTGTGCGGGCCGACCGACGAACACCTGCGCACCATAGAGCGCGAGCTGGAGGTCAAAATTGCCCACCGGCACGAGCAGTTCAAGGTGGAAGGTGCCAAGGCCAAAGCCCAGCGCGCCATGGAGATGCTGCAGGCCTTGTACGAGATTGCCGGCCGGCCGATTGCAGCCTCTACGGTGCAGCTCATGCTCAGCGGCGATGGCGAACTGGGCGCCGAAGGCCCCAGCCTCTCCACCCGCCGTGCAGACCTCAAACCCCGCAGCCAGAACCAGGCGCTGTACCTGGACAACATTGCCGAGTTCGACATCACGTTTGGCATCGGCCCTGCCGGTACCGGTAAAACCTATCTCGCCGTGGCTGCAGCGGTGGACGCGCTGCAGCGCAGTTCGGTGCAGCGCATTGTGCTGACCCGTCCCGCGGTGGAAGCTGGCGAGCGACTGGGCTTTCTGCCAGGCGACCTGAACCAGAAGGTGGACCCCTATCTGCGCCCTCTGTACGACGCGCTCTACGACCTGATGGGATACGACCAGGTGCACAAAGCGTTTGAGCGCCAGCAGCTGGAAATTGCCCCTCTGGCCTTCATGCGCGGGCGTACGCTGAACAATGCGTTTGTGATCCTGGACGAGGCACAAAACACCACGCCCGAACAGATGAAGATGTTTTTGACTCGAGTGGGCTTCGGCAGCAAAACCGTCATTACCGGCGATCTGACCCAGATCGATTTGCCCAAGGCGCAGATGAGCGGCTTGGTGGAAGCCGAGCGCGTGTTGCGCCGCACGCCGGGCATTGCCATCACACGCCTGACCAGCTCCGACATCGTGCGCCACCCGTTGGTCGCCCGCATCGTGGATGCCTACGAGGCCGCACGGCTGGAAGACCTGCCACAGATCGCTATCCCCGAGCCAGAGCCCGAACTCCCCCGCGTGGGCCTGCCCAAGACCCGAAGTGCATCACGAACCGTGCGCCGTAGCTAAACCTTTTTTGATTCACAGAACCACATGCTTCCAGAACTCAGCCTCTCCCTGCAATTCGGCAAGATCCAAGACGTAGACAAACACCGTGACGCGCTCAAGCGCCACAAAGTCATCCGCTGGATCCGCAACACCTTGGAGGTGGACGGCGAAATCACCGTGCGCATCGTGGACGCCGAAGAAGGCCAAACGCTGAACCGCGAATACCGCCAGAAGGACTACGCCACCAACGTGTTGACCTTCGACTACACCCAAGAGCCCGTCACCGCCGACCTGGTGCTGTGCGCGCCCGTGATTGCCAAAGAAGCCAAAGAGCAAAAGAAAACGCTGGAAGCCCACTACGCCCACATGATCGTCCACGGCACCCTGCACGCGCAGGGCTGGGACCATGAACTGGACGAAGACGCCGAAGTGATGGAACTGCGCGAGAGTGAAATCATGGCGCGCTTGGGGTTCAAGAACCCCTACTGACTTGGCTTGAGGTTGCGCTCCGGAGCAGCCGCCTCGGGCGCTTTGCTCCATGTCCCCCGCGCTTCGCGCTCCTCCTTGACCTGCGCAAAGCGCCCAAGGCAGCTGCTCCTACGGGTTACTCGTCGCGAAGGAGAACCTGCGCACCTCTATCAATCCGCGTAGCGCGCACCTGTGAACTGAGCACGCTTACGTATGCGACCGATCAGCAGCAAGCCCACAGCAGCCAGCACCACCAAGCCCACCATGCCGAAGGCCCAGATCACCCACAAGAGCGGGGCTACCCAGTCCAGCAGCGGCGTGATCCAAGGCATGACAGCGCCAAGCATTTCCACCGACCATACGATGGTTGCGCGCACTGCCTCGGCCGTGCCTGCGTCTGTCCAGAGCGCAATCCATGGTGGCAGCGGCCACTGGGCAATGGTCTGAAGCCCGCCCTGCAGGTCCACACCTTGGCCTGCCACCCAATTGGCCAAGGCCGCCGAGAGGCCGATAAAGCCGGTCCACAACAGGGCGAGGAAGACTGTTCCGATAGCGAGTGCGATTTTCATGCGCAAATTATCGGGACCGCGCGTGAATTCGCCGCGACATGCCGCCGCATGAGCCCTCGCTTGCAGGGGCCTTCAATGGGAGGCAACGGCCCTGACTCTTGAATCTTTTCAGTCTCTAGCGCCCATGGAATATGCGCTAGCAGCTATCAAATAAGTAGCACCTAGACAGCAGACGCCACCCGCATCGGAATCGTCACCGGCCCGTCATTGACCAGCTCCACCTGCATGTCCGCCGCAAAGATTCCGGTCTGCACAATGGGGTGCACTGTGCGGGCTTGGGCCACAAAGTAGTCGTACAAACGCCGCCCCTCATCGGGCGCGGCAGCCGCTTTGAAGCTAGGCCTGTTACCGCCGGAGGTGTCTGCGGCTAGGGTGAACTGGCTCACGATGAGCAGGCCGCCGTGCTGGCCCGCGCCATCCAAATCTTGCACGCTGCGGTTCATCTTGCCGTCAGCATCGCTAAAGATGCGCAGCTTGAGCAGCTTGGCCAGCAGCTTGTCGCCCTGGGCCTCGGTATCGCCCTGCTCGGCGCATACCAGCACCAGTAAGCCCTGGTCGATCTTGCCCACGGTGGCACCATCCACCACCACCTGCGCGCGGCGAACGCGCTGTACCAAAGCCATCATCCCGTGTACCTCTCGAAACTGTCTGCGGCCATTGTGCCGCGCACCCCTGTGCCACAATGAATCATCATGTTTGCACACCTTCAAC
The DNA here is from genome assembly GCF_002163715.1 of Curvibacter sp. AEP1-3. Lineage (GTDB taxonomy): Bacteria > Pseudomonadota > Gammaproteobacteria > Burkholderiales > Burkholderiaceae_C > Allorhodoferax. The sequence continues at coordinate 1,982,109 of NZ_CP015698.1, forward strand.
GCCTCCGATTGTGGCTGCTGGCCTGGGCCGCGTTGTCGCTGTTGAGCGGTGTGTACATCGCGCGCGGCGAGCTGGCGCGTCAGCAGGACGTGTTCGACACCAACGCCCGCATCGTGCACCGCTTGCTCAGCCAGCAGGTAGTGCAACACGATGCCATTCTGGCCACGCTGGCGCTGCAGCATGGCGGCAACGCGGCCGACCGGCCCGAGCAACGCCTGCCCGCGCTGTATGGCCAAATTGCGGCGGCCGCCCACAGGGGCGCGAATGAAGCCTGGCCCTCGCCCGAACTTGCCAACGCGGAGGCCGAGTCCCTCCGCCTCAAGCGCGCAGTGCTGGCCGATGTCGACCTGCAAAAAGGCACTTACCAGCTGGTGCTGGCCGCGCAGCCGGACAGCTATGCCCTCACCATTGCCCTGCGCAACATGGTGCCGTGGGCGGAATGGCCCATGAAGCCGGACACCAGCCCGGTGCAAGTGCGCCTGGACCTGGGCGCCAAGACCTACACGGTGCAAGCCGGTCGCCCCTTTGCCACGGGGGATGCGGGCTGGACCTTTGAAGCGCGCAAAGTACTAGCGGCGGAGAGCCAGCCATTTGAGGTGGTGTCCCGCCTGCATGTGCCGTGGTCGGCTCTGCCGTGGATGTATATGTTGATCAGCGCCGGCGCGATTGCACTGGCCTTGCTGCGCGGCCGGATGCTGGTACAGCAACGCACCCAGCAACGCCGCGAGGAAGAGCGCCAGCGCGTGGGCCAACGCACACGGCTCAACACTTTGGGCGAACTGGCAGCCGGTATGGCCCACGAAATCAACCAACCCCTCACCGCCATCCTGGCCAACACCCAGGCCGCCAGCCGTCTGCTGGATGATGCCGAGCCTGACCTGACCGCCGCCCGTAGCGCCATGCAGATGGCGGTGCAGCAAGCGCGCAGAGCGTCTGATGTGGTGGGGCGCCTGCGCCGCACAGTGGAGCGTCCGGGCAGCGCCGTAGCGGTGCAAAGCGTGGACCTGCACGCGGCCTGCCAGCACGCGCTTTACCTGCTGGAGCCCGAGCTGCAGCGCAGCCGCTGCACCCCCACCTTGACCGTGGACGGCACCCCATTGGAAGTGCAGGCAGACCCAGTGGCGCTGGAGCAAATCATCCATAACCTGCTGACCAACGCACTGCAAGCCATGGAGCAGGTGCCGCCACAGCAGCGAGCCCTGCAACTGGTGCTCAGCCACACCGCCACCCACGGTGTGCTGCGAGTGCAAGACACCGGGCCCGGCATGCCACCGGATGCCTTGGCCAAGGTGTTTGAGCCCTTCTTTTCCACGCGTGAGGGCGGCCTCGGTCTGGGCCTGAGCCTGTGCGAATCTTTGGCGCAGGGCATGAGCGCGCACTTGAGCGCTGCCAATCTGCCCACCCAAGGCGCCGAGTTCACCCTGCAGATGCCTCTCGCAACGCCCGCCCCATGACCGCGCCGCTTTCTCCCCTGATCCACCTGATCGACGATGACGAGGCCGTGCGCAGCAGCCTGGCTTTGCTGATCAGCACCGTGGGCTTGCGCGTGCAGCCGTGGGCCGACCCGCAGACGTTTTTACAGTCCTTTGACCGGGAAAGCATAGGCGCCATCGTGCTCGATGTGCGCATGCCCGGCATCAGCGGGCTGACGGTGCTGGACACGCTGAAAGAACAAAAGGTGGACCAACCCGTCATCATGCTCACCGGGCACGGCACCATCGACATGTGCCGCCGGGCCTTCAAGTCCGGAGCCGCCGAGTTTCTGGAGAAGCCGGTGGACGACGAGCGCCTGCTTGAAGCGCTGCAAACCGCGGTGCGCCAGCATGTGCAGTCCCGCCAACGCAACCAGGCCGACCGCGTCACGCGCCAGCGCTATGCGCAACTGTCCGAGCGCGAGCGCGAGGTGCTGGGCCTGATCGTGTCCGGGCTGACCAACAAGGAAATCGGCCGCGCACTCAACGTGTCGCCCCGCACCATAGAAACCCACCGCGCCAACCTGTTCGCCAAGCTGGAGATTGACGCGCTGGCCAAGCTGGTGCGCCAGTACGCCGCACTGGTGGACGAAGACACCGCCGCTTAAAGCTCTGGGCGCTCCGTAGTTGTACGGAGGAGCGGGCGTAGCGGTACGCATGGGCAAATCGCCCCCGGATTTTTACATTACCTGCACGGTTGATCGAACCGCTTGTACCCCTCAATATCCGGAGCATTCCATGCGTACTTCCCACCTCCTCGCTTTGATTCTTTCCACCGTTGCTGGCGCAGCCAGTGCGCAAGCCGTGCGCACCGAGCGCAACATGTCGCTGGAACTGGCCAACCAGATTGCCACCGCTACCGTGGCCGCCTGCTCCGCCAACGGCTATGCCGTGACCGCCACCGTGGTGGACCGCGCCGGCAGCGTGCGCGCTGTGCAACGTGCGGACAACGCCGGCCCCCACACTCTGGCCGCCAGCCAGGAAAAAGCCTTTACCTCGGCGTCCGCCAAAAACACCACCCTGGCCATGATGGAAGGCGCCCAAAAGAACCCGGCCGCGGCCAACTTGGTATACATCCCCGGTTTCTTGCTGGTGGGTGGCGGTGTGCCGGTCAAGGTGGGCAACGAAGTCATCGGTGCGGTCGGTGTAGGCGGCGCACCCGGCGGCCACCTGGATGAGCAATGCGCCATGACCGCGCTGGACAAAGTGAAGGATTCTTTGAAGTAAATGGGCCTTTAACGCTCGTGGATATTGCGCAAACTGCTCCTGTTTTTATAGCATTTAAAAGATAAAGCACCATGTCAACCCCCGGTAGCACCCGGCTTGTCCGGACCCTTCGATTCGCCCTGCTACTGGCGGGTATGGCATGGCTGCCGCTATCTCAGGCGCAGGTAGCGCCCACGGCCGCCGAGACAGCGGCCTACCGCGGCCTGCACGCGGCGTCGGCGCGGGGCGATATGGCCACACTCACGCAGCTGCTGAGCGCCAAAGCCGACATCAACCAACGCGATGCCTATGGCCGCACGCCCTTGCATGTGGCCACCTTTGCCAAACAGCGCGCGGCGGTGCGCGCCTTGATTCAAGCGGGCGCTGACACCGGCGCTTTGGAAAATGACCGGTACGACGCTGTCACCATCGCCGCAGTGGCCGATGACGAGGAAACCTTGCGCACCCTGCTGGGCCTGGGCGCCAGCGCCAAGCTGGTGACCAGCCGCTACGACGGCACGGCGTTGATTGCGGCCGCTCACCTGGGCCACGACGGCGTGGTGCGCCAGCTGATTGCCGCCGGCGCCCCGCTGGACCATGTAAACAACCTGCACTGGACCGCGACCATTGAATCCATCGTGCTGGGCAACGGAGGCGCCCGCCACCAAGCCACACTGAGGGCCTTGGTGGAAGCAGGCGCTAACTTGCAACTCACGGACCGCCACGGCAAGACGCCGCTTGATCTGGCGCGCAGTTATGGCTACGCAGAGATGGTGCGTTTGCTGGAGAAGCGCTAGGCCCGGACTCAGGCCAGGGTCACGCGGGCAAACTTGCGCTTGCCCACTTGCAGCACGTAGGTACCCGCGCCGAGCTTCAAGCCCTTGTCGCTCACCACATTGCTGTCCACTCGCACACCGCCACCGTCAATCAGGCGGTTGCCCTCCCCGCTGGAGGCGGCCAGGTTCGCAGACTTCAACAGCGCGGCAATACCCACCGCTGCGCCACCCTCGCCCAGTGACAAGGTAATTTCGTCGATCTGGTCCGGGATACCGCCCTTGCTGCGGTTGATGAAGTCCTGCTCTGCCGCATCGGCCGCAGCAGCACTATGGAAGCGCGCTGTGATTTCTTTGGCAAGCGCCACCTTGGCATCTTTGGGGTTGCGCCCGCCTTCCACCTCGGCCTTGAGCGCTGCAATCTCCGCCTCGCTCTTGAAGCTGAGCAGCGTGTACCACTTCCACATCAGCACGTCTGAGATGGACAACACCTTGGCGAACATGGTGTTGGGCTCTTCAGAGATGCCGATGTAGTTGTTCTTGCTCTTGGACATTTTCTCCACGCCGTCCAGCCCTTCGAGCAGCGGCATGGTCAAGATGCACTGAGGCTCCTGGCCGTATTCGGCCTGCAGGGTGCGGCCCATGAGCAGATTGAACTTCTGATCGGTGCCGCCCAGCTCCAGGTCGCTCTCCAGCGCCACGGAGTCGTAGCCCTGCATCAGCGGGTAGAGGAATTCGTGCACCGCAATCGGGGTGCCCGCGTGGAAGCGGTCGTGGAAGTCGTTGCGCTCCATCATGCGGGCCACGGTGTAACGGCTGGCCAACTGAATCATGCCGCGCGCGCCCAGCGGGTCGCTCCACTCGCTGTTGTAGCGGATCTCGGTTTTGGCCGGGTCCAGCACCAGGCTGGCCTGGCGGTAGTAGGTCTCGGCGTTGACCTTGATCTGCTCGGCGGTGAGCGGCGGGCGCGTGCTGTTGCGGCCGGATGGGTCGCCAATCATGCTGGTGAAGTCACCGATCAAAAAGATGACCGTGTGGCCCAGATCTTGCAGCTGGCGCATCTTGTTCAGCACCACGGTGTGGCCGATGTGGATGTCAGGCGCGGTCGGATCCAGCCCCAGCTTGATGCGCAGCGGTTTGCCGGTGGCCTCGGACTTGGCGAGCTTTTTCACCCATTCGTCTTGCGGGAGCAGTTCTTCCACGCCGCGCAGGGTGACCGCAAGGGCCTCGCGCACACGATCGCTTACAACTAACTGAGGGCTTAAGGCTTGATTCATAAGGGTTTTTCTTGTGGCCAGGATCGAAGCGAAGGCTATACTGCCCGCTCCCTTCAGCAACGCAAGCGTTGCCAGCGGCTGGATTTTAGTCGGGCCGCATCCCCCATACCGGAGTCTTTGATTTGAAGCATGGACTGAACCAGGCTGTAGAGCAGTGCGTGGCGCGTGCCACGGCTCTCGTGCAGCAGTATCCCAAGCGGATAACCGCCATCATTGCAGCCCTGCTGGTGGGCGGCACAGGCGCCACCTTTGCCGTGGCCAATTTCGCACCGGACGCCTCCGATTTGCCCGTGCGCACCGTGGTCGAGACCGTACAAAGCGGTCTGCTCGTCGCGCGCCTTGACGATGTCAGCGAGCTGACGATGCGCCTGTATCGCTCAGAAACAACCCGTTCCAGCGACACGGCAGATACCTTGCTCAAACGCCTCGGGGTGATGGACCCGCAAGCAGCCGCATTTCTGCGTGCTGATGCGCAGGCGCAAGCCGCGCTGCTGGGCCGCGCCGGCCGCACCATCACTGCGGAAGTCAACGAGCGCCAAGAGCTACTGAAACTCAGCGCCCGCTGGAGCCCCGTGGATGACGGCACCTTCAAACGCCTGACCATTGAAAAGACGGTGAGTGGCTTCCGCTCTCAAGTGGAAACGCTACCTTTGGTAGCCAGCACGCGCTTGGCCAGTGGTGTGATCAATAGCTCCCTGTTTGCCGCCACCGACGATGCGCGCCTGCCAGATTCGATTGCAACTCAGGTCGCAGAAATATTTTCGGGTGACATCGATTTCCACCGCGCCCTGCGCAAAGGCGACCGCTTTTCGGTGGTGTATGAAACCCTGGAAGGTGATGGCGAACCGATGCGCGCGGGGCGGGTACTCAGCGCCGAGTTCGTGAATGCCGGTAAGCCTTTCCAGGCCATGTGGTTCAAGGACCCGGTGGCTCCCGGCAAAGGCGGTTACTACACCTTGGCCGGCGAAAGCCTGCGCCGCGCCTTTCTGGCCTCTCCGCTGGAATTCTCCCGCGTTACCAGCGGCTTCAAAATGCGCTTCCACCCCATTTTGCAAACGTGGAGAGCCCATCTGGGCGTGGACTATGCGGCCGCTACCGGCACACCCGTGCGCAGCGTCGGTGACGGCACCGTGGACTTTGCAGGTGTGCAGGGTGGTTTTGGCAATGTAGTGATGGTCAAACACCGGAACAACCAGACCACCGTGTATGCCCACTTGAGCCGCATCAATGTCAAAAAGGGCCAAAACGTTTCGCAAGGCCAGAACATCGGTGCAGTGGGCGCAACGGGCTGGGCCACAGGACCCCATTTGCACTTTGAGTTCCGCGTCAATGGCGTGCACCATGATCCGTTGACCATCGCGCGCCAGAGCGAAGCGGTGCCGGTGTCCACAGCGGCCAAGCCCTTGTTTGACAAGGCTGCACAAAGCGTACGCGCACAGCTGGCCAGTGCTGCCCAGTTGACTCCAGGCTCGGCTGAGTAAGCCACGGCCACTCTGTGTCAGAGCTTTACATCGGACTGATGTCCGGCACGTCGCTCGATGGCGTGGATGGTGTGCTGGCCGACTTTTCCGGCGAGAGAATGCGCGTCCTGGCGCATCAGGCGGCCCCATTTCCCGATGCTTTACGCGCTGAGTTTCTGGCACTTAACGCCTCCGGCAGCGACGAAATTCATCGTGGCGCATTGGCAGCCAATGGGCTGGCCAGCGTGTATGGCTCGGTGGTTGGCAAGCTGCTGCAAGAGACCGGGCTGCCCCCGTCCGCCGTTCGTGCCATCGGAGCACATGGCCAGACGGTTCGGCACCGGCCTGGCGAATTCGATGGCACCGGTTACACCACCCAGCTGAATCAACCGGCACTTTTGGCAGAGCTGTGCGGAGTGGACGTAGTGGCGGACTTTCGCAGTCGGGATGTCGCAGCAGGCGGACAAGGCGCTCCACTGGTGCCACCTTTTCACCAGGCGTTCTTCAGCCCCCATGGCGAACGATTGGCGGTATTGAACATCGGCGGTATCTCCAACCTGACACTGCTGCACGCGAGCGCGGAGAACCCAGTGCTGGGATTCGACTGCGGCCCGGGCAATGCATTGATGGACGGCTGGTGTCACCGCCATACCGGACAGCATTACGACGATGGTGGAGCTTGGGCAGCCTCCGGCACCGTGTTGCCAGACTTGCTGGACCACATGTTGGCCGAGCCCTTTCTGGATCGCCAGCCGCCCAAGAGCACAGGACGTGACCTATTCAACGCTGCGTGGCTTGAGAACATTCTCAAAACCCATGAAGACCGGCATGGCCCTGCATCAGCGGTAGATGTCCAAACCACGCTCACAGAGCTCACAGCACGCGCTTGTGCGGATGCCTTGCGCCAGAATATGCGCGGATGCGAGTCTTTGGCAGTGTGTGGGGGAGGCGCGTACAACCGGCTTTTGATGCAGCGCATCCAAATGCTGTTGCCCAGCTGCCAAGTTCAAAGCTCTGATGAACTCGGGCTGCCTCCCTTGCAAGTAGAGGCTACGGCCTTCGCATGGCTGGCACGCCAAGCCATTCTGCGACACACGGCCAACCTTCCAAAAGTTACGGGCGCCAGAGGCGCCCGCATACTGGGAGCAATCTACCCCGCCTGACCCATCTGACGCGGCGGGATGGTGCTTCAGGTCGAGAAAGAAGAGCCGCAACCGCAGGTGGTCGTGGCGTTCGGGTTCTTGATCACAAATTGGGCGCCTTGCAAGTCTTCCTTGTAGTCAATCTCGGCGCCTACCAAGTATTGGTAGCTCATGGCGTCAATCAACAAGGACACACCGTTTTTGGTCATGGTGGTGTCGTCTTCGTTGGTGATTTCATCGAAGGTAAAGCCGTATTGGAAGCCGGAGCAACCACCGCCCTGCACGAATACACGCAGTTTCAAATCAGGGTTGCCTTCTTCGGCAATCAAGTCAGCCACTTTGGCCGCGGCACTGTCGGTAAACAGGATCGGGGCGGGCATTTCAGTTTGGATGTTTTCGGCAACAGCGCTCATGGCGGCTCCATTCAGATTCAGGAATTGGCAAATAGTACAGGAATTCGCTCGGGAATTCTCTTACTGGTTATTTGCCGCTAATTTCAGTGTGGGTTTTTCTTCGCCGACCAACATGGGGCGCAACTGACCCGCAATGAGGGCACCCTGGTGCATCTCCAGGGCAGCGTATTCAATGTCACCTTCAATACGGGCCTTGGGCTGGAGTTCCAGCATGCGCCGCGCATGAATAGGACCCTTTACGGTGCCATTGATGATGATGTGGTCTGCAGTGATTGCGCCGGTAATGCTTGCTGAATCCGAGATCACCAGAATGCTTGCAACTGCTTCTGCGGCCAACACATTCCCAACAATGATTCCGTCTACGCGCAAGCCGTCTGAGAAAGACAAATTGCCCTGGATTTCGGTGCCGTCGGCAATCAAGCTTTTGATGGGGGGCTGCTTATTTTTGTTGAACATGGCGTACCTCAGAATGACCTAAAGCTTGAGGGTTTGGGTCGCGCGGACCGTCGTACCTTCAAGGACACGTGCTGACACACTTTTCACCACGGTTTGCGGGGGGATTTGGAACTCCCCTTCAAGACGCCCGTACTGCTTGAGCTTGACGGGCATGGAGCCGTCAGGCAACGAAGCCGTCCAGGTTTTTCCGTTGGCCGTACCCACCAGAGTTATTTCCAAACGACCTGCAAACTCTTGGGTGTTACGGCCGGCCTGCATGACCAGCGCCTGCCATTTTAGTGTGGTCGGGGAAATCAGTTCCGCTTGAAGGCCCCGGATTGCTACGCCTTCGGTGCCACCTGACGGGATCAGTTTCTCAAAAAATCCGAGGTCGTCCCGCAACGTTCGGTTATCCGCCTCCAATTGCTTGACCTGCGCGATGAGTTTTTCTTGGGAAGCTTTTTCTGCCGTCACCAAGGTATCCGCAGTGTTGGCAATCGATTGGGCTTTGTCCCGCTCGGCCTTCAAGGCCAGCATTTCCGTTTGCAGAGCGGCTGCGTTCGCCCGCAGCTGCATCAATTCGTCTTTGGAGCCTTTTTCAAGGCCGGCGATATCCTTGCCGAATTCAAAGGCCCACAGGCCGATCGCTGCACAAAAGCCCAGAACAATGGCCAGCAAGGCCCAGCGGAATGGCCACGGCAACGCACTGCGCACGGCCATGCGGGGGGCACTGATGGTGAGGCGGCGACGTAATAGACGGAATCTCATGGAGGGCGAAGTCTATCAGCCAGAACGAAAAAAGCCGCCTGAGTTTGCACTCTGGCGGCTTCTGGATTGCAACGTAATGTTGCAGCGTGATTAACGCTTGGAGAACTGCTTACGACGACGTGCGCCGTGGAAGCCGACCTTCTTACGTTCAACTTCACGTGCGTCACGAGTTACGAAGCCGGCTTGGCTCAGTGCGGGCTTGAGGCTCGCGTCGTAATCGATCAAAGCACGTGTGATGCCGTGACGGGTAGCACCCGCTTGGCCGGATTCACCGCCGCCAGCAACGTTGACCATGATGTCAAACGATTCTGCGTGGTTCGTCAACAGCAGGGGTTGCTTGCAGATCATGATGGAGGTTTGACGACCGAAAAAGTTTTCGATGTCTTTACCGTTCACGGTGATCTTGCCAGTGCCTTTTTTCAGGAATACGCGGGCGACGCTGGATTTGCGACGGCCTGTTCCATTGTTCCATTCACCAATCATGTGAGCTCCTTACAGTTCCAACACTTTGGGTTGCTGGGCAGTGTGGGGGTGCTCAGCACCACCGTACACCTTGAGCTTCTTGATCATGGCGTAGCCCAGGGGACCCTTGGGCAGCATGCCCTTGACGGCTTTTTCCAGAGCGCGACCGGGATGCTTGGACTGCATGTCACGGAAGTTGGTGGCTGTGATACCGCCGGGGTAACCGGAGTGGCGGTAGTACACCTTGTCCAAGGACTTGGTGCCAGTCACTTTGAGTTGGGCTGCGTTGATAACGACGATGAAATCACCGGTATCGACGTGAGGCGTGTAAATGGCCTTGTGTTTGCCGCGCAAACGGAGAGCAACTTCGCTGGCTACTCGTCCGAGGACCTTGTCGGTCGCGTCAACCACAAACCACTCGTGCACGACCTCAGCGGGTTTTGCGCTGAATGTAGACATGAGTTTTCTCTTTAAAAAGAAGGTTTGGGAGGGCTCTTTTCCACGATCGGCGTTCCTCTGATGGGAATCTCTTAGGTGGGTTGAATTCTTCGCCGCGGAGCCACAAAAGCGCTGCGAAGCCTTCCATTATACAAAGAGCTGGCGAATTCACCAAATGCGGCCCGAACTGCTCAGTTCCGGGCCTTGTTCTTCTCTTCCCAATGTTTGCGGTCAGCCACACAAACCGGCAGCTGGTAGAACTCCGGTTTCTGGCACTCCCGGTAAATGCACATGGTCCGGGTCAGGATGCTAGCCTCCGCACAAATCGCAATCGGGTCTCTGGCTGGAGTGGGTTTGTCGTCCAAAGGCTTGGCGTCTGATCGTGGCTGCGGCTTGGGAGGCGCCACCTTCTCTGTGGCCGCTACAGGCGCCTGCGCCACAGGCTTTGCAGGCACAACTGCGCGCTGCGAACCAGCAACTGCATCCGCACCGGGTGTCTTGCCACCACTGGTGGCAATCGGCGCAGTCTGCTTGGGATGTGCTGGAGACTCGGGGGGCGTGGAAGGCACCTCTGCTGGCTCTGTGATGACTGCCGAGGGGGCATCGGCCTGCGTAGGCGGCACGACAGCGGCAGGGATAGTAACGGGTCGCATCCACCAAGCGATTAGCGCGAGCAGCAACGCAGTCGGCACTAGCCAGAACCACAGAGGTATGCCTTTACTCACCGTCGCAGAGCTTCTGGCAACGCGCGGCTTGGCCGCCACGTCGGCTCGGGACAGAGTTTTGACGGTCTTGGAGTGGTCGTAAGTCGTGGGCTGAAAAACAGTATCCGGAAAATCCGATGCCGGCTGGGTCGTCAACAACTCCGTCGTAATCGGCTCCGGATCTTCGCCCGTCTCTGTCAGAGTCACAGAATCACCCAAAGCTTTGCGCCAATCAAACCGGGCCAAGTCAGGAGGCGATTTCAAACCTATTTCGCGGGCAAAAGCCTCAACGCTGGCCGTGCGCTCGGTCGGCTCAATGGCTAATGCGTGCGAAATCGCCTGTACGAAATTGTCAGAGTACGTCTGGTTGAAATGGGTCTGTGCGGTTTGTGTGACCTGCTCAAAGCTCGGCATGCGGTCCCGCACGGCACGGAAGGTGGCGGGCAAAGGCGGCTCATTGCAAATGCAGCCGTGCATCACGGCAGCAACGGCATACAAGTCTGTCCAAGGGCCTTCCTGCATATCCTTGGCGTCGGCATATTGCTCAATCGGCGCGTAATTCACCTTGAGCACCGCGGTGTGCTTGTGGCTGGTGTCCAGAATCGCGCGGCGGGCGGCGCCCAGATCCAATAGCACCGGCGGTCCGACGTTTTGCAAAAAGATGTTGTCAGGCGATATGTCCCTGTGCAGGGTGCTGTTGTCATGCAGAACCTTGAGGCCCGCCAACACTGACCACAACACTGACTGCAGCCACGCCTGTGGAGGCGGCCCGCTCATGCGGCGCCGCGCTTCTTTGAGCGTGATGCCCTCGTAGAGCGGCATTGCCATATAAGCTGTGTTATTCGCCTCCCAGAACCGGTACACCTTCACTAGAGACGGGTGGTCAAACCGTGCCAGCAAACGCGCTTCGGCAATAAATGAGCGCAAGCCGGATTCAAAAGAGGCGGCATCTACCGCAGATTTCACTGTGACCGAGTGATTGCGATCACGGCCCACCAAGCTGGTGGGCATGTATTCCTTGATGGCGACCGCCCTGTGCAAGGAGTGGTCGTACCCGCGATAAACCATGCCAAAACCACCGACGCCCAGCAGCCCTTGGACCTCGAACTCAGCCAATCGGGTGCCCGGCGCAAGGGCGTCCAGGTGCCCGGTCGCCGGAGCTTTGGGTTTACTGGTCGGAGTCGTGATGTCAGCCATGAGGTGAGGTGAAATCTGTCTTTTTTATGCCCGCAAGCGCTCGGGTAAAGCACTGTTCCAATCTGGATGCAACATGGCATCCCGGGTCGCTGGGTATCATAGGGGATGTTTAGTTACCGACACGCCTTCCACGCCGGCAACCATGCCGACGTGCTGAAACACACCACATTGCTGGCTGTGTTGCGTCACATGACGCAAAAAGAAACCGCCCTCAACGTCTTTGACACCCATGCCGGTGCGGGCTTGTACCGACTGGATGGCGACTTTGCCAAGACCAGTGAAGAAGCCGCTGAAGGCTTTCTGAAGCTGGTTGCCACCAGGCCTGAAAAGCCGTTTGCCCCCGCGTTGCAAGACTACATCGACATGGTGGCGGGCTTTAACGCCGGCAACCACTGGTCGGTGTACCCCGGCTCGCCCTTCATCATCCAAAGCCTGCTGAGCGGTCGCGACAAGCTCAAGCTCTTCGAGCTGCACCCCACCGACACCAAAACACTGATCGCCAACGTGGCCCAACTGGAAGCCGGTCGTCAAGTGACAGTTTTGCGGGAAGACGGGTTTGAAGGGCTCAAGAAGTTTTTGCCCCCACCGTCACGCCGCGCGCTGGTGCTTTGTGACCCGAGCTACGAAGTCAAAAACGACTACGCCCGCGTGGTCGGCATGGTGGCAGATGCCATGCAACGCTTTGCGACCGGCACGTATGCGGTGTGGTACCCCATCATCCCTCGCCCGGAAGCCCACGACGTCCCTAAAAAGCTCAAGACCATGGCGAACAAGGCCGGCAAATCTTGGCTGCACGCTACGCTGACCGTCAAGTCCAGCAAGCTCACGCAAGATGCCGACGGTGAAGTCGTTCGCCCAGGCTTACCCGCCAGCGGCATGTTTCTGATCAACCCGCCACACACCCTCAAGGCTGCGCTCAAAGATGCGCTGCCCCAGATGGTGGAGCTGCTGGGTCAGGACACCAACGCGACGTCCACCCTGGACGCCGGCGGCTAAGGTCCTGGCGCCTTAAGCGTCTAGCCCCAAGTTCTTGCACAAAGCCAGAGTGGGCGCACTCTGGTTCATGGTGTAGAAATGCAGTGCAGGCGCGCCGCCGGCACGCAGCTGTTCGCACAAGTCCGTCACCACCTCCAGACCGAAGGCCTTGATGGAAGCCACATCATCCCCGTAGCTCTGCAGCCGCAGACGGATCCAACGGGGAATCTCCGCACCACACGCATCCGAGAAGCGCATCAACTGGGTGGAGCTGGTGATGGGCATGATGCCGGGCACCACAGGCACGGTGATGCCAAGTGCATCCACCTCTTCCTGGAAGCGGAAGTAGGCGTCGGAGTTGTAGAAATACTGGGTGATCGCTGAATTGGCGCCCGCTTTCACCTTGGTGGCGAAAGCCTGCAAATCGCTGGCCGGCGACTTGGCCTGCGGGTGCACTTCCGGGTAGGCCGCCACCTCGATGTGAAAGTCATCACCCGTCTCGGCACGGATAAATGCCACCAGGTCACTGGCGTAATGGAATTCACCACCGGCGCCGTAACCGCTGGGCAAATCGCCCCGCAAGGCCATCAATCGCTTTACGCCCATAGCCTTCAAGGTAGCCAATTGCTCGCGCACGGTGGACTTGGTCGCCCCCACACACGAAAAGTGGGACGCTGCGCTCACGCCTTCCGACAGGATGTCGCGCACGGTGTTGAACGTACCTTCCTGTGTGGAGCCGCCTGCACCGAATGTCACCGAGCAAAACTCAGGCTTCAGTCCATAAAGCTGCTGGCGCACGGTGCGCAGCTTTTCAGCGCCTTCCGGGGTTTTGGGCGGGAAAAACTCCAGGCTCAGTGGAATCCGTTGGTTGGTAGACATAGTCATCTCCGTCTCCCGCGCCTGCATGACAGGCACCGGGTTCAGCCCGCCTTGCGGGCACAAATAAAGAATTCGCGGTTCCCGTCTCCGCCTTCAATGGCGGAGTCGAACCAATGCGTCACGGTCAGCCCCAGATCGGCGCAGGTCCCGCGCAAGCGCTGTTCCACAATGGGGTACATGGCCGGGTCCTTGACGATACCGCCCTTGCCCACCTGGCCAGGCTGCAATTCAAACTGCGGCTTCACCAAGGTCAGCATGATGCCGCCCTCTTTCAACAAGGGCACTGCAGCAGGCAATACCAGGGTCTGCGAAATGAAGGACAGGTCAGCGACCAAGAGGTCAAACGGCGGCGCAAACTCAGACGGCAGCTCCACGGCCTCTTCTTCAGCATCATCCGACGCATCCACGGGCGGGCGGGAGTCATCTTCGTCGTCGAAGTCATCCCCATCATCCCAGCCGTCATCGCCATCGGGTTCAACATCAAATTGACCACCAGCGCCCGTGCTATCTGCGTAAGCAGCTATCAAATCTGCAGCAGACAGGGTGCGGGCATTGACACTCTCGACACACAGCACGCGTGTATCGTCGCGCAGCGTTGGATGCAACTGGGCACTGCCCACATCCACACCCACCACCGATTGCGCGCCAGCTTGGAGCAGGCAGTCGGTGAAGCCACCGGTGCTCTGCCCCACATCCAGACAACGCAAGCCGGTGACAGTCAAGCCTACGTGCTTCAGCGCCGCCTCGAGCTTGAGGCCACCGCGGGACACATAACGCGCTTCGGAATCATCGAGCAAACGGATCTTGGCGCCATCGGGCACTTCGTCGCCATTTTTGGCCACACGCTTCCAGACTTCGCCCGAAAGCTCCATCTTCAGCCACTCCACGCCATCCGCAATCAGGCGCTGAGCCTGCGAGCGGGTGCTGGCCAGCCCGCGCTGCACCAAAAGTTGATCAATTCGCATCGTTATCCAAAGTTATCAGCCTCTCAAAGCCAGAAACACCGCGGGACCGGCTTCGCCGGACCGCAGGTGTCGCCCCCTTGAGGGGGAGGCGCCAAAGGCGCCTCGGGGGTGCTATTAATAGCGGTACGTGTCTTTCTTGTACGGACCGGCTTTGCTCACGCCGATGTACGAAGCCTGCTCGTCGGTCAGTTCGGTCAACATGGCGCCGACCTTCTTCAGGTGCAAACGTGCCACCTTTTCGTCCAGGTGCTTGGGCAACACATAAACCTTACCGGCCTTGTAATCCTTGGGCTTGGTGAACAGTTCGATCTGGGCGATCGTCTGGTTCGCAAAGCTGGAAGACATCACAAAGCTAGGGTGGCCGGTACCGCAACCCAGGTTCACCAAGCGGCCCTTGGCCAACAGGATGATGCGCTTGGAAGCCTTCTTGCCCTTGGCGGGGAAAATCACGTGGTCCACCTGGGGCTTGATCTCTTCCCACTTGCACTTGGACAGGGAAGCCACATCGATTTCATTGTCGAAGTGACCGATGTTGCAGACGATGGCCTGGTCCTTCATCGCATCCATGTGCGCGTACGTGATCACGTTCTTGTTGCCAGTGGTGGTCACGAAAATGTCGGCCTTGTCGGCAGCGTATTCCATGGTCACAACCTTGTAGCCTTCCATGGCGGCTTGCAGGGCGTTGATCGGGTCGATTTCTGTCACCCACACTTGGGCGGACAAAGCACGCAGCGCTTGGGCAGAACCCTTGCCCACGTCACCGTAACCCGCCACCACAGCCACCTTGCCGGCGATCATCACGTCAGTCGCACGCTTGATACCGTCGACCAGGGATTCGCGGCAACCGTACAGGTTGTCGAACTTGCTCTTGGTCACCGAATCGTTCACGTTGATGGCGCGCAGGGCCAGAGTGCCCTTGGCGGACATTTCTTCCAGACGCATCACACCGGTGGTGGTTTCTTCGGTCACGCCGATGATGTTCTTCAGGCGACGGCTGTACCAGGTGGGGTCCACCTTCAGCTTGGCCTTGATGGCATTGAACAGGCACACTTCTTCTTCGCTACCGGGCTTGGCCAGCACCTTGATGTCTTTCTCAGCGCGAGCGCCCAGGTGCATCAGCAAGGTGGCATCGCCGCCGTCGTCCAGAATCATGTTCGGGCCTTCGGCCGCAGTGCCCTTCTTGCCACCGAATTCAAAAATGCGGTGGGTGAAGTCCCAGTACTCTTCCAGCGACTCACCCTTGTGTGCGAACACGGGGGTGCCCTTGGCCACCAGCGCAGCGGCTGCGTGGTCCTGGGTGGAGAAGATGTTGCAAGAAGCCCAACGCACATCTGCGCCCAAGGCTTGCAGGGTTTCGACCAGCACGCCGGTCTGGATGGTCATGTGCAGGGAACCAGTGATGCGTGCGCCTTTCAGAGGCTGGCTCTTGGCGAACTCTTCACGGATGGCCATCAGGCCGGGCATTTCGGTTTCGGCGATGGTCAGCTCTTTGCGGCCCCAATCGGCCAGGCTCAGGTCGGCGACTTTGTAGTCTTCAAATTGGGCCACGACGGCCTTGGCAGCGGAAACCGCTTTGACGGCCTTCACAGCTTTGGGGGTCTTGGCGTTCTTAACCAGTTTCAATACAGCGCTCATGGTGTGCTCCAAACGTTGATTTGCATTGCCACTGGCGCACACGGGGGTTTTTGAGGCCACTCACCGCACACATTTCCAGTGGGTGAGCGCCGTTGGGGGACACGATGCAGGGCGCATCGTGGGTTCCGAGCCTCACTCGCGGTGCCGGTATGGGCACTTGGCGGGCTGCAACGCTCCTCGGAAGCTGCGGATTTTAACCTCGTGTCGATTGCCGCACCAAGCCACTAGGTCAAAGTCACCCGACCGCGTCCGGGCTTCAGGCTACCGGGCCGGTGCTAGTACCCACCTGCAATGCCGGCTGGCGCAGCAGCTGGTAAGGGCCGCCCTCGGAGTCGCGCAGCACCTTCATCACCATCTCGGCCAGCGCAAAACCGGTGGTTTGCGGCGTGGGCTGGGTCACGGTGGTGACATTCAAGCCGGTAAGCAGAGTGTCCTGCGGAATGTCGCCGTGCACCACCACCGATATGTCCTGCCCCACCCGGAGGTTGGCATCCATCAAGCCACGGATCAGGCCCACGCCGCCCAGGTTGTTATCCACCAGCACAGCGGTCGGCCGGGGTGACAAGGCCAAGACCTGCGCCACGGCATTCAGGCCGCTGCGCCTGTCGTTCACACCGCCTATGCAATAGCCGGGCGGGCACTCCACCCCTGCTGCCTTCAGGGTGCTGATGTAGCCCCGGTGGCGTTGGAAGGCGAAGTTCAACTCCAGGGGAGCGTGTACATAGGCAATGCGCGTGTGGCCCAAGGCCAGCAAATGCTCTACCGCCAGCTGGCTGCCCAGGTCGTTATCAAAGTCCAGCCAGGAGTAGTGCGCGCAGTCGGCAGTGCGGCCGTAGCCCACAAAGGGGTAGTTGTTCTCCAGCAGGAAATCCACGCGCGGGTCCTGCACCCGGGTGTTGGGCACGATGACCGCATCCACCCGGCCGCCCCGGAACAGGCGCTCGTAAATTTCGAGCTCGGTTTCATTTTTGGCCACCGCCAGCAGCAAGTCCTGGTGCTCGCGCTCCAGGCGCTCGCCCAAACCATCGGCCATGTCCAGAAACTGCGGGTTACCCAGGTTTTCGACCGCGGCGGAATACACAATGCCGATTGCATCGGTATTGCCGCGCACCAAGCGGCGCGCGCCCGCATCCGGGCGGTAGCCCATGGCGTCTGCCATTTCTTGCACACGGGTGCGGGTCAGGGCATTGACGTCGGTGTAACCGTTCAAGGCCCTGCTGACCGTGGAAGTGGACAGACCCAATGCCTGGGCCAACTGCTTGATGCTCACGCGTGTCTCCGAGATTGCTCGTTTGTTATGGCGGCGAGTTTAAGGCCTGCCCCGCGCGCGGCTGTCGGGGCAGCTCTGTAAAATACGCCCTCTTCTCCTGCGGCCCGCCTGTGATGCGCGGCCCACCCGACCCTGGACCCCCCTGTGACCTACGCACCCGAGACCAAGCGCCGCCGCACTTTTGCGATCATTTCCCACCCGGACGCCGGCAAGACCACGCTTACCGAAAAGCTCTTGCTGTTCTCAGGCGCGATCCAGATCGCCGGTTCGGTGAAGGCCCGCAAGGCCAGCCGCCACGCCACCTCCGACTGGATGGAAATCGAAAAGCAGCGCGGTATCTCTGTCGCATCCTCGGTGATGCAGATGTCCTACCGCGACCACGTGGTCAACCTGCTCGACACCCCCGGCCACAAGGACTTCTCGGAAGACACTTACCGCGTGCTCACTGCCGTGGACTCGGCACTGATGGTGATTGACGCCGCCAACGGTGTGGAAGCGCAGACCCGCCGCCTGATCGAAGTGTGCCGCCAGCGCGATACACCCATCATCACCTTCGTGAACAAGATGGACCGCGAAGTGCGCGAGCCCCTGGACATCCTGGACGAAATCGAGCGTGAGCTGGGCATGCCTTGCGTGCCCATGACCTGGCCCGTGGGCCAAGGCAAGCTGTTCGGCGGCATCATCAACCTGCGCACCCAGGCCATGACCGTGTTTGAGTCCGGCAGCGAGCGCCGTCCTCAAGATTTCGACACCATGCCCCTGAGCGACCCTGCTGCCCTGCAAGCCCGCTTCGGCCACGAGTGGGACACGGCGGTGGAGAGCATGGAGCTCGCCACTGGCGCCTCCCCTGCCTGGGACCACGAAGCCTTTTTAGCTGGCAAGCAAACACCCGTGTTCTTCGGCTCCGGGGTGAACAATTTCGGTGTGATGGAAGTGCTGGACGCGCTGGTCGACCTCGCGCCCGCACCCCAGAAGCGCATTAGCACTACGCTGGTGAACCGCCAGCCCGTGGTCAAAGAGATTCAGCCCGAAGACGAATCCTTCAGCGGCGTGGTCTTCAAGGTGCAGGCCAATATGGACGCCAACCACCGCGACCGCATCGCCTTCGTGCGCATGGCCAGCGGCAAGTACACACCGGGAATGAAGCTCAAAGTCATGCGCACCGCCAAAGAGCTGCGCCCCACCTCGGTGGTGACCTTCATGAGCCAGCGCCGCGAGGCGGTGGAAGAGGCCTACGCCGGCGACATCGTGGGCTTTACCACCCACGGCGGCGTGCAGCTGGGCGACACCATCACCGATGGCAGCGTCAACCTCATGTACACCGGCCTGCCCTTCTTTGCGCCCGAAATGTTCATGACCGTGGTGCTCAAAAACCCCTTGCGCACCAAGCAGCTGCAGCAGGGCCTGGCCCAGCTGGGCGAGGAAGGTGCCATCCAGGTGTTCAAGCCAGAAATGGGCGGCAACATGCTGCTGGGCGCAGTGGGCCAGCTGCAATTTGAAGTGGTGCAGCACCGCCTGAAGGGCGAGTACGACGCCGACATCCGGCTGGAGAGCAGCCAGTACACCGGCGCCCGCTGGATCACTGCCGATAGCCCGAAGGAACTGCAGGAGTTTGTGAACGCTTACCCCATGCGCATGGCCAAGGACGCGGCCGATACGTTGGCCTACCTGTGCACCAGCCCCTACGACGTGCGTCTGGCCCAAGAGCGCTTCCCCAAAATTCACTTCCACCCGCTGCGCGAACATGCAGGCTTGGCACTGCAAACAGCAGGCTAAACAAGAGGCTCCCACGTGAAACCCCTGGCGCAATGGCCGGTGGACAGCCGCCGTGCCATCCGCGGGGTGTTCACCGATATCGACGACACCCTCACCCACGACGGCCACATTGCACGCGCGGCGCTGCAGGCGCTAGGGGACCTGAAGGCGGCCGGGCTGACGGTGATCCCCATCACCGGGCGGCCCATCGGCTGGTGCGAGCCCTTCATGGCGGTCACCAACGGCCCGGCCTGGCCGGTGGATGCCATGGTGGCGGAGAACGGGGCCGTGGCTTTTGTACCCGGCCCTGCCTACGCGGTTACTAGCCAAATTGACCTCCAGCGCCCGTCGGATATGCGCGGGGCGCTATCAAAACGATATCAACAAAGTGCTGAAGTGCGCACCGCCAACAGGCTGCGCATGGACTCCATTGCCGCCCAAGTCTGCGCCGAAGTGCCGGGCATGGAGCTCAGCCGCGACAGCGCGGGCCGCGAAACCGACCTCGCGTTCGACTACGCCGAATTTGCCCATCACTCGCCCGAAACGGTGCAACGCGTGCTGGCCCTGCTGCAAAGCCACGGCATGCAAACCACGGTGAGTAGCATCCACATTCACGGCTGCTTCGGGGACTTCAACAAATGGACCGGCGCCTGCTGGATCGTCCGCGAGTTGTTGGATCGTGACCTGAGCACCGAGTTGGACCAGTGGGTGTTTGTGGGCGACTCGGGCAACGACCAAGCCATGTTCCAGCACTTCACCCACAGCGCGGGCGTGGCCAACATAGCGCGCTTTGTGCCACAGCTCAGCCACCTGCCGACCTACCTCACGCCTTCTGCGCGAGGCGCAGGTTTTGCCGAGGTGGCCCGCGCCATTCTGGAAGCACGTTCTCTTGCATAACGAACCCACCACCGGCGCCACTGCGCACCCCGGCTCCCGCACGGGCTTGCTGGCCGTGTTCGGCTCCACGCTGTTTCAGCTCTCGGGCGTCTTTATGTTGTCGCCGCTGATGCTGGTGCTGCTCACAGAGCGGGAGGTGTCTACCACCATCGCCGGCCTGTTTGCGGCGACCACCTGGCTAGGCATATTTATCGTGACGCCCTTTGCATCAGCGCTCACTCGACGATGGGGCCGCCGGCGCGCCATGTGGTTTGCCTCCGGCGTGCCGCTGGCAGCGGCAGTGGGCTTTTTGAGTACCGACTCCATAGCGGTGTGGTTTGTGTTGGAGCTTCTGGCGGGCATTGCAGGCGGCATGCGCTGGGTGCTGGCCGAGGCCTTGATTGCCGAGTTTTCGCCGCCCGAGCGCCTGGGGCGCACCATGGGCATGTACGCCACCATGGTGGGCGCGACCTTCATCATCGGCCCCAGCCTCTTGGCCTGGGCCGGCAGCACGGGGCATGTGGCACTGGGTCTGGTGATCGCGCTGCTGACCCTGGGCCTGGTGTGGACGATGTTCATACCGCCCATCCTCACCCCTGCAGAGGCCGGCAACACCAGCGTCGGACCGCGCGGCCTGTGGCAGGCGGTGCAGCAGCACCCTATCCTGATGCTGGCCGGGTTTATCGGCGGCTTCTTTGAGCTGGGCCTGGCCTCCATCCTGCCGCTCTACGGCCTGAGCATGGGTCTGGGCGCCAGTGCAGCCGCGTTGTTGATTTCTGTGAGCGGTCTGGGCAGCACGCTGGCAGCCATTCCGGTGGGGATGGCGGCAGACCGGTTTGCCGACCCGGTGCGAGGCCGCCGCAGCCTGATGGTGGCCGTAGCTGCCGTCGCCTTAGTGTGTGCTGCAGCCCTGCCTTTGGTGGAGCACGCCATCTGGGTCGCGTGGCCGGTGGTGTTTTTGCTCGGCGCCGCCGGCAGCAGCCTCTACACCCTGTGCATGACCGACATTGGCGCGCGCGAAAAAGGCATTGCCCTGGTCAACTGCACCGCGGTGCTGGTGCTGAACTACACCTTGGGCGGGCTGGTGGCCTCCGGCATCAGCGGCGCGCTGATTGACTGGTCGGCCACGGTGGCTTTTCCGGCGGTGTTGATCTTGGTGGCGGCCGTGGGTCTGGCCGCCCTGCTGCGCGCCCGCCGCAACCCGGCCTGATCCACCGCCACGCGGCCTTGCGGCCCGAAACGCCTATTTGCCCGAGGTCGCTTTTTTGACGACTTTGGCCGCTGGCTTGGCAGACTTGGCTACCGGTTTTTTAGCGGAAGACTTGATCTTGCTTTTAGACGATGCTTTTGCAGGCGCTTTGCTCTTGGCACCCGCTTTGGCTTTGCCCTTGGCGGCCGACTGCTTGGCGCTCTTTACCGTCACGGCCTTGCCCGGCGGGGGCAGCAAATCTTCAGTGGTCAGGCCATAGCGCTCGGCCATGTTGGCCCAGCCGGTGCCCCTTGCCTTTTGGGGCAAGACCCCATCCATCACCTGTTCGCCCTGCGGAGTGCGCAACACACCGCCATGCAGCGCCGCCTGCAGCTGATCCGGATTGGGGTAGGCCACGCCCTGCTGCGCCAGTGCGCCTTGCGCGAGCTTGAGCGCCAGGCGTACTTCGCCGTAACCCAATGGTCCGGTGGCTGGTTCTTTGCTGGCCGCACCTTCGGTAGCCGTCGGGCGGCCGCTGCGCAAGGTGGTGACCAGCTGATCCGCATCGTGGCGGTTGCCGATCCAGCCGCCGAACTCGGAGATCAGCCGCTCTGTGGAAGCTGCGTTGTCGAGGGTGGCTGTCACGCCCTGGGCCAGCACCAGTGCGGGGGTAGCCACGGCACAAGCCATGGCTACAACGGTGGCGCGCACACCGCGCCGCAGCCACACGGGGCTGCAGATTTGAAAAATCGAAGTCATAAACGCAAGCTTAGCCGCTCCGGGCGGGCTGCCCGCCCCGGCGCGTGTTACGGATTGGTAAAGCCCTGCAACACATTCACCGCATTCACCCCCACCTCTTCCACGGCGTAACCGCCTTCAAAGATGAACACGGTGGGCAAGCCGGCTTTCGCCAGGCGCTCGCCGATGCGCAGGTAGTCGTCCGTCCTAAGCTTGAAGCCCGAAATCGGGTCGCCCTCAAAGGTATCCATGCCCAGCGACACCACCAATGCGTCCGCACCAAAGCGTGCAATGCCCGCCAAGGCAGTCTCCAGGGCCTGAGCCCAGGTGGCGTAGTCGGTACCGCGAGGCAGCGGCAGGTTGAGGTTGGCCCCCAATCCAGCGCCGGAGCCGGTTTCATCCGCATGGCCCAGATAGAACGGGTACTCGGTGCGCGGGTCGCCGTGAATGCTGGCGAAGTACACATCGGGCCGGTCGTAAAAGATGGCCTGGGTGCCGTTGCCGTGGTGGTAGTCCACATCCAGCACCGCCACCTTCTTCATGCCGGCATTGCGCAGGTGCTGTGCCGCCAAGGCTGCGTTGTTCAAGAAGCAGTAGCCGCCAAAAAAGTCGGCCCCTGCATGGTGGCCGGGCGGGCGGCTCAGGGCGAAGGCGGCGCGGTCGCCGGCCAGCAAGGCTTGCGCGGCGCTCAAGGCGCATTGCGCTCCGGCGCGGGCGGCCACCCAAGTGCCGCTGGTGAAGGGCGTGCCCGCGTCGTACGAATACAGCCCCACCTTGGCGGCAAAGTTGTCAGGTTCAATGTCGGTGCGGAAGGTGCGCGTGGGCCAGACGGAGGGCAGGATGTCTTTGTCCGCATTGGCTGCGTCCAGCGCCACCCACTGGTCCCAAGCCGTTGCTAGAAAGCGCAGGTAGCGCGGGCTGTGGATGGCGGTGAGCGCCGCCTCGTCAAAGGCTTGCGGCTCCAGCACCGCGCCCAGCTGACGGCGTTGCAGCTCGGCCAGCACATGGTCGGCACGGGCCGGCACCTCAAAGCACGGCACCAGCGCGCCACGGAACATTTCGACTTTGCCCTGGTGCTGGGCGTGGAGGTGGTTGTAAAAGGTTTTCATGATGGCTGAAGAAACAAATGAGCCACTAGCGCACGTGGAATATGCGCAAGCAGCTATCTAATAAATAGCAAATCAGTTCCGGGGACGGATCACCAGTTCATCGTATCCGGTGAGCGAATCCGGCTCGCGGGTGAACTGCCAGTCGGGCAGCAGGGCCAGCAGCACCTCGGCCGTGGTGAGCACGATGCAGCCCGGCGCCACATGCCCGCCCAGCACCTGCCCCTTGGCCGTAGAAATAGCCATGTGCATATGCGAGCCCGTCTTGTCGCCACCGGCGGCCACCGTGCCCGAGAGGGTGAGGATCTCCATGCTTTCGGTCAGCCGCGTGGGTTGCGCCGCGCCTGCCAGGCGGATGCCCGCCGTGGACAGGCTGCCGATGCCGGACAACACGAACGCTGCGCGGCAGTTTTGGGCGAGAACCGCGGCTTCCAGCGCGGCGCGCAGGTCTTGGCCGGGGGTGAGACGAACAGGAAATGGCTTCATCAAATCCCTCTCAAATCAGCCACCAGCGCCCATGAAATATGCGCGAGCAGCTCTTTTATTGATAGCAAACACGCTTTCGCGTGCTGCCTTCAGTGGGGCTTGTGGGTGATGCGTGCGCCCAGGGCGAGCAGCTTTTCGTCCAGCTTTTCGTAGCCGCGCTGGATCATGTTGGCGTTCTGCACCGTGGACTTGCCGCTGGCGCACAAGGCAGCGCCCAAGAGGGCCATGCCGGCGCGGATGTCGGGGCTTGGCAAGGTGGTGCCGCGCAGGCGGCTCTTGCCGCTGATGACCACGCGGTGCGGGTCGCACACCACGGCGGCGGCGCCCATGCCGATGAGCTTGTCCACAAAGTACAGGCGCGACTCAAACATCTTCTCGAAGAACAGCACATTGCCTTCCACCTGCGTGGCCAGGGTGATCATGCAGCTCATCTGGTCGGTGGCGAACTGGGGCCAGGGGCCGTCGCCGATGACAGGCATGGCGCCGTCAAAATCGCGGGTGACTTGCATGCGCTGATTGGCGGACAGGAAGATGTGCTTGTCGTGCAAATCAATCTTCACGCCCAGCGTCTCGAACACGCGGTGGCACATGCCGTAGGCGTGCTTGTCGGTGCCCTCGACCGTGATTTCGCCACCGGTGGCCGCAGCCAGCGCCAGGTAAGACGCGGCCTCGATGTGGTCGTGGCACACGGTGTAGGTGGTGCCGTGCAGCGAGTCCACGCCTTCCACGCTGAGCTGGTTGGTGCCGATGCCGCTGATCTTGGCGCCCATGGCGTTGAGCAGATGAGCAAGGTCTTGCACATGCGGCTCGCAAGCAGCGTTGCGGATCAGGGTGTGGCCACGGCTCACCGCTGCAGCCATGAGGATGTGCTCGGTGCCAGTGACCGACGGCTCGTCAAAAAACAACTCAGCGCCCGTCAGCGGGCCGGGCATGGTGAAGTCGTACACGCCATTGATGCTGACCTTGGCGCCCAGCTTTTGCAGGCCATAAAAGTGCGTGTCCAAGCGGCGGCGGCCGATGACGTCGCCTCCCGGGGGGAACAAGCGAGCGGAGCCGGTGCGGTGCAAAAGGCCGGCCACACACAGGATGGAGGTGCGGACCTTGTTGCACAAAGCCTGGCCGATTTCGCTGGTGCGCACGCTGGCAACATGGATGCTGACACGCTCGCCGCTGCGTTCGACCTTGCCGCCGATTTCGACGATCACGTCCAGCATGTGGCGCACGTCGATGATGTCGGGCACGTTGTCGAGGATGACTTCCTGGTCCGTCAGGATGCAGGCCGCAATCATGGGCAGGATGGCGTTTTTGTTGCCGGAAGCGCGAATGGTGCCTCGCAGGGGCACGCCGCCTTCAATTTCAAATGTCGACATGGTGAGATTCAGTGTTGGGAGGCCGGGGTTTTCCGGCCGAGGGGGAGATTGTTACCGCTCCGGGCCCGATTCTTGTAACTTTGTGCTGTAACGGTTACAGGAACAGCGACGAAGTTGGCACTTTTCAGGCGGCCAGCCAGCGGGCGAAGGCGGCGTTGACGGCGTCGGGCTGCTCCATCGTGCTCATATGGCCGCAGTCTTCCAGCACCACCAGCTCCGCGCGCACGGCGTGCATGGCGTCCACCATGGCCTGGTGCTGCTCGGGCGGGCTCCAGGCGTCTTGCCGGCCGGTGAGCACCAGCGTCGGGCAGGTGATGCCGGCAAGCACCGGTGCGGCATCGGGCCGGGTGAGTAGCGCATTGATTTGCGCGGCAAACTGGGCAGGACTGCTGCGCTCCAGCATGGCCAGCACTTGCTCGAACACCGGGCCACCCACCACGGCGGGGTGCACCATGGGGCGTACCCACATGGCGCCCATGGCCCGCATGCCGGCGCGCTGTGCGTGCGACAGCAGGGCCATGCGGCCGGCTTTTTCTTTGGCGCCGGCTTTGCCCTCTGCCAAGGGGTGCACGCCGGTGTCCAGCAAGGCCAGGCGCTCTACCCGCCCGGGGGCCAGGCGCATCAACTCCAGGGCCACGCGCCCGCCCATGCTGTGGCCGGCCAGGGCAAAGGTGGCAGGGGCGGCGGCCAGCACCTGCTGCGCCATGGCGGTGAGCGAGTCGGTCAGGCCCCAGTCCATCACCATGCAGTGGTGGCTGGCGGACAAGGCCTGCACCTGCGGTGCCCAGACGGCGGCATCGCACATCAGGCCGGGGAGTAATACGAGGTTTTTGGTAGTCAAATCAGGCTCCAGCGCTCGCAGAATATGCGCGAGCAGCTATCAAAAAAGTAGTGAATCAATTGGTGCGCCAGAGCAAAACTTGCCTGCCCGGCGCTGCAGCTCACACTGTAGCGGCATCACCTGCCATGGCGTTTGCGCTGCGGCTTCTTCAGGGCCGCCACCAGATATTCTGCAAAGCCGGTGGTGGCGGGCGACGGCGTGCGGTGCGCAGACTGGTAGAGGCAGACCTGCCGGACCACCTCCGGGTCCACGATGCGCCGCATCACCAAACCCTGCCGTTTGGCCCAGGTCTGCACATAAGCCGGCGATACCGTGGCCGCCAACCCCGCCGCCGCAATGCCGAATGCGGTGGAGATGTGATCCACCACTTCGCGTGGGCGGATGCGCTCGGCCTCGGGCAAGGCCACCCCCATTTGCGCCACGCTGATTTCATGGTCGCGCCCCGCCGTCACCAGCGTGTGGGCGCGCACATCAGCCCATTGCACTTCCGGCCTGGTGGCCAAGGGGTGCCCGGGCGCGCACCACAGCACCCAGGGGCTACTGAACAGGGGGGTGTGATGCACCGCATCGCTGCCGGGCCGGTCGGGGCCTATGGCCAGATCGACCTCGCCACTGGCCACCACATCGGTGAGCTGTTCGACGGCGGCGTCGCGGATGCGCACCACGATTTTGGGCCGGTCCAGGTTGTAGTCGCGGATCAGCAGCGGCAGGATGGTGCTGGCAATCACCATGGGCGCCGCAATGCGGACCAGCCCGCTGGCACGGTTGCGCAAATCGGTGGCGGCCACCTCGGCCAAATGCAGGTGCTTGAGCACCGTTTGTGCGGAGGCATAAAACTCTTTGCCCTCGGCCGACAGGCTGACTTTGCGCGTGCTGCGCACAAACAATTTGAAGCCCAGGCTGGACTCCAACTCGACTACCAGCTGACTCACCGCCGAGGGGCTGAGCGCGAGCCGGTCTGCCGCGCTGGTAAAGCTGAGCAGCTCGGCAGCGGTCACAAAAGCTTCGAGTTGGCGAAGGGTATAGCGGCTGGATGACATGGGTCTATTGTGAAGCTCGTCTAACAAATTGCCCAGAATAAATCGTTTGTCGTGCAGCGACGCCCTCTGCACACTCGCGCTCCAAATACAAGGTTCGAGGAGACATTCACTTGCTGGCACCCGACATCCACATCGCCCTGGCGCGCGAGCTCCATGAAGCGGAGAAGACACGCATTCAGGTAGAACATTTCTCCAAACGCTTTCCGACCATGGAGATGGCCGACAGCTACGCCATCCAGCGCGCCTGGGTGCAGATCAAGCTGGATGAGGGCCGCAAAATTTTGGGGCACAAGATCGGCCTGACCTCGCGTGCGATGCAGATTTCGTCGCAGATCACCGAGCCCGATTACGGCGCCATGACGGACGACATGCTGTTCCCCGAGGGGGGCGACATTCCCGTGCAGCGCTTCATCCTGCCCCGCGTGGAGGTGGAGCTGGCCTTCATTTTGGGCAAGCCCTTGCGCGGCCCCAACGTGACCATTTTTGAGGTGCTGGCCGCCACCGATTACGTGGTCCCGGCGCTGGAGATCATTGACGCCCGCATCGAGCAGTTCGACCGCGTGACCAAAGCCCCGCGCAAAGTGCTGGACACGATTGCCGACAACGCAGCCAACGCCGGCATCGTGATGGGCGGGCGCCCCGTCAAACCCGATGCGCTGGATTTGCGCTGGTGCGGCGCCCTGCTCTACAAGAACGGGGTGATTGAGGAGTCAGGCCTCGCAGCCGCTGTACTCAACCACCCTGCCCACGGCGTGGCCTGGCTGGCCAACAAGCTGGCACCGTACAACGAAGGCCTGGCCGCTGGCGAGGTGGTGCTGGGCGGCTCCTTCACCCGACCGGTGGCTGGCGCGGCAGGAGACACTTTCCATGCGGACTACGGCCCGCTGGGCGCGATCTCATTCCGCTTCATGTGAGCGCCGGGGCCATGCAAACACCCGTGAACCCCTTCAAGCAAGCGCTGGCCCGTGGCGAGGTGCAAATCGGACTGTGGCAGGCGCTGGCAGACCCCTATGCCGCCGAGATTTGCGCCGGCAGCGGCTTTGACTGGTTGCTACTGGATGGCGAACACGCCCCCAACGACTTGCGCAGCCTGCTGGGCGCGCTGCAAAGTGTGGCGCCCTACCCCACGCACCCCGTCGTGCGGGTGCCGCACGGGGATGCAGCCTTGATCAAGCAGGTGCTGGACATCGGCGCCACCACGCTGCTTGTGCCCATGGTGGAGTCGGCAGACCAGGCCAGCGCGCTGGTTCGCGCCATGCGCTATCCGCCCCAGGGCATGCGCGGGGTGGGCAGCGCGATTGCGCGCTCGGCCCGGTGGTCGCGCTACCCGAACTATTTGCACGAAGCCAATGAGCAGGTGTGTCTTCTGGTGCAAGTGGAATCGCAGGTTGCCCTGCAACATATAGATGCCATTGCTGCGGTGGAAGGGGTGGATGGCGTGTTCATCGGCCCGGCGGACCTGTCCGCCTCCATGGGCTACCTCGGGCAACCTACCCACACGGAGGTTCTGGCCGCGATAGAGGACGCCATCACCCGCATACGCCGCGCCGGAAAGGCAGCGGGCATCTTGTGCGCGGACGAGCGTCTGGCCCGGCGCTACCTGTCACTGGGCGCCTGTTTTGTGGCGGTGGGTGTGGACACCACCCTGCTGGTACGCGCCACCACCTCGCTGGCAGCGCAGTACAAAGCCGCCGTCACCGCCGCGCAGAGCACAGGAGCTTACTGACGTGTCGCTGGAATCTCTACGCCAAGCCTTCAGCGGCAAACTGCTGAGCGGCGCCGATGCAGCCCCGTTTCTGACCGACTACCGTGGCAAATGGACCGGCCAGGCGCTGGCCGTGGCGCAACCGGACAGTGCCGAGGACGTGGCCAAAGTCATTGCCTGGTGCCACGCACACGGCACGCCTGTGGTGCCCCAAGGCGGCAACACCGGCCTCTCAGGCGGCTCGGTGCCCGAGGCCACCCCTGCCAAGTTGCCGGTGGTGCTGTCCCTGCTGCGCCTGAACCGGGTGCGCGCCGTGGACCCGCTCAACAACACCCTGACGGTGGAAGCCGGTGTCACGCTCTTGCAGGTGCAAGAGGCCGCCAAAGCCGCCAAGCGCCTGTTCCCGCTGAGCCTGGCGGCTGAAGGCACTTGCACCATAGGCGGCAACCTCGCCAGCAATGCAGGGGGCGTGCAGGTGCTGCGCTACGGCAATGCCCGTGAACTTTGCCTGGGCCTGGAAGTGGTGACTGCAGAGGGCCAGCTGTGGGATGGCTTACGCACCCTGCGCAAAGACAACACCGGCTACGACCTGCGGGACCTGTACATCGGCTCCGAGGGCACGCTGGGCGTCATCACCGCCGCGGTGCTGAAGCTGTTTCCCTTGCCTACGGCACAGGTGGTCACCTTGGTGGCCGTGCCAACGCCGCAACAGGCGCTAGAGCTGCTGTCCCTGGCGCAGGAGCGGCTGGGTGCGCAATTGACCGCGTTTGAGCTACTGAGCGACACCTGTGTGGATCTGGTGTTGCGCCACATACCCGGCACGCGCCGGCCCTTGGGAGAGGCGTCAGACTGGTATGTGCTGATGGAGCTGTCAGCCACGGGCGACGAGGCGCAAGCCGCGCAGTCCATGGAGAGCCTGCTGGAAACCGCCATGGAAAACGGCTGGGTGACCGACGCCGCGCTGGCCAGCACGCTGGCGCAATCGGAAGCACTGTGGGCCTTGCGTGAAAACATCTCGGAAGCCCAGGGCGCCGAGGGCAAGACCATCAAGCACGATATTTCTCTGCCGATCTCCCGCATCCCCGACTTCATCGCCAATACCGACGCGCTGATTGCCACCCGATTCCCTCAGGTCCGGCAGGTGACCTTCGGCCACTTGGGCGATGGCAACCTGCACTACAACGCCTCGCCACTTCCGGGCAGCGGGCCCGACGACATGGCGGCGTTCCAGGCGCTCGAAGGCCCGCTCAACCAGTTGGTGCACGACGCGGTGCACGCCCACCAGGGCTCGATATCCGCCGAACACGGCCTGGGCGTGCTGCGCCGCGACGAGTCGGCCCGCCACAAGTCGCCGCTGGAGCTGCAGCTGATGCAACGCATCAAGCAAGCCCTGGACCCACAGGGCTTGATGAACCCGCACAAGCTGCTGGATATGAGCCAAATCACTCTCTAGCGCACATAGAGCATGCGCTAACAGCTATCAATTCAGGAGCAATCATGTCCCAAGAGACTCTTTCCATCGCCGGCTTTAACGTATCGCCGCACCACTACATCGGCGGGCAACGGGTGGCATCCGGCGAGTTGTTTGACTTGCATTGCCCGATTGACCAAAGCCTGCTGGGCCGCATTAGCGAGGGCACACCGGCCCATGTGGATGCCGCCATCTTGGCTGCGCAAGCGGCCTACCCGGCCTGGAGCGCCCTGACCGCGGCAGAGCGCAAACCCTATCTGGATCGCTTTGCCGCAGAGATCGGCAAACGCGCGGACGCCTTCTGCCAGCTGGAGTCGAATGACGCGGGCATCTTGCTGTCGCGCATGAAGCATGGCGTGATTCCGCGTGCCATGCTCAACATCACCTGGTTTGCCGAACATGCGCTCAGCCTGCAGGACCGCCCGCTGGAAACCGAGCAGGCCACGCACATCGTGCGTCACGACCCGGCAGGGGTGGTCGTCATCATCACGCCGTGGAACTCGCCATTGATGCTAGCCACCTGGAAGCTCGGCCCCGCCCTCGCAGCCGGCAACACGGTGATCATCAAGCCGCCGGAGTGGGCGCCGCTCACCAGCAGCTTGCTGGCCGACTGCGCGCACGCGGCCGGCTTGCCCGCCGGGGTGCTGAACATTGTCCAGGGCAGCGGCGCCGGCACGGGTGCGCGCCTGGTCTCCGACCCGCGCCTGGCCCGCATTTCGTTCACCGGCTCGGTACCTACCGCCAAGTGGATTGCCCAAGCCGCCGGCGCCAACCTGGTGCCCTGCAGCCTGGAGCTGGGGGGTAAGTCGCCCTTCATCGTGCTGGAAGACGCCGACATCGACAACGCAGCCGCCACAGGCGCGCTGATGTACCGCAACGCGGGCCAGGTGTGTCTGGCCGGCACCCGCTTTCTGGTGCACAGCGACATCCGCGACCACTTTGTCGCCGCCATGCGCGCCTATGTGGAGAAGCTCAACATCGGCGATCCACGGGACATAGCAGTCGAGATCGGGCCCATCATCCACCCGCGCCAGGTGGAGCGGGTCAAGGGCTTTGTGGAACGCGCGCTGGCCGATGGCGCAGAACTGTTGTGGGGCGGCAAGCCGCACCCCTTCGGCGCCCAGTACTTCGAGCCGACCATGCTGACCAACCTCCGTCAAGACAGCGAGATCGTGCAGAACGAGGTCTTCGGCCCGGTGCTGACTCTGCAGACCTTTGACAGCGATGCCCAAGCCATCGCCATGGCCAATGGCACCGACTACGGCCTGGGCGGTGTGTGCTACGGCGAGACCGCCCATGCCACCGCGATTGCCGAGCAGGTGCGCACCGGATTCATCTGGGTCAACAGCTTCGGCATTCGCGATCTGGCGGCTCCGTTCGGCGGCATCAAGCGCTCGGGCATTGGACGCGAAGGGGGCGACTGGAGCTTCGAATTCTTCTGCGATGTGAAGGACGTGGTGCTTCCCAAAAAGCCGTTCCGCGCGAGCTTCAGCCATCGCTAATCAACCATTCAAAAGGAATCCACCATGGGAAAAGTCGTAGGCGCAGCGTTGGTGTCGCATCATCCGGGGCTCATGCAGTGCGAAGAGTTCCGCCGCCTCATGGGCAATGGCGAAGACTCTGACCTGATCGCCGGCTATGCGCGCTTGCGCAACAAAATCAACGCTGCCCGGCCGGATGTGGTCATCATCTTTGACAGCCACTGGTTCACCACGGGCTACCACCTGGTGGACGGTGCCGCGCGCTACGAGGGCCACTACATCTCTGACGAAATGCCGTGGTACCTGCATGGCGTCCCTTACGCCTACCGCGGGCACCCGGAGCTGGCCATTGCCATTGAAGAAGCATCGCGCGCACAGGGTGGCTACAACCGGGTCATCAACAACCCGCACCTGGGTAAGCAGTACGCCACGATCAACCTGGTCAAGCACTTGCGGCTGGAACAGACGGATACGCCGGTGTTGACCGTGAGCTCCTGCCAGAACTGCGATTGGCCGCACTTTGTGCGCTCCGGCGAGGCGATTGCCCAGGCCATTCAGGCCAGCGGTCTGCGCGTGGTGGTGCTGGCTTCCGGCGCCCTGAGCCACAAGTTCAACGACATCACCTGGACGCCCAAGCACCCGCGGATTTTTCATGAGAGCAATGTGTCCCGTCCGGAGAACATCGCCAGCGACAAGGCCGCCATCGCACTCATGGAGCAAGGCCGCCACGACACGGTGCTGGAGCGCTGGGACGACGACTACCGCAAAAAACCGTGGGAGGCCTTTGGTGCCCATTACCTGCAGATGCTGGGTGCCATGGGCGGCAAAGACTGTCGCGCCCGCGGAGAGGCTTTGTCAGCCTACGAAAACGCCCGGGGCACCGGAAACATCCACATGTGGTTCGCCACCGAATCCGAGCTGGAGGCTGCATGAACTTTGAATTCCCAATCCAAGAGCTACCCGCCGTGATGCGCGGGCCGCGCGTCGAGCGGCGGCGCGTCCTGGTGGGTGGCAGCGCCTGCTGGGGCACCATCGAAGAGACCGGCAGCACCCAAGGCCAGCTCCGCCTGGACGACGGGCGCCTGGTAGACCCAGCCACCGTGCAGCACCTGCCCCCGGTGTCGCCCAGCAAGATCATTGCGGTGCATATCTCGTACAGCTCCCGCAGCTTTGAGACCCGCAACCAGCCCAAGCCCACCGAAACCCCGACCTACTTCACCAAACCGCCAACCTCCCTCAACGGTCACCAGTGTGAAATCCACAAACCTGCGGACAGCCTCTACCTCAACTACGAGGGGGAGTACGCCGTGGTCATCGGCAAGACCTGCCGCAATGTGCTGCCCGATGAGGCCTGGGACTACATCGAAGGCTTCTGCCCCGCGCTGGATATGGGCTTGCAGAACTACCGCGACACCGACCAAGGCAGCATGCTGCGCGTCAAGGGCGCAGACACCTTGCTGCCCATCGGGCCCGGCATCGTGCGGGGCGTCAATTTGTTTGAGCAGACCCTGCGCACTTACCGCAATGGGCTGGTGGTGCAAGAGGCCCATATCGGCGACGAAACGATTTGGGGCCCGCATTATGTGATTGCCGACATCGCGCGGCACATCACTCTGGTTCCCGGTGATGTGATCCTGATGGGCACCCCCTGCCATTCGCGCTCAGTCGATCCGGGTGACTTGGTGGAGTGCGAGATTACCGGCCTGGGCCGGCTGGCCGGCACGGTCGTGGCCATTCCTCCGCCCCGCGCATCTGCACTGGGCGTCGGGCATCAACCGACCGACAGCCCGGAGGTCCGTCGCGTTGCCTTCGGCTTTGACGAACGGGTCCCGGAGCGCTTCAAGGCCAATTACCGGACGGCCGCCAAAGCAGCCACGTAAGCGAGTTTTTTCACCACAACAAGGAGACATTTCATGACAAACAATCGCCGCCAAATTTTGCAGTTGGCTCTCACCGGTCTGGCCGCAGGCATGCCCCTGATCGGACGGGCTCAAAGCATTGAAAACCTCAAAATCATCTCGGGCTTTGCCGCCGGCGGTACCGTGGACACCCTGGCCCGCCGCCTTGCGACTCACCTTGCCGGCCCCTACGCCAAGTCCGCCATCGTGGATACCCGTGCCGGCGCAGGAGGCCAGATCGCCATTTCCGCACTCAAGACCTCGGTGCCCGACGGCGGCAGCTTGTTGGTCACGCCCATGTCCATGCTCGGCATTTACCCGCACACCTACAAAAAGCTGCCTTACGACCCGCTGACCGACCTCACCCCTGTGTCTTTGGGCGTGGTGTTCGACATGGGGTTTGCCGTGGGCCCCATGGTGCCCGCAACTGTCAAAACCGTGCCTGAATTTTTGGAGTGGTGCAAGGCCAACCCCAACAACGCCAACTTCGGCTCGCCCGCACCCGGCTCCGTGCCGCACTTCGTCGGCGAGCTGATCGGCAGGGCGGGCAAGGTCGATATGCGCCACGTGGGTTTCCGCGGGTCGCAACCTGCCATTCTAGATTTGATCGGTGGCCAGATTGCTGCCGTTTCGGCACCCGTGGGCGAATTTCTTCAGCACCTGAGCGGCGGCAAAGTCCGCTTGCTTGCGACGACAGGTACTACACGGAACAAGTTCGTACCCGGCACCGGTACCCTGATCGAGCAGGGTATGAAAGACATGGTGTTCGGCGAATGGTTCGGCTTTTACCTCCCCGGAAAAGCCAGTGCTGATGTGGTGGCCAAAGCCAATGCTGCGATCCGCGCAGCGCTGGCCGACAAGGATGTGGTCAGCGGCCTCGCAGCCATGGGA
This sequence comes from Curvibacter sp. AEP1-3, assembly GCF_002163715.1. Classification (GTDB taxonomy): domain Bacteria; phylum Pseudomonadota; class Gammaproteobacteria; order Burkholderiales; family Burkholderiaceae_C; genus Allorhodoferax. The sequence goes on from NZ_CP015698.1 coordinate 2,016,427, forward strand.
CTGGAAGCCAAGTCATCGAGCCCGGCGGAGCTCGCGGCGATTCTCAAAACGGATACCGAAAAGTGGGGCCCCATCGTGAAGGCCATCGGATTCACTGCTGAATCCTGATCCCATGCGCATTTGTATTTTCGGTGCTGGCGCCATCGGCGGCTGGCTGGGTGCACACCTTGCCAGCCAGGGCCAGCACGTCAGTGTGATCGCGCGCGGTCAGACCTTGGATGCACTACAAGCCCATGGCTTGCGCTTGCAGCAGGCATCGGGCCTGTTGCAAGTGCCGGTGCAAGCGGCCGAACATGCGACCGAGTTGGGGGTGCAAGACCTGGTCATCGTCGCGGTCAAAGCACCTGCGATGGAAGCTGTTGCCCGCGGAATCGGCCCCCTTCTGGGGACCGACACGATGGTGCTCACGGCGATGAACGGCGTTCCGTGGTGGTTTCTGCAAGGCTTGGGGGTCCCCTTTGCGGCAACCACACTGAAGTCGGTAGACGCGTCGGGAAGCATCGCGACTGCCATTCCTGCGCGGCACATCATCGGTGGAGTGGTGCACGCCAGTTGCTCGTTGCTGTCGCCGGGCTTTGTGCAGCACCACTTCGGCAACCGGCTGATTCTGGGGGAGCCCTCCGGGGGGAGCAGTCAGCGGGTGCAGGAACTCGCAGCTTTGCTCCATAGCGCAGGGGTGGGGGCGGAGGTGTCTGCCCATATACAGCGGGACACCTGGTTCAAGCTATGGGGCAATATGACGGTCAATCCGATCAGTGCCCTCACGGGCGCGACGACGGACCTGATTCTTGGGGATCCGCTGGTGCGTGACTTCGTTTCACGTGTGATGCTGGAAGCCAAAGAAATCGGGGCGAGGCTGGGTCTGCCCATCGACCAGCAACCGGAAGACCGACACGCCATGACCCTCAAGCTTGGCGCGTTCAAGACCTCCATGCTGCAAGACGTTGAAGCGGGCAAGCCGATAGAGCTGGATGCCTTGGTGAGCGCCGTTCAGGAGCTGGGCGTCTTGACCCATGTGCCTACGCCGTTCACGGACGGGCTTCTGGGGCTCACCCGACTGCATGCCCGGATGCGCGGCCTCTACTGACGACGTTTATTGCGCAGGCGTCACCGGCAAGGCGATTTCAATCGCCAAGCCCGGCTGGGCATTGCGCACCGCAAAGCTGCCGCCATGCGCCTGCGCCACCAAGCGGCACAGGTACAAGCCAAGCCCCACGCCACCGCCTTCGCGGGTACGGGCGGCATCAGGCCGGAAGAAGGGCTGACCCAGGTTGGGCAGCTGGTTTTCCTCCACACCAGTGCCGAAATCGCGCACGGCGATCGACAACTGCCCGTCCGTCCAATGCACGGTGATTTGCGGTGCCGCGGATGCGCCGGCGCTGTGGCGCAAGGCGTTGTCCAGCAGGTTGCGCACCAGCAGGCGGATGCGGGTCGGGTCCAGCTGCAGACGGGGCAAGGCGGGGGGCACATGCATGTCGATGGCAGGGCCGGCATCAGCTTCCGCGGAGTGGGCGGTTTGCAGCTCGCAGACCACGTCTTCCACCAATGCGCGCAGGTCTACCGCCTCGCGGTGGAGCGAGGCATGCGGGCTGGCCAGGCGCTCGCTTTCCAGCAAATCGGTGACCAGGTCGCGCATGAGGGCCAGATCGCGCAGAAGTGCATCGCGGCTGGGCTGCACCTCGGCCGTTTCGGGCAGCAGCTCGGTGTTCAGCCGGGCGCGGGTGAGCGGGCTGCGCAGCTCGTGACTGATGGCCAGCAACAAGGTGCGCTTGGCCTCCAGCATCTGGTGGATGTCGGCGCCCATGGTGTTGATGGTGGCGGCCAGCTCACCCAGCTCGTCCGGGTGGTGGGAGCGGCGCACGGGAATGGCCTGTGCAAAGTCACCCGCGCCAAAACGCAAGGCGCCGGCGCGGATGTCGTCCAGCGGGCGCAGCATGCGGCGTACCCGCACATAGGCCAGCGTGGTGAGCACCAACAGGCTGAACAGCGTGACCCAGCCGATAAAGCGGGGGCGGTCGTGCCAGGCCTGTACGCTCACCCCGAACTGGATGCGGTGGCCATCGGCGGTGGTGCGCACATAGAAGCGGGGGCTATCGGGGTCCGCGGGTTTGTCGTCCATCCAGTCGTGCTGGTTGCCGGATTGCTCAGCGTTGCTGCGCCAGTTGATCTGCGGGCCGCTGATGCGCACACTCAAGGGCAATCGCTGGGTGATGGCGCGCGCGCGCTCAATGTCGGGCGGGTCACCGATCTCGGTGGCCAGTTTGTCGATGTAGTCGGCCACCAAGGGCTTGGCCGCATCGCGCCAGCCGATGCTGAGCGCCGCCTGCATGCCGAACATGAAAGTAGTTGCCATGGCCAGCGCCAACAGCAGAAACATGGCAATCAGCCGCACGCGCAGCGAGTGCACCAAGGCGTGTTTGGCCTGGCGCTGGGCCCTGATACAGGCCTTGAACGCCGGCCAGCCTTGGCAGGTGCGCCACCAATCCGCCCACATGCTCATGCGGCAGTTCCTGCGGGGGTGGCCAATGGGGCCAGCGCCAGGGTGTAGCCGGCATTGCGCAAGGTTTTGATGCAGTCCAGCGGCTCCAGCTTTTTGCGCAGGCGGCTGACCACAATGTCCACCGCGCGGGTGTAGAGCTCGGCCTCATGACCGCGCAGCTGGTTGAGGATGTCGTCACGGCTGAACACCTTGCCCGGCGCCCGGGCCAGCAGGAGCAGCAAATCGAACTCGGTCCCCGTAAGGTCCACCGCTTCGCCGTTACGCAGCACCGTGCGGGTAGCCACGTCGATACGCAGGCCCTGAAAGCACAGGTGGTTGGGGTCGGCCGCAGCGGCCTTGGGCGCAGCGGGTGCGCGGCGGCGCAACACAGTTTGCACGCGGGCTACCAGCTCGCGTGGCTCGAAAGGTTTGGGCACATAGTCGTCCGCACCCAGTTCCAGGCCCACCACCCGGTCCATCACCTCGCCACGTGCAGTGAGCATGACGATGGGCAGGTCGCTGTCTTTGCGGATGGCGCGGCACAGGGCAAAGCCATCCATCTCGGGCAGCATCACATCCAGAATGGCCGCATCGATGCCGCCCTGCGCCAAGCGCGCCAGACCGTCGCTGGGGCGCAGGCAATGTTCCAGCGCCATGTCGAAGCGCGCAAAGTAAGCGGCCAAGGGGCCGCCGAGCTGGGTGTCGTCATCGATGAGCAAAATGCGGTGCATAGGCGTCAGTGGGTTGCGGGCCTATTGTCACACCCGGACAGCAAGCTGCGGTGGCGCTGGATCAGGCTGCGCAGGCGGTCGCGCTCGGCATCGGCCATCCGGTCAAACAGGTCAGCCGCCTTTTGCACATCGTGCAGCACCTGGGGCACGTAACCGGGGCGGCGCTCCAGCAGGCGCAGGGCGTGCTCCCGGTCAAAGCGCGGGCCCCACACCAGGGCCATGACTTCGGCGTGAGGTTCTTCATAGCCCTCCAGCACCACGGCCCCGTAGGCGCGCAAGGGTGCTGCAATGGCGCTCAGGGTTGCGGGCGCCATGACGATCAACCCCGGCTGAACCAGTGACCGCGACCGTCCATGTAGTCGCGCACCTTCTGCTGTTGGGCCGGGTTCAGGCTGTTGTAGAAGTTTGCCATGGCAGCAATGACTTCGGGGCTCTTGGTCTGGATAGCGGCGGTTTTGTCGTTGATCAGGGTCTGGGCGCGGGTGGCGTCAAATTTGTCGCCGGCCACAAGTGCCTTCACTTCAGCGCGCGGGTCCTTGGTCTGGCCTATCAGGGCCGCACGCTGCTCGAACATCTTGTCACCCACGACGGCCAGCAGCTTCTTCTGGTCAGCGTTCAGGTCGAGTTTGCCGCCCACTTTGTCGACCATCTTGTCGCGTTGGGTGGCGTATTGCTCGGCACTCATGTTGGCACCGAAATCATGCGGGCGGTGGCCGCAGGCTGCGAGGCCACCGACCAGCACCAGGGCGGTCACGGCACCGATGAGCGTACGTTTGGCATGGCTACGAAGGAAGAAGTTGGTCATCACGGTCTTTCTGAACCCAGTCGGGTAGTTGGAATATGACCGTGATGGTGCCGAAGTGCCCCTGACACAGGGTGTCAGGGCGGTTGCGGTTTGTTTCGGTTTATTTCATAGGCGCGGGACCGGTCGCAGAATGCCGGTCCACGCCATCCGGTCAGAGGTAGGTCGATGCCAGGCCACCATCGACTGGCAAGTTGATCCCGCTGACCCAGCGGGATGCGTCACTGCACATGAATGCGATGACAGAAGCCACTTCGTCGCTGAAGGCGGGGCGCTTCATGCGGTGGGCATCTTTCTCCACCCGCTCGTTGCCCAGCATTTGCACAAAGTCGCCCAGGATGGGAGTGAACACCGGGCCGGGCGCAACACAGTTCATCCGGACGTTGCGCTCCAGGAACAGCTTTTGAGACTGGGTGTACGTCCAGACAATCAGTGCCTCTTTGAAGTACTGGTAGCAGGTCTCTTGCGCAACGGGGTTTTTGGCAAGCCAGGCCTGCCCTTCAGCGAAAGAGCTGGTCTGGCCCAGCGTGCGGTGCAGCTCCAGGCGGGCTGCCCACTCGGCGCCCAAAATGGAAGAAATGTTCACCACGCTGCCGCCGGTCATGCGGTCCAGCAGACCCAGCGTCAGATGCCGCAGGCCGAGGTAATTGACCTTGGCCACCAGATCCACTGGCGAAGTACCGGGTACACCGGCGATGTTGCACAGCGCATCAATGCGCGCCGGCAACTGGGTAATGGCCGCGTCAATGGCGGCGGGAGTGGACAAGTCCGCCTTGACGAAGCCGTCCAGCGTCAGCGTCGGGTCGTTGCGGTCCACGCCGATGACGCGTGCGCCCTGAAGGCGCAACAGCTTGGCGGTGTCGCTGCCGATGCCGGAGCTGACGCCGGTAATGACAATGGTTTTTCCTTGAAAGCTCATGATGCAGATTTCCTTTGAAGAGTGAGGGGAGAAACAGTTGAAGCCGGGGCGGCAGGCCCCGGAGCGGGCGTGGTGCCCAGAGCGCGGCGGGCCTGCCAGTCGTCCCACAGTCCGGCCAGGCCGCGTGGCAACCACAAGGCAAAAACTATGGCGACAACACCCAGCCCGGCGAGATACCAGGGGCCGAGGTGGCCCAGGCTTTCCTGCAGGATGAACAAAAGCAGAGCGCCCACCAGCGGACCCCACTGGCTGCGCAGCCCGCCCACCAGGGCCATGAACAGCATCAACACAGACCACTGAACGCCGAAGTTGGTGCGGGGCAGAAAAGTGATGGCGGTTGCCAACCAGGCAACACCGGCTAAGGCCGCCCCCAGTGAAGCCAGCACGAACACCCAGCGTTGTGTGGTCATGACGCGAACGCCCAGAGAAGCGGCGGCCTCATCGTCTTCCCCGATGGCACGGGTGGCAGTACCGACCGCACTGCGCATCATCCAGATGGTGACACCCAGCATGAATGCCAGCGAGCCCAGCGCCATCCAGAAACCGATGTTGCGGCGCAGCTCTGGCTCGACCCCATTGAGGGCCAGCAAAGACGTGCCGGTTTCGCCCTGCACCATCGGGTCGAGCATTACCAGAATGCGGATGACCTCGGCAATCACCCAGGTCGCGATGGCAAACTCGCCCTCTTTCAGCCGCAGCACAAAGAACGACAACACCCAAGCCGCCACCGCCGCACCTACCGCACCCGCGAAAAGCGCCGGGTAGGCACTCCAGCCACCGCCAACCAGGCGCAGGGCAAAGTAGGCCCCCAATCCGAAAAACGCCTGCTGGCCGACCGACACCAAGCCTGCCTGTCCGGCCAGAAGACCCCAGGTGGAGGCCAGCAACATGAATACAAACAGGGTAGTGAGCTTGTCGATTGCATTCGCCCCCAGCAGCAGGGGCAAAGCAGCCAGGGCCACAGCGGCAACCGTCATCCAGGAAATAGGGTGTTTCATGGCTGCGCCTCCAGCGTCTTGTGCGCAGATATGGACGACGCTTTACCCCCGGGTACCGGCCAGATGGAGAGGCCCAGTCCGTCCCGGTATTGCTTCCAGAGACGTCCGCCCAGCACCACCAGGAACAAGAGGTGTCCCCCGAGCTGGAACCCTTGAGGCGACACCAATGCGCCAAAGCTTTGCGCCAGGCCCAGCAGGATGCCACCCAGCAAGGTACCCCACAGCGAGCCGATGCCCCCGATGACCACCGCCTCAAAGGCCATGATCAACAGCAAGGGGCCGCCGTAGGGCTCTATCGTGGCGCGTGTGGCCAGCATGGCGCCCGCCAAAGCGGCCAAACCCACCGAAATGGCCGCAGCGGCGCGGTGTACCCGCCCGGCGTCCACACCGCAGAGTGCGGCGGCCTCCGGGTCGGACGAGGCTGCACGGATGGAGCGGCCCAGCCGGGTCCAGCTCAGCAGGGCTTGCAAGGCAGCCAGCACAGCCACCCCCAGCACCAGCGTCAACACAGAAAGTTGGCCCACGATGATGTCGCCTGGCAAAGTCCAGCTCGCCCAAGAAAGCTCGCCCAGTGCGTCTGCCAGTGAACGTGCCTCGGAGCCGAATACACCGTACAGCGCGTTCTGGATCAATGCGCCCAGCCCCATGGTGACCAGCAAAGGCAGCAGCACCCCCGACCGCAGCGTGCGTGCCAGCACCCAATGCTGCAAGAGCATGCCCACCACCCCCATGGCCGGGACCGTGGCCAGCACGGCCAGCCAGGGCGACCAGCCCAGGCCCACCAACCACAACACCACGAAAGCGCCGAGCATGGCGAGATCGCCGTGTGCCAGGTTGATGATGCGCATGACGCCGAACATCAGCGACAGCCCGGCCGCCAGCACGGCGTAATAGCCCCCCAGCAGGGTGCCTTGAATCAGTGCATCCATCATGCGGTGTGCTCCACACCGAAGTAGGCTTCGGTAACAAGATTGCGGTCCAGCCCGGCCGCGGCTGCGGCAAGCACAATGCGGCCCTCGCGCAGGCAGAGCACCCGGTCGGCGAACGCCATGGCGCGCCCCAGGTCCTGCTCCACCAACAGCAAGGTGGTGCCGGCCTCACGGCGCAGCTCTTCCAGGTGCCGGTACACCTCGTCCACCGCACGCGGCGACAGGCCCAAGGACACCTCATCGATCAGCAGCACGGTGGGGTTGGTCATCAGCGCACGGGCGATGGCCGCCGCTTGCCGCTGACCGCCTGACAGCGCCCCTGCGGGCCGGTGCATCAGCGGCTTGAGCGCAGGCAAGGCCTGCACCACACGCTCGATCGACCAGCTGGCATCGCCATCCCGCTGGCGGCCCCGGTGCTCTTGTGCGAGCAACAGGTTTTCGCGCACCGTCATGTCGGCGAACAGTCGTCGCCCCTCTGGCACCAAGGCCAGACCTTGCTGCACCCGGCGATGCGCAGGCTGGGCGCTCAATTCGGTCCCGCCCAGCCAGATACTGCCGGCTTGCGTGGGGTGTACGCCCGCCAGGGTGCGCAACAAGGTGGTTTTGCCCGCTCCGTTGGAGCCCACCAGCGCCACGGTTTCCCCGGGTTTGAGTTCCAGCGAAACGTCCCGCACCGCCACCAGTTGCCCGTGGCTGGCGCGCAGCTCGCGGGCTTCAAGAATAGGATTCATCGAACCATGCTGAGTCATGCAGGCACCCCGCCCAGATAGGCCTCGACCACCTGCGGATCATTCATCACCGTGTGCGGATCGCCCTGCGCCAGCACGGTGCCGGCGTCCATACAGACCAGCCGGTCCACGACCTTGAGCAGCGCGTGGAGCACGTGCTCGATCCATACCACCGTCAAACCTTCATCCCGCAAAGAGGCCACCAGACCCGAGAGGTGAATCAGCTCGGCTTCCGTCAGGCCACCGCCGATTTCGTCCAGCAACAGCACCCGGGGCCCGGTCGCCAGCGCGCGTGCGAGTTCGAGCCGCTTGCGGTCCATCAGACCCAAACTGGCTGCGGGACGCTGTGCCATGGCGGTGAGTCCGCAGCGCTCCAGACTGTCCAACACCGCGCGCTCTGCCTGCGGCCCGCGCAGTCCGGCGCCATGCTGGGCGGCGACCAGCGTGTTGTCGAACACACTCAGATTAAGAAAGGGCCGGGGCACTTGGTGGGTGCGGGCAATGCCCGCACGGCAGCGACGGGCTGCGTCCCAGGTGTCGATGGGCTTGCCATCGAACCGGACGCTGCCGCTGCTGGCAGGCACCGTACCCGCCAGCACGCTGAATAGCGTGGTCTTGCCGGCACCGTTGGGGCCCACAACCCCGAGCGCCTCGCCTTGGCGCAGACTCACATCCACACCGTGCAAGACCTGCAGACGGCCAAAGTGCTTGCACACGCCCCCGGCCTCCAGGATGAATTGTTCAGACATCGATGGTCGTCTCTATGCGTGCGCGGGCTCAGCCCAGGCGGTAAGGCTTCATCGCAGCGGTCAGCGGAACTTTCGGGTTGTCCGCGTTGGAGACGATTTCCAGGCCGAACTTGTTCGCGCCGCCCTTGCCGCGCACCCACTGCACCCCGACCAGGCCGGTCGTGGCACAGTTCGCGACCGGTCCGGTGGTGAAATCCACCTGGCCCACAGCGGTCTCGGTTTTCAAACGGGACATCGCCTGCGCCAGCGAGGCACGGTCTTTGGGGTCTGCTGCGCTGCGCACGGTCGCTATGGCCGCATCAAACAGGGATGCGGTTGCACCGATCTGCTGGTTCCAGGTCTTGCCGCTGGCTTTTTCGTATCCGTCGGCCAACTGCATGCTGGTCATGCCGGTAGCGGGTGAGGAAAACGGGAAGCTGCGGTGCCAGTACGCGCCGGCATGCAGGCCGTCGCCCAACTGGCCCATGGCCTCCAGCTCGGCCGGGAACAGGCCGGCCTTGGCCAGTTGCACGATCTTGACCTGCTTAGCCAGGCCCCGCTGAGCCGCCTGGCGCCAGAACACCGCGAAGTCGGGTGGGAAGGGGAAGGTGTTAAAGATCTCGATGCCTTCTTTGCGGAACAGCGCGATCTGCGCAGAAAAGTCGGTCAATCCGTTTTGGTAAGGCCCGGCATCCACCACCGTGAAACCGGCCTTCTGCAAGGAGGGAATCAACATGGCGCGGATAGCGTTTCCGTCGGCATCGGCGGGTAGCAGCATGCCCACCTTTTTATTGGTGGGGACCTTGCTCCACTGGTCGGTATAGAGTTTGGCAAAGTTGCCCACGCCGAAACAGAAGTGGTACGTCCATTTGAAGGGCGAGGGCTCGCCAGGCTTGGCGCCGCGCCCGAAATAGAACGCCTCCCATGGGCTGGTCGTGGAAAGTGCCGGGACCCCGGCGGCTTCGCACGCATCGGCCACCGGATTCACGGTTTCGGGGGTGGAGGTGGAGAGCACGAAATCCACCTTGTCGGAGTTGATCAACTCCTTGGCCATGGCCGCTGCGCGCACCGGGTTGCTCTGGGTGTCTTTGGCGATGAACTCGATGTTGTAGCGTTTGCCGCCCGACTCGACGCCACCCGCCCATTGTTTGCGCACCTGGTCGAGCACGAACCCGTCACCCTCGCCGAACAGCGCCAAGGGACCGGAACGCGGACTGACAACGCCAATGCGCAGGGTCTGGGTTTGCGGGCGTGCGATCACCGGAAAGGCGCCGATTCCGGCCACGGCCAGCCCGGCAGATAGCGCGCGGCGGCGGGAAACTCCGGTACCGGAGGATGTTTTTTTTTGTGTCATGTCTGTCTCCTGACCGGAGTCTTTGCTCCGGTTCTTGTCTGGAAAGGAAGTCCCCGCCGCAGGCGGGGAAAGGCGTTGAATCAGTGGGTCAGAAGGGGAACTGCGGCACCGAGGCTTTGACAGTGATCCACTTCCAACGTGTGTATTCATCGACATCGGCAGGGCCACCGACCGCGCTGCCGTTGCCGCCCAGGCCTGGTCCGCCGAAGGGGTTGGTGCAGTCGTCGTTCACGGTCTGGTCGTTGATGTGGACCATGCCGGCGTTGATGCGCTCACCAATGGCCATGGCACGACCGACATCACGGCTGATGACTGCGGCCGACAGCCCGCCCTGGCTGGTATTGGCCAATGCGATGGCTTCTTCATCGGAGCTAAATGTGACGAGGTTGACCAGCGGCCCGAAGGGCTCGTCATCAAAACTGCGCATACCCGGCTTCACCCCGGACAGCACCGTGGGTTTGTAGCAAAGGCCGTCAAAGGTGCCACCGGCTTCCAGCTTGGCGCCCTGGCGGACGGTTTCTTGCACCACGGCGTCGAAACGTGCCAACTGTTTGGCATCAATCATCGGCCCGAGTGCGACCTGGCCGCTGGCTCCATCGCCCACCGGCAGGTGGGTGGCCTTGCCAACGAGCCGTGCCTTCAGGCCTTCGGCGATGGCGCTGTGCACCAGCACACGGTTGCTGGCCATGCAGATCTGACCCTGGTGGAACCAGGCACCGAACGCGGCGGCACTGGCCGCGGCATCAAGGTCCGCATCTTCCAGAATGATGAGGTTGTTCGCACCACCCAATTCCAGGGACACCTTTTTGAGATGCTTGCCGGCCAACTCGCCGATGCGGCGCCCCACTGCGGGCGAACCTGTGAAGGCGATCATGGGCACGCGGGGGTCAGTGACCAAGGCTTCTCCGGCCTCGGCATTGCCGGGCAGCACCTGCAAGACGCCAGGAGGAAGCCCGGCTTCCTCAAACACCTTCGCGAGAATAAAGCCGCCGCTGGCCGGTGTGCGCACGTCCGGTTTCAGAACCACCGCATTGCCCAGCGCCAGCGCTGGAGCCACAGAACGCAGACTCAAAATCAGGGGGAAGTTGAACGGGGAAATCACGCCCACCACGCCGTGTGGAACCCGGCGCGCTATGGACAGGCGCCCCGGCGTGCTCGGCAACACCTGGCCTTGCGACTGCATCGGCATAGCCGCAGCGAGGCGGCACAACACCACCGCCTCGCGGACCTCGTGCTGGCCCTTGGCAATGATGCCGCCGGTCTCACGGGCAATCAGCAAGGCCAGTTCATCGAAGTGGAGTTCAAAGAGGGCGGCGGCCTTCAGCAGGATGGCAGCGCGGTCACGAGGGGGCACGTCGGCCCATGCTGCCTGGGTCGCATGCGCCCGTGCGATGCCCGCAGTCATGTTGGCGGCACTTGCCACGCCGACACGCCACAGCGGCTTGCCGGTTGCGGGCTCCAGCACGTCCTGACTGTCGGCCAGCCGTGTGTGCCATCCACCGTCAAAGGCTGTGCCGTTCCAGCATGCCGTATCGACCCAATTGAAGTGTTGTGCTAAGCCCATGTCTATCTCCTTGTGGTTGAGGTTGTGTGGCCGGACGGACCAAGCCATGTGCACTACTTCGCAATGGGCATACCAAGTCCCCGGCACCACGCACCCCAAGGGGCCACGGCAAGGGGGACTTTCAGAGTGAAAACTCCGGACAAACCCTGAGCGGCTTTCAAGACCCCGAAACTGCCGTTTTCGAGGGTAAATATGAATGTATAGATACATTTTTGACTGTCAAAATTGAATCTATACATTCATATTTGGTGCATTTATGCCTGGCTCCCGCATCTCTCTGGCGCAACTCATGCAGGTCACCGGCGTCTCGCCGTCCACCCCGCCGGTAGACGCCCGCTTTCCCGGCCAACGGGGGTTCGAGCTGAACCAAGTCGACGGCAGCAGCCATCCGACCCTGGCCGATCTGAGCGAATGCCTGTTCTTTTCGCCGGGTGACGGACGCATCTGGTTGCAGGATCAACGCATGGTGCTGATGCACGCCGAAGCCATGGGAAGCTTGCGCCGCGAACTGATCGAAAGCATGGGCCTGGACAAGGCCCGCGGCCTTTTGACCCGCATGGGCTACATGAGTGGGGCGCGCGATGCGGAGCTGATAAGGCGCCAATGGCCGGATGCCGAGCCGTCAGTAGCCGCCATGGCAGGTACCCGGCTGCACGCCCTGGAAGGCCAAGTCAAAGTGGAAGTAGTGCGGGTGCGCTTTGACGCCGCCAGCGGCGAGTACCAGGGGGAATTCATCTGGCACAACTCCAGCGAAGACGACGAGCACATTGCCGTCTATGGTGTGGGCGGTTCACCCGCCTGCTGGATGCAGACCGGCTATGCCACCGGCTATGTGAGCACGCTGTTCGGCCGCTTGATCCTGTTCCGTGAAGTGGCGTGCCGTTCTGCGGGCGACGCGCAATGTCGCGTGATCGGACGCTCGGTGGAACTATGGGAAGACCCGCAGGAAGACTTGCGCCACCTCCAGCTGGGTGACCGGGGCCCGAATGCAGAGCCTGTGGCTGCGACTGCAGAAGCGCTTGGCGAACACAGTCCCACCAGTGGCCAGGACCCGACCCTGGTCGGCGCGTCTTCTGCCTTCAATGCGGCTTTTCATATGGTGCGCCGTGTTGCCCCTACACCGGCGACCGTGTTGTTCACCGGGGAATCCGGCGTGGGCAAAGAGATGTTCGCGCGCAGCCTGCACCGCAACAGTGACCGTGCGGCCAGGCCTTTTGTGGCGATCAACTGCGCGGCCATTCCGGAGACACTGATCGAGTCCGAACTCTTCGGCGTGGAGCGCGGCGCGTTCACCGGGGCTGGCGCCTCCCGGCCGGGGCGCTTTGAGCGTGCCGACGGTGGCACCTTGTTTCTGGACGAAATCGGCACGCTCAGCCTGGTAGCCCAAGGCAAACTTCTGCGGGCCTTGCAAGAAGGCGAGATCGAGCGGGTGGGCGGGACCAAAACGGTGAAGGTCAACGTGCGTGTGGTGGCCGCGACCAACGAACACCTGCGCGAGGCCGTTCGCAAAGGCAGCTTCCGTGAAGACCTGTTTTACCGGCTCAATGTGTTCCCGATCCACCTGCCGCCGCTGCGCGAGCGGAGCGACGACATTCCGCTGCTGATGCAGCACTTCCTGAACCACTACCGTGAGCGCTACCAGCGCGAGGTACCCGGCTTCAGCCAGCGGGCAGTGAAAGCCCTGTTCAACTACGGTTTCCCCGGCAATATCCGGGAGCTGCAAAACCTGATCGAGCGCGCGGTGATCATGGTCAACGACGGCGAGCTGATCGATGTGCACCAGCTGTTCCGGGGCGGCGAGGAGCTGAGCGAAGGCGTACTCTCGCTCCCCGCTTCAGCTGCGGGCGATGCAGGCGGCCGCTTGGTGGGCGGCACAGAGTCCTCCTCATCCCACGTCAGTCTCACTCCGGGCCAGACCCTGGGCGGCGCCGAACAGGAATGGATTGCCGCCGCACTCCGCCGCAGCGCAGGCAACATCGCCGCTGCCGCCCGGCAACTGGGCATCACCCGGGCCACCCTGCTGTACCGGGCAAAGCAACACGGCATCGAAGTCGGTCGAATCCGCCGTTAGTGATCACGTCGCGATCGCCTCAAACCCGCGACAATACCCCCGCCAGCGCCACGCCCGTGTGGGTACCTAACTTGACCACGTCTTCCGGCGTAGTGGCCGCCACCACGCGGCCACCGCCGTTGCCACCTTCTGGGCCAAGGTCCAGCACCCAGTCGGCTTCGGCGATCACATCGAGGTCGTGCTCAATGACCACCACGCTGTGGCCGCCGTTGACCAAGCGGTGCAGTACATGGATGAGCTTTTCCACATCGGCCATGTGCAGGCCCACGGTAGGTTCGTCCAGCACGTAGAGCGTGTGCGGCACCTTGTTGCCGCGCTTGCCCACGTCGTCGCGCACCTTGCTGAGTTCGGTGACCAGCTTGATGCGCTGTGCCTCGCCGCCACTCAATGTGGGTGACGGCTGTCCCAGCGTGAGGTAGCCCAGGCCCACGTCTTTGAGCAGCTGCAGAGGGTGGGCAATGACTGGCATGGCCGCGAAGAAATCGACCGCTTCATCGACTTCCATCTGCAGCACGTCGCCGATGTTTTTGCCGCGCCAGGTGACTGCCAGCGTTTCTGGGTTGAAGCGCGCACCCTTGCAGGTTTCGCACACCACTTTGACATCCGGCAGGAAGCTCATGCCGATGGTGCGCATGCCCTGCCCTTCGCAGCTCGGGCAGCGACCTTCGCCGGTGTTGAAGCTGAAGCGGTTGGCCGCATAGCCGCGCGCCTTGGCTTCCAGCGTGTCGGCAAACAGTTTGCGGATGGTGTCCCAGAAGCCGATATAGGTGGCCGGGCAGGAGCGTGGTGTTTTGCCGATGGGCGTTTGGTCCACTTCGAGCACGCGGTCTATGGACTCATAGCCGGTCACGCCTTCGCAGCCGAGCCAGTCGATTTTTTCACCGGCCTCCAAGGCATCGCGACCGGCTTTGGTGCTGCGCTTTTGCACGGCGGTTTGCACGTTGGCCAGCAACACGTCACGCGCCAGGGTGGATTTGCCGGAACCGCTAACGCCGGTGATCGCCACCAGGCGTTTAAGCGGGACATGGGCGGTCACGCCTTGCAGGTTGTGCATGGTGGCGTTGTGGACGGTGAGCCAGTCGATTTTTGGTTTGTACGTTGCGGCTGTAGTTGCTGAACCCGCCATGGGTAGCCCGGCACCGGGCTCCTCAACCACTCGCTTTGCGAGCTCCAAATCGTCACCCACCCCGGGGCTACCCGCTGCTGCGACGGACATCTGGGCAGTGCGGCGGTCGGCTAACGCGGCGTATTCGGCAGCAACTTTGGTGCGTTCTGCTAGCTCCGTATTGGCGGCTGCGCTGTCGAGGATGCGCGCCGCCTCCACTGCTGCTTTCTGTGCTTTGGCACTGAGCTTTTTCGCAGGCTTACCGGCACCCGCGGTGGAGGTGCTTACGCCGGAAGCCGATTTCGAGCTCGCATCGCGAGCGTATGAGGCACCCGGCGTAAGCGCCTCCGCCGCGTCCAGCGCCAATGTCTCACTAAACGAAACCATTCCTCGCCGCACAGCCAAGGGATGCTTCATGGCATGTAAGAGATACCGCCCGGTCTGAGACTCAGGAGCGTTCTGCACATCGGCAATCGACCCCTGCGCCACCAAGCGCCCACCGCGTTTGCCGGCACTTGGCCCAATGTCGATGATGTGGTCCGCATGGCGGATGGTGTCTTCGTCGTGTTCCACCACGACCAGCGTGTTGCCCTTGTCACTCAAGCTCTGCAAGGCGCCTAGCAGAATCTTGTTATCGCGGGCATGCAGACCGATGGTCGGCTCGTCGAGTACGTAGCACACGCCTTGCAGGTTGCTGCCCAACTGCGCCGCCAGGCGGATACGCTGCGCCTCGCCACCACTGAGGGTCGGCGCCCCCCGGTCCAGCGTGAGGTAGCCCAGACCCACTTCTTCCAGAAACTCCAGGCGACTGCGAATTTCGGGCACCAGATCGCGGGCGATGTCGCCCTCGCGGGTCGTCATGCCGCCGGCCACTTGCAGGGTCTGCACCCACTGGCGCACATCAGTCACGGAGAGGCGTGCAATGTCGGTAATGCCCACACCCGCAAACTTCACGTTGCGCGCCGTGGCATTCAAGCGCGTGCCACTGCAGGTGGGACAGGCCTTGTCGTGCAGGTCTTCAATGTCGGCCTCGGCAAAGGTCTGCTCACGGCCTTTGTTGTCGTCGTCTTTCACCGAATCATCAAACACCTTGCGCTGCTCTTTGGTGAGCGCCACGCCGGTGCCTACGCAGTCGGGGCACCAGCCGTGTTTGCTGTTGTACGAGAACAAGCGTGGGTCCAGCTCGGCATACGACGTCGCGCACACCGGGCAAGCGCGCTTGGTAGAAAACACCTGCACCTTGCCTACGCCTGCAGCCGACTCACCGGCCGCCATCACCTCCCGCAAGCTGCCAATGTCGCTCAGCACATAGACCACGCCCTTGCCATGGGTTAGCGCGTCGGCCAGCGCAGTGCGCAGGGCAGACTCGTTGGAAGGGGTCACGTCCAGGCTGGCTACTGGCAACTCAATGTTGTGTTCCTTGAAACGGTCAATCCGCGGGAAGCCACTAGTGGGCAAAAAGTTACCGTCCACCCGCAGGTGTGTGAAACCCTTGGGACGCGCCCAGTCGGCCAACTCGGTGTACACGCCCTTGCGCCCCTGCACCAGTGGTGCCAGCAGTCCAATGTGCTGGCCGCGGTAGTTCTTGAGCAACTGGGCGGCAATGCTCTCGGCCGACTGCGGCTCCACGGCCGCACCGTCTTTGAAGCAATGCTGGGTGCCCAGCTTCACGTACAACAAGCGCAGGAAGTGCCACACCTCGGTGGTCGTACCCACCGTAGACTTGCGTCCGCCGCGCGAGAGCCGCTGCTCGATCGCCACCGTGGGCGGAATGCCATATACCGCATCCACCTCGGGGCGACCTGCAGGTTGCACGATGGAGCGGGCATAGGCATTCAAGGATTCGAGGTAACGCCGCTGCCCTTCGTTGAACAGGATGTCAAACGCCAGCGTCGACTTGCCGGAACCGGACACACCGGTCACCACGCTGAACTTGCCGCGTGGAATATCCACCGACAAAGACTTGAGGTTGTGCTCCTTTGCATTGACGATACGAATGGAATTCGACGTGTCGACCACGCCCGCCCCGGAGGCGGATGGGCTTGCGCCGGAAGCCGATTTCGAGCTCGCAGCGCGAGCGTATGAGGCGCCCGGCGTGAGCCCGTCCGCCGCAGCAACAGAAGTAAACGTAGCCGACGACTCCGCCACCTCATGCACCACTCCCATCGCAGCCGCGTATTCCCGCAACGCCTTACCCGTGTGCGACGTGGCATGCAACAACAGGTCCTCCGGCGTGCCATACGCCACCACCTGCCCGCCCGCATCCCCGCCCTCGGGGCCGAGATCGATCAACCAGTCGGACGCACGAATCACATCGAGGTTGTGCTCAATCACCACCAGCGAATGGCCGGCGTCCAGCAACTTGCGCAGCGCGCGCATCAGCTTGGCGATGTCTTCAAAGTGCAGACCCGTAGTCGGCTCGTCCAACATGAACAGCGAGCCCTTGCGCGCCAGCAACTGCTTGCTCGCACTGGAGCTCTTGGCCGCTTCGGCCAGAAAGCCTGCGAGTTTGAGACGTTGCGCCTCACCACCCGACAGCGTGGGCACCGGTTGGCCCAACTTCACATATTCCAAGCCCACATCCACGATGGGTTGCAGCACGCGAATGACCTCACGGTCCGCACTGAACAAGTCCGCCGCTTCGCTCACTGTGAGTTCCAGCACATCAGCCACATTCACATGGCGGCCCTTGCGCTCAATCGTCACTTCCAGAATCTCGGGGCGGTAACGCTTGCCATCGCAGTCAGGGCAACGCAAATACACATCACTCAGGAACTGCATTTCCACATGCTCAAAGCCCGAGCCACCGCAGGTAGGGCAACGACCATCGCCACTGTTGAAGCTGAATTTGGCGGCGGTGTAGCTGCGTTCCCTCGACAAGGCGGCGCCCGCGAACAACTCGCGGATCGCGTCCCACGCGCCGACGTAGCTCACCGGGTTGGATCGCGCCGTTTTGCCGATGGGCGACTGGTCCACAAACACAATGTCGCTGAGCTGCTCCGCACCCAGCAGGCTGGTGTGGGCGCCCGGTGTTTCGGTGGCTTTGCCGAAGTGACGCAACAAGGCGGGGGCCAGCACATCCTGAATCAGCGTGGACTTGCCGGAACCGGACACACCTGTCACGCAGACCAAACGCTGCAGCGGAATTTCCACCGACACATTCTTGAGGTTGTGCTCGGTCACGCCCTCCAGAATCAGGCGCGGGTTGTTCGGCGCGACCATGCGCTTGAAGCCCATGCCCACCTGCTTGCGACCGCCCAGGTAGGCGCCGGTCATGGTGTTTGCCCCCTTGAGGGCCTCGGTGGTACCGTCAAATACGATCTGACCGCCCTTCTCACCCGGACCGGGTCCCATGTCGATCATGCGGTCGGCAGCCAGCATTACGGCCGGGTCATGCTCCACCACCACCAGCGTATTGCCTGCATCGCGCAAGCGCTGCATGGCCACGATGATGCGGTTCATGTCGCGCGGGTGCAGGCCGATGCTGGGCTCGTCCAGCACAAACAGTGTATTGACCAGCGAGGTGCCCAACGCGGTGGTGAGGTTGATGCGCTGCACCTCGCCGCCACTCAGCGTGCGGCTCTGACGGTCCAGAGTGAGGTAGCCAATACCCACATCGCACAGGTATTTGAGGCGGGTACCCACCTCTTCGAACAGCAGCTTGAGGGTTTTGTGCTCGGCCTCGGAGGCGGTAGGCGCAGTTTTCTCCGGAGCCACATCTTCCGAACGCGCAGCGGAGTCCGGAGTGCCGGAAGGGGCCGATTTGCTACTCGCGAAGCGAGTTGATGAGGCCACTGCCGACACGCCGGGCTCCGCCCCCCCAAAGACGCCAAGATCACTTTGCAGCGCATCAAAAAACCGCTTGAGTCGATCCAAAGGCATCAGCATCAAATCGTGTAGCGACAAGCCGGGCAGCGCTTCCAGTTGCTCACGAGACCACTTCACGCCCTTGGGCATGAAACGCTTGGCCGGGTCCAGCGCCATGTCGGCCTGGTCCTTGGTGCCTATGCGCCAAAGCAGGCTCTCCGTCTTCAAGCGCGAGCCACTGCAGGTCGGGCAAGTCGTGTAACTGCGGTACTTGGACAAGAGCACACGGATGTGCATCTTGTAAGCCTTGGTCTCCAGGTATTCAAAGAAGCGGTCCACGCCGAACCAGTGCTGGTTCCACTTGCCGTTCCAGTTCGGTGAGCCCTTGAGCACCCAGTGCTTTTGTTCTGCAGTCAACTTGTACCAAGGCGTATCACGCGGGATACCGCTGGCCTCGGCGTGGCGCATCAGGTCGTCCTGGCATTCCTGCCAAGCCGGCGTCTGCATGGGCTTGACTGCGCCGGCGCGCAGGGTGAGTTTGTCATTGGGGATGACCAACCCATAGTCCACCCCGACCACGCGCCCGAAGCCGCGGCAGGCGTCGCAAGCGCCCACCGCCGAATTGAAGCTGAACATCGACGCAATCGGGTCGGTATAGCGGATATCGCTCTGAGGGCAGTGCAGGCCGGTCGAAAAGCGCCAGATCTCAGGCGCTGCGTTTGCTATGGTTTCAGGAGCTACTAGCGCACTATCCACGGGCGCCAGAGCCTCTTTCAGCACATAAGCATTCAATCGCCCGCTGCCGCGCTTGAGGGAGGTCTCGATAGCCTCCAGAACGCGTGCTTTTTCCACACCGTCGATGCGGAAGCGGTCCGCCACGACGTCCAGCACTTTGCGCACGCCATTGACGGTAGATACCTCCCGCTCGGCCTGCACACGGGTGAAGCCGCTGGCGCTCAGCCACTGGGTTACTTCGTCAGGGGTGGCGTTGCCAGGCAGCTCTACTGGAAAGGTCAGCACCAAGCGGGGATTACCTTCGGCAGCGGCGCGCTGCAGCAGCGTGGTGTAAATCGTCTCGGGGGTGTCGTGCTGCACCGGCAAGGCGGTGTCTTTGTCAAACAGGCTACCCGCGCGGGAAAACAGGAGCTTGAGGTGGTCGTTGAGCTCCGTCATCGTGCCCACGGTGGAGCGGCTGGAGCGCACCGGATTGGTCTGGTCAATCGCAATCGCAGGCGGGACACCTTCTACCTTGTCAACGGCGGGCTTGTCCATGCGGTCCAGAAACTGGCGCGCATAGGCGCTGAAGGTTTCCACATAGCGGCGCTGACCCTCGGCGTACAGCGTGTCGAACACCAGGCTGGACTTTCCCGAACCGCTGGGGCCGGTGACCACGGTCAGCTCACCCGTGCGGATGTCCAGATCGAGGTTCTTGAGATTGTGCTGTCGCGCCCCGCGAATGCGGATGGTGCCCTGGGTCATGGTGAATGCTCTCTGCGGTGGGGAGAGACATTCTAGGCAGCCAGTGCAAGGATGGGTACCTATGTGGACAATTTTGCGCCGGGCCGTCCCGGGCTTCACGCAATGCGGCGAAAGCGAGGGGTTCAGCCCTTCAGTGCGCGCTCCAATTCGCGGCAGGCTTTGGTGCCCACGGCGTCCTGGATTTTGGGCAAAAGGGCCAGAAGGTCGTCGAAACCGGCAGCGGACTCGACAGACAAGTTCAGCATGAATCCCCGCAACCCAAGGCCGGCGGTGAGCTTGGTGGCAATGGGTTTGGCGTCGCTGTAGCGTTCCTGGGGCGTGCGGTCACTCACCGGCGGTGCAGGGCTGGCTGTCTCTTCAGCCAGTTCTACGGCATCTGCAGACGCTACAGCGGCCACGGGTGCCGGCGCGCTCACCTGGCCGGCACCGGGCGCCAGAAAGCCCTGTTCCACCATGTAATCCACATCGGCCTGGGTCATGCCCATACCGGCCGTAGCTGTCAGCACCTGTTCCGCCGTCTTTTGGCCGTCAAACAGAATGAACGCAGAGCGTTGGCGGGCCGAAAACAGGGGCGACCGCTCTTTGAACGCTTTTTGTCCAGCTTCCGTTTTTGTGAATTTCATGAGTGGCATTTTAGGACTGCAGGTCTGCTCCACTCGAACGAAAGGGGCCATCAGGCCCCCTCGTTTACCCTATCCGGGAGACGCTTATTTGGCTTCGCTGGCAGCAGGCGCAGCAGGCGCAGCAGGTGCAGCTGCAGGTGCAGAGACCGTGGCAGCAGGGGCTTCACTGTGCGTCGCGTCAGCGCCGTGCTTCTCACCACTCATATCAATATCTCCACCCTTGCTAAGGATGTACAAAGCCAGGCCGGCAAACAACGCAAAACCCACAGCAATTTTCCACATACCACTTCCTTCAAAAAAAAAGCTCTCCGGAGCGGAGAGCCTGAAAATTGCCCCGGCTTGGAGACCGGGGCGTTAACTCACTTCACTCGCAAAAATCAGTCGTTGGCGTAGATGTCAACGTCTTTGGTTTCCTTGATGAACAAGCCACCGATCACCACGGTTGCACCCGCAATGATGATGGGGTACCACAAGCCGTTATACATGTTACCGGTCTGCGCAACGATAGCGAAGGCAGTCGTAGGCAGCAAGCCACCGAACCAGCCGTTACCGATGTGGTAGGGCAAGCTCATGGAGGTGTAACGGATGCGGGTCGGGAACATTTCCACCAACATGGCGGCAATAGGGCCGTACACCATGGTCACCAACAACACCAGGTAGGTGAGGATCACCACAACCTTGACCTTGTCGAACTTGGCCATGTCAGCCTTGGCGGGGTAGCCGGCAGCCTTCAAAGCAGCGCCCAGGTTGGAGCCCAACAGGGTACCGGCGGCGGTCTTCTCGTTGCTCAGGTCAGCCACAGACTTCTTGGCAGCAGCCACGGCTTTTTCGTCCACGGGGTTGGCAGCAGACAGCTCAGCCAGCTTGGCTTCGGCTTTGGCTTTGGCCGCAGCAACGTCTTCAGGGCTGTACTTCACGTTCACCACAGTCTCGCCGACCTTGATGACAGCGGGTGTACCGGCAGGAGCCGCCACGTTCTCATAAGACACGGAAGCACCGGCCAGACGCTGCTTGGCAATGTCGCAGCTGGAAGTGAACTTCTTGGTACCAGTGGGGTTGAACTGGAACGAGCACTCTGCGGGGTCAGCAGTCACAGTCACCTTCGCGGTCTGTTGTGCGGCGTACAAATCAGGGTTAGCTGCTTTGGTCAGCGCTTCAAACACGGGGAAGTACGTCAGGGCACCCAACAAGCAGCCAGCCAGGATGATGGGCTTGCGGCCGATCTTGTCAGACAAAGAACCGAACACAATGAAGAACGGTGTGCCGATGATCAGGGAGATCGCCACCATGATGTTGGCGGTAGGACCGTCCACCTTCAGCGCCTGGGTCAGGAAGAACAAGGCATAGAACTGGCCGGAGTACCAGATCACCGCTTGACCGGCAGTCAATCCGATCAGGGCCAAGATAACGATCTTCAGGTTTTTCCACTGGCCGAAAGATTCAGACAGAGGTGCCTTGGAAGTTTTGCCCTCTGCCTTCATTTTGGTGAAAGCGGGGGATTCGTTCATGCTCAAGCGAATGTAGACAGAAATGCCCAAGAGAAGAATGGACACGAGGAACGGAACGCGCCAGCCCCAATCCGCGAAGGCATCTTCACCGATAGCGGTACGTGTACCCAGAATCACCATCAGGGACAGG
Organism: Curvibacter sp. AEP1-3; assembly: GCF_002163715.1. GTDB lineage: Bacteria > Pseudomonadota > Gammaproteobacteria > Burkholderiales > Burkholderiaceae_C > Allorhodoferax. The sequence goes on from NZ_CP015698.1 coordinate 2,038,382, forward strand.
AACAAGCCCAGTGTCGCTGTAGTCTGGATCCAAGCGGTGTAAGCACCACGCTTGCCCTGAGGAGCGTGCTCAGCCACGTAGGTAGCAGCACCACCGTACTCACCGCCCAAAGCCAAGCCTTGCAGCAAACGCAGGCCGATCAGGATAACGGGAGCAGCCACGCCGATAGAGGCGTAGTTAGGCAGGATACCCACGATGAAAGTGGACAAGCCCATGATCAGGATGGTCACCAGGAAGGTGTACTTGCGGCCGATCATGTCGCCCAAGCGGCCGAACACCAGCGCGCCGAAGGGACGCACGATGAAGCCGGCGGCAAACGCCAACAACGCAAAAATGAAGGCAGAACCTTCGTCCAGACCGCTGAAGAACTGCTTGGCAATGATGGCTGCCAAAGAACCGTACAGGTAAAAGTCGTACCACTCGAAAACAGTGCCGAGCGAGGAAGCGAAGATAACTTTCTTCTCTTCCGCAGACATCGGCCGTGGGGCTGCGTTTGCCATGTTGTCTCTCCAATCATTATGTTCAGCCCTCGACATGAGGGCTTGGGCGTATTCTTGGAGTACCCACTGACCCTGCTCTGACGCCAAACCAACGCTGGCTTGCGCGAAACTGACGCCCCTCTGACAAAATAGGGCTTAACCCTGCAGGGGCTTTTCACATAACGGCAAATCAGGCAGTGCGCGAGGGTATACCCGAGGGAATGGCTTGCACGGCATTCCAGCGTTTGTCAGCGTCGTTGTCAGCAAACCAGGCGTCGCCTTCAAGGTAGGCGCGCAGCATGGGCAAGGCATCCAATCCCCAGAATACTTTGCCGTCCACTTCGAAACTGGGCACGCCGAATACACCCTGCGCAATCGCCTCATCACTATGGGCTTTGAGCTGCGCTTTCACGCTGTCGTCACCCGGTTCGCGCCCGGGAGCCAACTGTGCGGTCACGGCCTGAAGCCGCGCGGCATCCGCCGCATCGGCACCACCTGTCCACACATGTTTGAACAAGGTCTCGCACACATAGCGATTGGGCAAGCCCTGTGCCTGTGTGGCAATGGCCAGCCGCAGCAAACCCAGCGGATTGAAAGGATGCATGGCGGGAAAAGCCAGTTCCACACCTTGCCGCTGCGCCAACCACTGCACATGACGGTAAATCCAGTTGCGCTTGGGCGGCACCTCAGCCGGGCCCAGCACCGCGTTGTGCTTGAGCAAGCCGCCCAGAAACACGGGCTTGTAGCGCACGCTGTAGCTCAGCCCCATAAGCGCTACTGGCAACTCCTCAAACGCGAGGTAAGCGTAGGGAGAAATGAAATCCAGATAAAACGTGATTTGCTTCATGCGGGCTCCGGGTGCGGGTGGTTTGTCAGGCTTGCGCGTGTTGGGTAGGCTTAAACAAAGGCTTCCGGGTGCGTTTGGCGCAGACGCTCAGTGATCTGGCCCCACATCACCTTCTTGGCGGTATCGTCACTGCGGCCCCATTCGCGAATGTCTTCGATAGTGCGGAAGCACCCTTCGCACAAGCCACTACCCGTGTCCATGCGGCACACATTCACACAGGGACTCGGGATATTTTCGGCCATGGCGCCCACCGATACTGCGCGAGCAGCTAGCGTTTTGATAGCATTTTCGCGCGCCAGGGTATCCAGCACGTTTTCTTCATCCGGTGCTTCCACCACATCAGCCACAGGGGCACCTGTCAGCGCTACCAGATCCTGCGGATGCAACTGGAACACCCCGTGCGGGTGACCGGCTGCGGCCCACACTTGTTCAAAGCGGAATAGCTCGCGGTCAATCAAGGTGACACCGGGCATGGCATGCGCCACCGGGCTCACCCCGCCAATGGAGAAGCCGGTGCGCTCCTTCACAAACGCTGCATTTGCACGCGCCAGCGGCCCCACCAGCGCGGCCACCTTGGCTTCGTCCACACGACGGTCACCAGAGGTCACTACCAGCACAGCCGCCTCATCAGCAACCCGCTTGAAGATGATGCTCTTGGCAATCTGGCCCACCGCCACGCCCAGCGCGTCTGCGGCCTGCTGAGCGGTGCGCGCAGCACCATCCAACATCACAGGGCCATGGGGATGATTTTTTTCTTGCAATGCAGCCGCTACGCGCTGCACGCCTTCAGGTAATTCAGTCAATTCAGCTTCACACATACTTTGTAGTTAGCCCAGACGCTTGGTAAGCAGCGCATTGGCAGCACGCGAATGCGGCTTGCGGCCCAGAAAATCACTGATGAATTTGCCCGCGTCAATCAGCTTGTCGAGGTCGATGCCGGTCTCTATACCCATGCCTTGCAACATGTAAACCACGTCTTCGGTAGCCACATTGCCGGTGGCTCCCTTGGCATAGGGGCAGCCGCCCAATCCGGCCACCGAGGTATCAAAGTGCAAGATACCCAGTTCCAGTGACGCCAGCGTGTTGGCCAGCGCCATGCCATAGGTGTCGTGGAAATGGCCGGAAACCTGGTCCACGGTGTAGTACTGCAATGTGGCTTCCAAGGCGCGCTGCACCTTGACCGGAGTACCCACGCCAATGGTGTCGGCCACGCCCACGTGCTCCACACCGATGTCGCGCATCAGCTTGGCTACCAGCGCCACACGTTCGGGAGCGATGTCGCCTTCATACGGGCAACCCACCGCGCAGGAGATGGCGCCGCGCACAGCGATGCCGGCTTCTTTGGCGGCTTGGGCCACCGGGCGGAAGCGCTCAATGCTTTCCTCGATCGAGCAGTTGATGTTTTTCTGGCTGAAGGCTTCGCTCGCAGCGCCAAACACCACGATTTCGTCGGGTTGGGACAGCACCGCAGCTTCATAGCCCTTCATGTTGGGCGTGAGCACTGAGTAACGCACGCCATCGCGGCGTTGCACACCCGCCATCACCTCAGCGTTATCGCCCATTTGCGGCACCCATTTCGGGCTCACGAAACTGGTGACTTCAATTTCCTTGAGGCCGGCATCCTGCAAGCGGTGCACCAGCTCGACCTTGATGGCGGCGGGCACCGGTTGCTTTTCGTTTTGCAGCCCGTCGCGCGGGCCGACGTCGATGATCTTTACGCGGGAGGGAGTGTTCATGGGGCGTACTCAGAGTTTCAAACGCGAAGCTTCGTATTAAACCGCGAACCCGCAAGCCACCCCGGAGGACCTGGGTAGAGGCATTGTTATAGTGGCAGGCTTTTCCCGGAGCACTCATCCGGAGCACTTAAGAGGCGCCCGTTTTGCTAAGCATCTCCAACGCCGTCCTGACGCGGGGAATCACCCCGGTGTTCAACGGCCTGACCCTGCAACTGAATGAGCCCCGCATCGGGCTCATCGGCGACAACGGCGCCGGCAAAAGCAGCCTGTTCCGCATGGCCTGCGGACTGGAGGCGCCGCAAAGTGGCAGCGTCACCGTGCAGGGTTTGCAAGCATTCCGCATCAACGCCCAGCGTCCCAACCTCGTGGGCATGATGTTCCAGAACCCGGACGACCAGATCGTCTTTCCCACGGTGCAAGAAGAGCTGGCGCTGGGTCTGACGGCCACCGGCTTGCCGCGGCGCGACGCCATCACCCGAGCCCGCGCTTTCCTTGCCACCCGCGGACTGGAAGCCTGGGCCGAACGTGCCATCAGCAGCCTGAGCCAGGGGCAGCGCCAGCATGTCTGCTGGCTGGCGATCCTGCTGTGCCAACCCGCATTGATCCTGCTGGACGAACCCTTTGCCAGCCTGGACCTGCCGGGCCAGGCCTTGCTGCACGACGACATGGCGCGGGCATCACAGCAGATCATCGTCTCCACCCACGTGCTGGAGCATTTGCGCAACTTTGATCGCGTCATCTGGCTGGACTCTGGCCGGGTGCGTGCCGACGGCGATGCTGAGACGGTGTGCGCGCAATACCGCGCGGATGTCGCCGCCCGGATTGCCGCCCGCACTGCCGTGACGCGCTGAATCATGGGCAGCCTTTACAGCGAACACCGCACTTGGCTGCACGCCGTGCCCGCCGGTTGGAAGCTGGGCCTGCTGGTGGTCTTGAGCACGGGCATTTTCTGGATCCAGTCGCCCGGATTGCTGGGTTTGGCGTGCGCACTTTGCCTGTGTCTGTACCTCTCGCTGGGTAAAGCCATGGCCCAGGGGCAGAGATTGCTGCGGGCGCTACTCATCGCCGCCACATTGGTGCTGGTATTCCATGCTGTTTTGGGGCAACCCATGGTGGGCGTAGTGAGTGTGCTGCGCATGGCAGGGGCCTCGCTGCTTAGCATCGCCCTGACCCTGACCACCCGCAGCGGCGAACTGCAAGACGTGCTGGAACGCCTGCTGACGCCCCTGCAACGCTTCGGCATACGGGCAGACCGGTTTGCCCTGCAGCTGGCACTGATGCTGCGCTTTATCGAACACTTTTTTGCGGTGTGGACGCGCCTCGACGATTCGCACCGGTTGCGCACCGGCAAGGGTGGTGGCCTGCGACTGCTGGCGCCACTGACCATCCAGATGCTGCAAACCGCGCGCCGGGTGGCCGACACGCTCGATGTTCGCTTGGGCGAACCGCCGAGCCCAAAAGCACGACAATAGACCCCATGCAACGTAACCATTCCATCGCTCTCGTTGCCCTGTTTGCCGCCCTCATGGCGGTACTGGGCTTGATCCCCAAAATCGACTTGCCCTTTGGCGTGCCCATCACCTTGCAAACCTTGGGCGTCATGCTCGCCGGCTGCCTGTTGGGCCCCCGCCTCGCGTTACGGGCACTGGTGTTGTTCCTGGTGGCCGTGGCCATTGGCCTGCCCTTGCTCTCCGGCGGCCGTGGCGGCTTTGGCGTTTTCACGACTCCTGCTGCGGGCTACCTGTTGGCTTGGCCCTTGGGGGCCTTCGTCGCAGGACTGGTGATGCGCACGCTGCCCGCCAGCTCGCCACGCCGTGTTGCCTTGAGTGCCTTTGTGGCCTCGGCCATCGGCGGCCTCTTGGTCATCCACGCGAGCGGCGTGGTCGGCCTGATGAAAATCGCCGGCATGGACTTCACCCAAGCTTTGATCGCCACCAGCGCGTTCGTGCCCGGTGACCTGATCAAGTGCGTGCTCACCGCCGTGGTGTGCCACACCGTGGCCCGCGGCTTGCCCGACTGGAAATTCGGCAAACAAGGCGCCTGATGCCTGAGACCCCGGAGTTGGTGCACAGCCGGCTGTCCCGCTGGGCCCGGGACCGGGGAACGGCACTCGCCATCCAGAGCGAAGCCGGAAACATCACTTTCGCGGAGTTGGCTCAGCAAGTACAAGCCCATGCGGAGGCTTTGTCTCGCTCATGCGCACCAGCCACTGTGTTGCAAGACAGCGGCCTGCCGCTGCTGCAACGCTTGACCGCTTTCTTGGGCACCATCGCCAGCGGCCGTTGTGCTGCCGTGAGCGACCCGGCCTGGCCCGAGGTAGTGCTGACTGCCGTGCGTGCCAATCTGCCTGATACGCCCTGCGACAGTGCCGCACCTATCCCGCTGAGTCCGTTCTACACCGGCTTCACCTCCGGCAGCACCGGCCTGCCCAAAGGCTTCCGGCGTCATCACCGTTCCTGGACGGAAAGCTTCGCGCTGTGCCTGAGCACCTTTGGCGACGCTGCCTCCACCCGCATACTCGCACCGGGTCGGGATTCACATTCGCTGTTTCTCTTCGGCATGTTGCTGGGCTTGTGGACGGGCGCAGGCGTGGTGGTGCAAGAGCAGTTTTCGGCTTCTGCAGCGCTGGCCACTTTGACCACGGGGCAAACACCTTGCCTGGTGGCGGTGCCCAGCCAGTTGCTGCTGATGCTGGAGTTGGCCGCCCACCGGCAACTGCCTCCCGTGCGTGGCGTGCGGCTCATTTTGATCAGCGGCGCGCGCTGGACGCGCAGCCGCACTCCGGATTTGCAAGCTTTGTTTCCGGAGGCGCGCATCATCGAGTTTTATGGTGCCTCCGAGACCAGCTTTATCGCCTGGACCGAGTCCCACCCCGACCTGCCCGACCCCATCGTAGGTCGACCGTTTGATAACGTGGAGCTGGATGTGCGTGGCGCCACGCCGGACAGCCCGGACGGTCTGATTTACGTGCGCAGCCCGATGGTCTTTATGGATTACGTAGGCGCGTCTCACGACCACACCGCCGCCCTGCGCGATGGCGACTGGGTCTGCGTGCGCGACCTGGGGCACCTAGACGCGCAAGGCCGCTTGTGGGTGGCCGGACGCGAAAGCCGCATGCTGGTCACCATGGCCAAAAAACTGTTCCCTGAAGAACTGGAAGCCGTGCTGGAAGCCCACCCCGCCGTGGCCCGCGCATCGGTGCATGGGCTGCCGGATGCCCAGCGCGGTGTGCAGATCGTGGCGATCATCCAGTGGGCAACGGGCAGTGAACGAGCCGACCTGCATGCGCTGCAAAGCTGGTGTCGCAGCCGGCTCGAAGCCTTCAAGGTACCTCGCCAACTTTGGGTGCACGCTGATTGGGCCTTCACGGCCAGCGGCAAGACGGACCACCCGACACTGAGCCGCAACCTGCCCTCTCACCTGCACGAGGCCGCGCCATGCCTGACACCGCTGCGTTGATCGCTGCGTGGGCCCGCAGCGCGGTCGCGCCGCACGGAGGCGCGTTCCGTCATTTGCATGCCCATGAGATCGGCGCCCCAGTGCTGCAAGCGCTGCTGGAGCGCGCTGGCATACCGGCCAGTGCGGTGGACGCAGTCGTCATGGGCAACGCCCTAGGCGCAGGCGGCAACCCGGCACGCATGGTGGCACTGGCTGCCGGACTACTTGACCGCTGCGCTGCGTTTTCTGTTGACACCCAATGCTGCGCCGGGCTGGATGCCGTGGCTGTTGCCGCCGGGCTGCTCGCCAGCGGCCAAGCCGAGGTCGTGGTGGCAGGGGGCGTCGAGGCCTGGAGCCGCGCGCCCATAAGGCAGCATCGCCCCCTGGTGGCCGGCGAACCCGCCACATCCTACGAGCGTCCCGCTTTTGCCCCCGAACCGGCGCGCGACCCCGACTTGCTGCAAGCGGCTGCGGACTTTGCAGCGACCCACCACATCAGCCGGGCCCAGCAAGACGCCTACGCCTTGCACAGCCACGAGCGGGCTTTGGCGCGCCGCGAGCTGCTAGCAGGTGAGATTGTTACCGTGGGTGGACTGCAATCGGATGCCTACCCGCGGGCCATACGTCCTGCTGCGGCTGCCCGGCTGCCGGTGCAAGCAGTGGGCGCTCAGACAGATGCAGGCACCGCCCCCATGGACTGCGCCGTCAGCACCCTGGCCATTTCCACCCGCGCCGATGGTGCGGCCATGGTGCTGCTGATGACGGAAGCCGCTGCCCGCAAACATGGCGTACGGCCTGCTGCCCAATTGCGCGCCAGCGCGTCTGTGGGTCAGGACCCCGCCATGCCGCTCTTGGCAGCCGAAGCGGCCACGCGGGCGGTGCTGCAACGTGCGACCCTGCAAAACGCCAGTGACTGCGAGGTGATCGAACTGCACGATGCATTTGCCGTGCAAGGTATCTCGTATTGCTCGGCCTTGGGGCTGCGCCCGGACTCCATCAACCGGCTGGGCGGAGGCATCGCGCGGGGCCACCCTATTGGCGCGTCAGGCGCAATTGCCTTGGTGCGCGTGTTGGCGGATTTGCAGCGTTTGGGCCGACCGGGTGCGTTGGGCTTGGCGGCGGTGGCTGGCGCAGGCGGCATTGGCGCCGCTACGTTAGTAGAGTGGCTAGGCGAAACGGCTTAGCCGACCACTTTGTAAAAGCTGTCCACGTCAATGCGGCTGGTCCGCGTACGGTTGACCGGAGCCGCCTCATCAGCGTACCCTAGGGCCACGCCACACACGATGTGGCTCTCCGGCCCCAGTCCCAAGTGCTCGCGCACCAGACCGGGGTACGATGCCAGCGCGCCAATGGCACAGCTAGCCAGCCCACGGGACTGCGCCGCCAACAACAGGCCGTACAGCGCCATGCCCAAATCCATGAAGCTGCCGCTGCCCAAGCCCCGCTCGATGGTCACGACCAACGCCACCGGCGCATCAAAGAAACGGAAGTTGCGCTCAAACTGCTGGTCGCGCCCGGCGCGGTCCTCGCGGGCAATGCCTATGCTGTCGTAGAGCGCACGGGCCGCGGCCACCTGCCGGCGGCGCAAATGTCCGGGCATGGGGTCGGGGAAGTAGCTGTAGTCCTCGGCCTCGGCGCTGCCTTCGCGGTAAGCACCAGACATGGCCTGCGACAAGGCCTCGCGCACCGCGCCACGCACCTGAATGAAACTGCCCGGCTGCAGGTTGGCACCACTGGGCGCCAAACGCGCATTGATGAGCACATCGTGCAACAGGGAATCAGGCACCGGCTGGCCCGTAAAGCCGCGCACCGAAGTGCGGGCGCGCGCCAAAGCGGTGAAGGCGTCGACCTCCGACATGCCGCTCAGTAGCCCCGCCCAGCATCCACCAACCCTGCCACCGACTGCCCGCTTTGCAGCGCTGCAATCTTGCGGGCGATCTGGGCAATGCTTTCCGAACGCAGGGTGCGCGCCGAGGTGTGCGGTGTGACCGTGATCTTGGGGTGCGCCCAGAACGCATGGCCTTTGGGTAGCGGCTCCACACGAAATACGTCCAGCGTGGCACCTGCAAGATGGCCACTATCGATGGCGGCGAGCAAATCAGCATCCACCACATGGGCACCACGGGCTACGTTGATCACATAACCACCGGGGCGGATATGGGCCAGTGTGCGGGCATTGAGAATGCTTTCAGTCTCGGGCGTCAGAGGCAGCAGGCACACCACGATGCGACTGGCCGCCAGAAAGTCCTTCAGCTGCGCTTCCCCATGGAAGCACTGCACGCCATCCAGATTTTTGGGTGAACGGCTCCAGCCATTCACCGGAAAATCGAACTGCGCCACGGCTTTGGCCACGCGCTCGCCCAAGACCCCAAGCCCCAGCACGCCCACAGGGTAGTCCACCCGGCTGCGCGGCTTGCGGAAGGACCACTTGCCGTTGGCCATGTCGGCCTCGTAGCCATCGAACTCACGGAAGTGGCGGATCACAGCGTGGCACACATACTCCGCCATTTGCACCGACATGCCGGCATCGTCCAAGCGGATGACGGGCACACCGGCCGGCAGGTTCAGCTTCATCAAGGCGTCTACACCGGCACCGGTGTTGAAGATGGCCTTCAAACCCCGTTGCTCGTCCAGCATCTGCTGCGGGGGTTTCCACACCACCGCGTAGTCCGCCGCCGGTGCGCCGGGTTGCCAGAGGCTGACCTCGGCGCCGGGAATGGCAGCTTGTAGGCCGGGGATCCAGGTGGCCTCGTCGAAATCGGCCGAATAGTAGGTAATGCGCAAAGAACTCATATCCGCATTTTCACCGCAGCGCGGGCTGCCTTCCTTCAAGCGGAGACAGCCATGCGCAGAAGTTCGCTGCCCTCGGTTACCTGGTCGCCCGGCGCGAAAAGCAGTTCGCCCACGGTGCCGTCGGCCGGCGCGGCAATGGTGTGCTCCATCTTCATGGCCTCCATCACGGCGAGGGCCTGACCTTTCTTGACGGCATCGCCCGCCTTCACCGCAAACGACACCACTTTGCCGGGCATGGGCGCGGTCAGGCGGCCGCCTTCAGACTGGGCGTCGCCGGCATGGGCCAGGGCATCAATTGCTATGATTTGTGTAGCACCTCGCGCAGTAAATACGTGCGCCACAGGTCCATTTCCATACACATGCAACAAGCTGCGCTGCTCGCCGAAGCGCACATCCAAGGCTTCGCCTTGTGCCGACCAATGCAGCGGATACGTCTGTCCGTCCACCGTCAGCTCCAGCGTGCCACCGCGCAACGTGCGCAACAAAGCGGTGTGGGGCTCGCCTGCGTATTCGAGGGCAAAGCTGCGCACTTGGGCACCATGGGACTTCCAGCCATCGCGCTGCGCCCAAGGGTCTTGCCAGCCACGCGCATCGGCTTGAGCGGCCTGATGTTCCCCCGTCTGCAAGGTGTGGGCAATCAAGGCAGCCGCGGCCATGGGCAGACCCACTTTGTCTTGATGGAACAAGGCGCCTGCTTCGCGCGGAATCAGCGCCGTATCCAGTTGGGCGGCTGCAAACGAGGCGCTAGTGGTCACGTGGCGCAGAAACTGCACATTGGTCGCCAGACCCACGATGTGGGTCTGCGCCAAGGCTGCGTCCAAGCGGGCCAGCGCCTCGGCGCGATTGGCGCCATGCACGATCAGCTTGGCCACCATGGAGTCATAAAACGGGCTGATGGCATCGCCCTCGCGCACACCGGAGTCCACCCGCACGCCGCGCTCTGCACGCGTGAAGCTCGCATGGGGCGGCAAACCATAGACTTGCAATGACCCAGTGGCAGGAAGGAAGTTGTTGTCGGGGTTCTCGGCGCAAATGCGGGCCTCGATGGCGTGGCCGTGGATCTGCAACTCGTCTTGGCGCAAAGGCAGCGGCTCGCCGCTGGCCACGCGCAGTTGCCACTCGACCAGGTCCAGGCCGGTGATGGCCTCGGTGACCGGATGCTCCACCTGCAGGCGGGTGTTCATCTCCATGAAGTAGAACTTCATCGCCTCGGGGTGCTCGTAGCCGCCGGGCTGCTCCACGATGAACTCCACCGTGCCCGCACCCACATAGTTCACGGCACGGGCGGCTTCCACGGCGGCTTGGCCCATCTGGGCACGCAATGCGGGCGTCATGCCCGGCGCGGGGGCCTCTTCCAGCACCTTTTGGTGGCGACGCTGCACCGAGCAGTCGCGCTCGAACAGGTAGACATAGTTGTCCTGGGTGTCGCCGAACACCTGAATCTCGATATGGCGCGGCCGCTGCACATATTTCTCAATCAGCACTGCGTCATCGCCAAAGCTGTTGATGGCCTCGCGCTTGCACGATGCCAGCGCGTCGGCAAAGTCTTCTGACCGGTCCACCGCGCGCATGCCCTTGCCACCACCGCCTGCGCTGGCTTTGATGAGCACGGGGTAACCGATGCGGTCTGCCTCGCGCTGCAGGAGCGTGGCGTCCTGGTCCTTGCCGTGGTAGCCCGGCACCAGTGGCACACCGGCCTTTTCCATCAATTGTTTGGATTCGGCCTTCAGGCCCATGGCCTGGATGGCGCTGGCAGGGGGCCCGATGAACACCAGACCCGCGGCAGCGCAAGCGTTGGCGAATTCCTCGTTCTCGCTCAGAAACCCATAGCCGGGGTGAATGGCCTGCGCGCCCGTAGCCTGGGCCGCTTCGATGATGCGCTCCCAGCGCAGGTAACTGTCTTTCGGTGCGCTGCCACCGATGTGCACCGCCTCATCACACGCAGCCACATGCTTGGCGTTCGCATCCGCATCGGAATACACCGCTACAGTTTTAATAGCTAGTCGCGCAGCGGTGGCGGCGACGCGGCAGGCAATTTCTCCGCGATTGGCAATAAGAATCTTATGAAACATGCTGTACCTCCATCGCGGATAAATCGCCTGCATGCACTGCGTGCATCAAGCAATTTGGCTGCGCCACTGCGCCCCTGTGCGGCTGGTCTCCACGATTGGCGATGAGGATTTTGGTGAACATAGGATTTCTTTGAAAAATGGAACGCGCCCGGCGCCCTTACTTGCCGGTCCAGACTACATCGTTGTCCACGGCGTAGAGCTTGCAACTGGCTCCGAAACGTTGGCAATTGCCGATGGCTCGCCCCACGGCGTAGTCACCGGTCGATGAGCCCCAGCCACCGCGGTCGCTGACTGCAAATGCGCGCGGCAAGGCCAAGCCCAGGAAGCGCTGGTAGTTCGCTTGACTGGCGGCATTGACCGGCACCTTGGCCACATCATTGATATCTGCAAACCCGCTAGCGGGCGGTCGACTCACGATGCCCGGCTTGGTAAACCCGAGGCGGGACAAGAATTCATCAGTAACGGGCAACCAATGGTCCATGTCGGCATTCAGGCCGTTGTGGCCATCTTCCCCGGAGGGGCCGAAAGCCACATAGTCCGCTTTGCCGCCGCCCGCCAACCAGGCCTTGTGCCACGTCTTGGGAACATCCGGGCCCCAGAACTTGTCGTTCTGCCAGTACATCCACAGCATGGGCACCTTGGCCTGCTTGGCAAGGCTGCCCCAGTAGCTTTCTATGGCTTGCGGACGGCACGGGTTACCCGGCTTGTTGTCCGGGTCACCGCCGGTTCCGCCGGCAAAGTTGATTCCGGCGATCAGTCCGGCGGGGGCTCGCCCGACAGTGGACACTGTGGTCAAACCACCTACTGATTGCCCGGCAACCACCCAACGGCTGGCGTCGATATAAGGCAAGGTTTTGGCGAACTCCACGGTGGCGAGCACTTGATCGGAGGCCGCCATGGACATTCCTTCCACCTGCATGCCACTGCACGTGGACCCGGTGGTTTCGGGGTCAAAGTCGCCATAGGTCTCCCAGTAACCGATCCGCGTGGGCGCCAGCACCACAAAGCCCTTGGCGGTGAAATAGCGGGCCGCTACGTCCGGCCGGTTACGGCCTTGCTGCGCTCGCTTGGCAGTAACCGCACGGCCGTGGTTGAAAACCAGCAAGGGAAAAGGCCCCTCACCCGGCGGACGAAAAATGGTGATCGCCACATTGCGGGTTTCCTGACGCCCGAACATGTCTTTGACTGTGACGGGGATGCGCACGATTTCCTCGCGCATATCCTTGGCCAGCACTTCGGCAGGCGCCGCTGCTGCGGCAGGTGCGCTTTGCGCCTGGACAAAGCCAGGAAAAAGCGCAACCAGAGTTAAGACCAAAGCCACACATCGCATATCCCGCCCCCAAATGAATTGCTAAACCAGCCCCATCTACTCCGCCAACTCCAGCAGTTCCTTCACAAACTGGCGAATGGGGCGAAATGACTCATGCTCGAAGTCCAGCAAAGCAACATCAGGATTCTTTTGCTGCGCGAGAAAAACATTCCCGTATGCAACACCCAGACTTGCGCTCAGCCATGCATGCACAGCGATCTTGTCTTTCTGCGCTGCGGTTCTGTCACCAATGTGTGGACTCACGCAATCACGGAATGTCGTGGCGCATTCGACGACTGGATTTCCAATCAAGGCATTGAGAACCAGTGCTTCAAATGCACCTGCCGATTGCGCATCAGGTAACTGCAATACTTTGCAGGGCCGATCGATTGCAGGAGATACGTCAGCGCATAGCGCTTCCCAGGACTGAGCGGTTGCAACAGGGTTTTCTTCGCTGTCTGCAATGACGCCAACCACTTTGAGAGGACCGGGACTGCGGACCTTGAGCGCCTTGAAACGCCTTGGAAAATTGTCTTTTCCCTGCACGCATTCAATATCGATTTGAGCTGCTTGCTCACCGAACCATTGATCACACATCTTTCCGACCAAATACTCTTCGTCTTGCCCTTCAACCAAGAGCAACACGGGGGCGGTAATCGCGTCGTTTCCAGGATTAGCGGACTTCATAGCCAGCCTCCATCACCGTATCCAATGCCTCATCGTTGATGACCACGGCGCGAACGTTATCTTCGTCACGCTCCAAGCGGATCAATTGGAAATCCTTCAATGCGCCCGCATCAGCAAACGTCTTGTAGGCAGCGCGTATGCAATCCCAACTGTGGGTTGTCATCATCACTTGAACATCGTTCTTGTCTGCGATCCCTTGGATGCCTTGGAACAGAATCGGCAAAGAGGAATAGTGAATACCGTTCTCGACTTCATCAATCAGTGCAAGGTGGGCATCTGTCACCAGCAAACTGCAGTAGAGGAACACTAGCCGCGAAAAACCATGCCCGAGTTGAGGTAAGGGCAACGCGCTTCGCTCTCCCTCCAACTCTACGTATATGCGCAATTCGCCATCCGGAGAAAGCGAATGTATGTCTTCTAATCTCGGCTCGATCCTTCTCAACATATCTAGTAGTTGCTTCTTCTTTCGACCAATAACCACTTTGTCAAAAAGCTGCACCGATTGCGTTTGGGTGGGCAAATGGACCGAAACCGCAAGTGGATTCCAAAAAGACAGACTCTTTAGCAGCGCATGAGCTGAGGAATGATCCATCGACAGCTTCCACAATTCACTTACATGTGAAGCATCTATGTGCTGCTCAACTTTCACACCATCCCATTCAATTCGGCTCAAAACTTGCCCTAAACCATCACTAGTTCGAAAGGAATTCAAAGACGTTGAAAGCTTCAGATTCGCGCTTGAGAAAAGCTCGATCAAACCTTGCGCACCCTTGAATACACTTTCGACAAATCGTTGGTTATCGCGCCCCTCGGTCGCTCGAAAGACGGCCGACAATCCTTGAGCCTTATTGATCTCACTAGCGCCGAAATAGACGGCCTCCAGCAGTGAAGTTTTCCCAACGTTTTGCCCACCCAAAATCAAATTCACTTTACGAAGTGAGTCAATTCGTGTGTCTTTGAAGCCCTTAAAGCCTTGAATATGAATTTTGCTCAACATAGGGTTCTCTCTCTGCAATACGAATTGCCGCCAATCCTAAGGGGTTTCACACGAGTGGTTTTAGCGGCTACATGCGGAATACGCCGAATTTTGTCTCGGGTATGGGGGCATTCAATGACGCGCTCAGCCCCAGCGCCAGCACGCGGCGGGTGTCTGCGGGGTCGATGATGCCGTCGTCCCACAAGCGGGCGGAGGCGAAGTAGGGGTGGCCCTGTTCTTCGTATTGCTGGCGGATCGGTGCTTTGAAAGCCTCCTCCTCCTCCGCGCTCCAAGTGCCACCCTTGCCTTCAATGCCATCGCGACGCACGGTCGCCAACACGCTGGCGGCCTGCTCTCCACCCATGACCGAGATGCGCGCGTTGGGCCACATCCACAAGAAGCGGGGGCTGTAGGCGCGGCCGCACATGCCGTAGTTGCCGGCACCGAAACTGCCGCCGATGATGATGGTGAACTTGGGCACCTGCGCGGTGGCCACGGCCGTCACCATCTTGGCGCCGTTGCGGGCGATGCCTTCGTTCTCGTACTTGCGGCCGACCATGAAGCCGGTGATGTTCTGAAGGAACACCAGCGGAATCTTGCGCTGGCAGCACAGCTCGATGAAATGCGCGCCCTTGAGCGCGGACTCGCTGAACAAAATGCCGTTGTTGGCAATGATGCCCACCGGCATGCCCTCCACATGGGCAAAGCCGCAGACCAGCGTAGTGCCATAGCGGGGCTTGAACTCATGCAGCTCCGAGCCATCGACGATGCGGGCGATGATCTCACGCACATCAAAGGGCTTACGGGTGTCGGTGGGGATCACCCCGTACAACTCTTCAGCTACAAATTTAGGAGCTACTGGCGCACGTAATTCGGGTGCCGGGGCCTTTTTTCTATTCAAATGCGCAATCGCCTCACGCGCCAATGAGAGCGCATGCAGATCGTTCTGTGCCAGATGGTCGGCCACGCCGGAGAGGCGGGTGTGCACATCGCCACCGCCCAGATCTTCGGCCGTCACCACCTCGCCGGTGGCCGCCTTCACCAGCGGGGGGCCACCCAAGAAAATGGTGCCCTGGTTTTTGACAATGATGGTCTCGTCGCTCATGGCGGGCACATAGGCGCCACCGGCCGTGCAGCTGCCCATCACCACGGCGATTTGCGCAATGCCCTGCGCGCTCATGTTGGCCTGGTTGAAGAAGATACGGCCGAAGTGGTCGCGGTCAGGAAAGACCTCGTCCTGATTTGGCAGGTTGGCACCGCCGGAGTCCACCAGATAGATGCAGGGCAAGTTGTTCTGCGCGGCCACTTCCTGGGCACGCAGGTGCTTCTTGACGGTGAGCGGGTAATAGGTGCCGCCTTTTACCGTGGCGTCATTGCACACGATCATGCAGTCCACACCCGAAACGCGACCGATACCGGCAATGACGCCGGCGCAGGGCGCGCTATCAGTGCCATCGCGGTCGGGATACATGGCCAGTGCGGCCAGGGGGGAGAGTTCGAGAAAGGGTGTGCCGGGGTCCAACAACATGCCCACGCGGTCACGGGGCAGCAGCTTGCCGCGGGCGGTGTGCTTGGCGCGGGCTGCATCGCCACCGCCGAGCGCCGCTTTGTCGATCTTGGCATTCAGGTCTGCCACCAGCGCGCGCATGGCGGCAGCATTGGCCGCAAAGTCGGCAGAACGCGGGTTGAGTTTGGATTCCAGCATCGTCATGGGCGCATCCGGTCAAGGTTGAACAGTCAACCGGCATTGTGCGACTGACGGCTGGCAAGCACCGCCTTGCTGAGGTTGCAAATTGCGCCACAAGAGAAACATTTTTTGGCACACTGGCGACATGCCCTCCCACCCCCCTGTTGCCGCCACGCCTATGGCTTTTGCCAGAGCAATGGTAAAGGCGTATGCGCAGTACGGGAAAGATCCTTCCCGGGCACTGGAGATGGCGCAGATTACGCCAGGTGACCTGCAACAAACGGATACCCGCATCACCGCATGGCAGATGGAGCGCCTGTCAGAGACGGCCATGCGCGAACTGGACGACGAAGCCCTGGGCTGGTTCAGCCGTCGCTTGCCCTGGGGCAGCTACGGCATGCTGGCCCGCGCCTCGATTTCAGCACCCACCTTGTACGTCGCACTAAGCCGCTGGTGCCGCCACCACGGCTTGATCGCACCCGACATCACACTCACCCTCAGCACAGCCGGTGACACCGCCAGCATCACGCTCACTGAGAACGCGACATCACCAGCCCACGGGCATGGAGCTTTTGCGCAGGTCAAGGAGGAGCCTGCAAAGCGGGCGGGGGACACGGAGCAAAAGCACCATGCCCTTGGGCTGCCCCAGACGCCCCAACCCAACCGGATCCCGGAGCCATTCCGCGAGTTCTGCATGGTCTCCGTACTGCGTAATGTGCTGGGCGTTGGCTGCTGGCTGATCGACTCGCGCATCACCCTGCTGCAGGCGGACTTCCCCTTTGAACCTCCCCCGCACGCAGATGCCTATGCAGTGCTGTTTCCGGGCCCCACGCGCTTCCAGCAAGCGCGGGCCGCTATTGTTTTTGATGCGGAGTACCTGAAGCTCCCCCTGCGGCGGGATGAAAAATCTTTGCAGCAGATGCTGCAACATGCGCTGCCACTCACCGTGCACCAGTACCGGCGCGACCGCTTGCTGGTGCAGCAGGTGCGCCAGCTGCTGAGCGCCCAGCCCCAAGACACCCACAGTGCAGAGGCACTGGCCGCTCTGCTGAACGTATCCCCCCGCACCTTGCACCGCCAACTCAGGGAAGAAGGAGCCACACTGCAGGCCCTCAAAGATGAGGTGCGCCACAGCAAGGCCAGCGAACTGCTGCTGCGCAGCCAGCGGCCCATCAAGCAGGTGGCGGAGGCCGCAGGTTTTCAGAACGAGAAAAGTTTTATCCGCGCCTTCAAAACATGGTCCGGACAGACGCCGGCCGAGTTCCGGCGCAGCGCCACACCCGGAACCTGAGCGCTCAAGCCCCCAGCAGCACGGGCAAGTCCGCCATCGAAGCAAACACCTGCGACGCGCCCGCGTCCAGCAAAGCTTGCCCGCCGCCCTGGGGGGCGTAACCGAACACGGTGGCGCCTGCGGCCACACCTGCTGTGACACCGGTCACCGTGTCCTCGACCACGGCGCAGCGCTTCGGGTCTGCACCCAGCGCAGCGGCCGCAGCCAGGTACACATCCGGGTGGGGCTTGGAGCGCGGCAGGTCGTGGCCACTGAACACCCGCCCTTCGAAGTACGGCAACAAGCCGGTCTTGCCCATTTGCATCAGGACCTTGGGCAAGTCTGCGCCTGAGGCACAGGCAATCTTGCCGGCGTAGGCTGCGTGAATGCGGGCAATTGCTTCGGGTGCGTGGGGGATGGGCTGCGCATGCTCCATGAGCGCGGCATTGCGGCGCGCGCGGAACGACGCCATCCAATCGGGTGTGAGCGGCTTGCCGGTTTCAGCTTCAATGCGGGCGCGCTCGTCCATCACAGCTTTGCCCACAAACACAGCCATGCACTCCTGCAGGCTCATGTGCCAACCCTGCTCGGCCAGCATGTCGCGCAGCACGCCATTGGTGATCAGCTCGCTGTCCACCAGTACGCCGTCGCAATCGAACAGCACAGCTTCAAATTTCATGGTTGGTCTCCATCCACATACAACCAGGCTCCGGCCTCTCGCACAAAGCGGCTGCGCTCGTGCAAGCGCACTGCCGCGCCGCTGGCCGGCTTTTGGCGAGCGACGAACTCTACCTGTGCATGAGTGGCATCGTCTTGTGTTTGGGTTCTCACGTCCAGCCCCAGCCATTTGACGCCGGGGTCGAACTCAATATGCTCCGGCCGGTGGCTGGCGTGCCAGGTTTTGAGAAGGTACGGCTCGCGCTCCAACACAAAGGCGCAGTAACGGCTGCGCATCAGGCTCTCAGCATCAGGGGCGGGAGTGTCGCTCTCCAGCCAACGGCCGCAGCATTGGCCGTAGGGGAGCGTTTTTTTTTGGTGTTGCCGGCCACAGGGGCAGACATCCGTCATCACAAAGGGCTTCATGCCCTCCATCATGCCTCGGCTTTCGGCGGCATCAGCCCTTGGCTTGGCGGCGCACCTTTTGCGCTTCCAGGGTTTCTGTGGGCGCGCCGGCCTTCACCCATTCGCCCCAACCGCCGTCGATGTGGGCCACATTGGTCATGCCCATGTCTTGCAAGGCTTTGGCAGCCAACGCACTGCGCCAGCCCGCACCGCAAAACAGGATGAACTCTTTGGACTCATCAGCAAACAAGGGCTTGTGGTACGGCGACTCGGGGTCCACCCAGAACTCCAGCATGCCGCGCGGCGCATGAAAGGCGCCCACCACGGTGCCGTCATTCAGCTCACGGATATCGCGGATGTCCACGATCTGGATGTTCGGGTCCTGCAAGCGGGCTTGCACCTCGGCCACGCTGTAGGTGGTGACCTGCGCCATGGCTTCGTCCACCAGCGCGCGGAATCCTTTGGTAATAGGCATGGGAGTCTCCTTCAATGTCAGGCGTCAAACACGACGCCATCCTGCAACGTTGCAGCGCCGGAGCGCACCAGGTCGTGCACCAGTTGTTGGGTGGCCTCTTCCAAGGTGGCGCCGGCAAAGTGGCTCTGGAAGGTGTCGTTGAAATAGCTGGTGTTGCGCGCCCACGCGATGAGCGCGGGCAGGGGCAAATGGCGGGCTTCGAGCAGCTTGAACTTGAGCAAGACCTTGGCCGCGTACTGCAAATGCTTGGCCGGGTTTTGCACAAAACCGTTGAGGCGCTGGCGTGCATAAACAATGGCCTGCGGAGCGTCGGTGAACGGGGCGCCATGACCGGGGATGACGGTGGCGGGGTTCAGCCGCTCGATCACATCCAGCGTGGCGGCCACTTCGTCGAACGCATCATCGCCATCGAGTTCCGGGAACACCACGCCAAAGCCTTTTTCCCACAGGGCGTCTGCCGACACCAGCGTGCGGCTTTGCGGCTCAAACAGGATGACGGAATGCGGGTCATGGCCAGGGGCGGCGTGGACCTGCCACTGCAGGTCGCCCAACAATATCTCGGTGCCCGGTTGCAGTGTGGCATTCAAATGGAAGCGGGGGCATTGCTGGCCGGTGGGTGTGTAGCTCAGGGCATGTGCGTCCCACACGCGCACATAGTCAGCGTGGCCCGGTGGAATATGCGTTTCCATCACGGGGTAGCGCGCCTGCAGCGAGGCATTTCCCCCGCAGTGGTCGCTGTGCAAATGGGTGTTGAGCAGCAAATCCAACGGCCGGCCTTGCAGCGCCGAGTCCAGCAGCGCAAGCGTCTGCTCGGCATGAGTGCAGTAGCCGCTGTCGATGAGCGCGGTGCCGCCCTCGCCCCGGATCAGGATGTTGTTGCTGGACAGCCAGCCCCGCTCAAAGACGGTGACGCCGGCAGGCAGTGTGTGGGCCATGGAGCTCAAGCCAGTGCGCGCTGGATGATGATCTTCTGCACGTCGCTGGTGCCTTCATAAATCTGGCACACGCGCACGTCGCGGTAGATGCGCTCCACCGGGAAGTCGCTCACATAGCCGTAGCCGCCTAGCGTCTGGATGGCGGCGCTGCACACCTTCTCCGCCATTTCGCTGGCAAACAGCTTGGCCATGGCGGCTTCTTTCAAACACGGGCGGCCAGCATCGCGCAGGGCAGCGGCATGCCAGATAAGTTGCCGCGCAGCTTCCAGCTGGGTGGCGCAGTCCGCCAAACGGAAGCCCACCGCCTGGTGATTGAAGATGGGCTGGCCGAAGCTCTGGCGGTCTTTGGCATAGGCAATTGCCACATCGAGCGCGCTGCGGGCCATGCCCACACTTTGAGCGGCAATGCCGATGCGCCCGCCTTCCAGCCCACCGAGGGCGATGCCATAACCCTCGCCCTCCTTGCCGATCAGGTTCTCGGCCGGAATCCGGCAGTTGTCGAAGTTGATCTGGGCGGTGTCGCTGCTGTGTTGGCCGAGTTTGTCTTCCAGCCGAGCGACCACATAGCCCGGCGCATTGGTGGGCACCAGGAAGGCGCTCATCCCTTTCTTGCCGGCCGCCTTATCGGTCACCGCGATGACGATGGCCACATCGCCGTTCTTGCCGCTGGTGATGAACTGTTTGACGCCGTTGATGACGTATTCATCGCCCTGCCTGAGCGCCGTGGTGCGCAGGCTTGAGGCATCGCTGCCCACATGCGGCTCGGTCAGGCAAAAGGCACCCAGCATCTGGCCCTGGGCCAGGGGCTCCAGCCACTGCTTTTTCTGTTGCGCGTTGCCGAACTTCATCAGGATGGCGTTGACCGGGCAGTTGGTGACGCTGATCACCGTGCTGGTGCCGCCATCACCCGCGGCAATTTCTTCCAGCACCAACGCCAACGTCACGTAGTCCAGCCCCGCGCCGCCCAATTCTTCAGGCACGCAAATGCCGTAGGCGCCCAGCGCGGCCAAGCCTTGGTGAGCGTTTTTGGGGAAGGTGTGTTCCTTGTCCCACTTCGCAGCGTTCGGCCAGAGCTCGGCTTGAGCAAAGTCGCGCACGGCGTCACGGATCATTTCCTGGTCTTGGGTCAGCAGCATGGCTTGGTCTCTCTCGGATCGTTTTTGAATAGGGGGGGCTCTACCAGCTGGAAAACGGCACACCATCCCAGCGCAGGTAGGGCACATCGCTGCAGGCGAATCCAGTGGCGCTTGTCTTTCGCGCGGCCACGCTGGCACGTATGGCTGCCACGCTCTCTTCGGGCAATAAGGGCGCGGCGGACGTGCCCATATCCGTACGCACCCAACCGGGATGGATGAGCAGGAACTGTGCATTCGGGTAATCCGGCTGCGCGGCCACCACCGCCATATTCAGTGCCGCCTTGCTCACGTGGTACACCCAGCCCCGACTGCTCTCGACAGCACCGATCTGCGCGAAGTCACTAGTCAGAAACACGAACTGCCCCTGCGCCTCCTCCACCCACGGCGCCACCTGTGGCAAAGCCTGCATGGCGCCCAACACATTGGTGTGCATCATGGAGTCAAAGGCCTGCGCGGTCGGCGGAGACTTGGCATCGTCTTCCGAGAACACACCTGCCACGTAATAGGCCACGTCAAGCTTTTCGCCATCGAGCTGCCAGCTCAGGCCGCTGATGCTGGCGGGGTTGGCCACGTCCAGCTTCATGGCTTGGGCACCCATGTCACGCAAACGGGTCAGGCCCGCCTCGTCCCGCGCGGTGGCGATCACGCGGTCGCCTGCGTCCAGGTACTGTTGCACCAGCTCCAAGCCGATACCGCGGGATGCGCCGATTACAAAAACAGTCTTGCTCATGTCTCTCCTACAACGCAGGCTTCGCCCGTATGCGGGGTGCTGGGGGCCGATTTCTGCGCGTTTGGCAGTATGAGGCCCCCGGCACCCCGCATATGGGCAGGAAACAACGACCTAGCCCATGCGGAATATGCGCAACAAGCTCCTAAATTTATAGCAATTCGAGCGCCAGGGCCGTCGCCTCACCACCACCGATGCACAAGGTCGCCACGCCCTTCTTGAGTCCACGGGCTTTCAAGGCGTGAATCAGTGTGACCATGATGCGCGCACCGGACGCGCCTATCGGGTGGCCCAGCGCGCAGGCGCCGCCGTTCACGTTCACTTTGTCGTGCGGAATGTTCAGCTCAGCCATCAGCGCCATCGGCACCACGGCAAACGCTTCGTTGATTTCCCACAGGTCCACGTCTTCCACTTTCCAGCCGGCCTTGGCCAGCACCTTTTGGGTGGCACCCACCGGCGCGGTGGCAAACCAGTTGGGCTCTTGGGCGTGGGTGGCGTGGGCGACGATTTTGGCCAGTGGCTTGCAGCCGAGGTCTTTGGCGGTGCCCTTGCGCATTAGCACCATGGCGGCTGCGCCGTCGTTGATGGAGCTGCTGCTGGCGGCGGTGATGGTGCCGTCTTTTTTGAACGCGGCCTTGAGCGTGGGAATCTTGTCCAGCTTGATCTTGCCGGGGCCTTCGTCGATGCTGATCTGCACCTCCCCGGCGCGGGTTTTGACGGTGACGGGGGTGATTTCCGCCTCAAACGCTCCTGATTTAATAGCTGCTTGCGCACGCTGCACGCTGGCTGTGGCGAAATTGTCTTGTTGCTCACGGGTAAAGCTGTACTTGGCAGCACAGTCTTCCCCGAAGGTGCCCATGGAGCGTCCGGCCTCGTAAGCGTCTTCCAGGCCGTCGAGCATCATGTGGTCCATCACGCGGTCATGGCCGATGCGGATGCCACTACGGCCTTTTAGCAAGAGGTGGGGCGCGTTGGTCATGCTTTCCATGCCACCGGCCACCAACACATCGTGGCTGCCGGCCAGCAACATGTCGTGCGCGAACATGGCCGCGCGCATGCCGGAACCGCACATCTTGCTCAGGGTGACCGCGCCCGCGCTCTTGGGCAAGCCGCCTTTGAAGGCTGCCTGGCGGGCTGGCGCCTGGCCCTGGCCGGCCATCAGGCAGTTGCCGAAAATGACTTCGGTCACCAGCTCCGGGCTGATTCCAGCGCGCTCGACAGCGGCTTGGATGGCAGCACCACCCAAGTCGTGGGCGGCAAGAGAAGCGAAGTCGCCCTGAAAGCCACCCATGGGGGTGCGGGCGGCGCTGACGATCACAACGGTTTCTGGCATGGTCTTCCTCGGAGTCAGTAGGGTGGCGGGACGTCTGATATGAATTGACGTTTACGTAAACGTCAATTCTGCCAGAAGATGCCAAGCCCTATCTTTACCCGTGCTTCACCCAAGATTGCAAGCACTTCACCACCGCATGGCACCATGCAGACATGCTGACCCTAACTACCCCTGTGCGACTCCCCCTCCGCGCGACTGCGCTTGCCGGCCTTGCTGCCGCGCTCATGCTTGCTGCGCCACTCTCAGCCTTCGCGCAAGAAGCACCATCACCCTCCACAACGAGCGCACAGGCTATCCGCCAGATCGTGACGCCAGACTTCACGCAAATCGTGAAGCGCTACGGCCCTGCGGTGGTCAACATCAGTGTTACCGGTACCCGCCTGGTGTCCGCCGGAGGCAAAGACGCGCCCAAGGGCAGCGGCCCGGAAGCGGACGACAGCGACGCCATGCAATCCTTTCTGCGCAAATTCCAGGAGCAATTTGGCGCCACGGGTGCCAGCATGACGGTGCCGGTGCGCGGTCTGGGCTCCGGCTTTATCGTGAGTGGCGACGGCCTGGTGCTGACCAATGCCCACGTGGTGGCGCACGCCAGCGAAGTCACTGTAAAGCTGACCGACCGCCGGGAGTTCCCCGCCCGCATCCTGGGCGTGGACACCAAGACAGACATGGCGGTCCTCAAGATCGACGCCAAGGACTTGCCTAGTGTGACCCTCGGATCGCCATCCGACTTGAGCGTGGGCGAGTGGGTGCTGGCTATCGGCTCGCCCTTCGGGTTGGACAACACAGTCACCACCGGAGTGGTCAGCGCCAAGGCCCGAACCCTGCCCGACGACTACACCGTGCCCTTCATCCAGACCGATGCCGCCATCAACCCCGGCAACTCGGGCGGGCCCCTGTTCAATGCCCGTGGGGAAGTGGTGGGCATCAACTCCCAAATCTTTACCCGCAGCGGCGGCTACCAGGGACTGAGCTTTGCCATCCCCATCGACCTGGCCCAATCCGTAGCACGCCAGATTGTGGCTACCGGCCATGCCGCGCATGGCGTTTTGGGAGTGTCGGCGCAAGAGGTGACGCAAGCCTTGGCCACCGCTTTGCGCCTGTCCAAGCCGGCGGGCGCACTGTTGTCTGAAGTGCATGCCGGCAGTGCAGCCGCCAAGGCGGGCCTGCAGTTCGGCGACGTGATTGTGGGCATCGACGGCCATGCCATTGAAACCTCCAGCGATCTGCCCTTGTGGATCGCCATGGCCGTGCCGGGGCAGAAAATTCGAGTCGACTACTTGCGCAACGGCAAGGCACAAAACACTATTGCCACCCTGGAAGCACCCGCAGCGGCCGTCAACGCCAAGGCTGGCAACCTGCCCGACTCTCCCATCCTCGCGCCGCTGGGCATTGCGGTCCGCAATTTGTTGCCGCTGGAGCAGCGTGCTGCGGACACCAAAACCGGCCTACTTGTCGATGCAGTGGCAGAGGGCCCTTCCACCAAAGCCGGCATCGAACCCGGCGACATCCTGCTGGCTATCAACCAGACCCCGCTCACCTCCGTAGAGCAAGCCCGCCAGTTGCTGGCCAAAGCGGGCAAGTCCGTCGCTGTGCTGGTGCAGCACGGCGGAGACAAGAGCTACTTGGCACTTAGCCTGCCTTAGCCGCACCGGCCGCAAAGCCGGCCATCAAGGCTGCGCAGGCAGCCTCGGGATTTGCGGACTTGGTGATCGCGGAAATCACCGCCGCACTGGCCGCGCCCGTCGCAGCCACATCCGCCACGTTGCTGGCATCGATGCCCGCGATGCCCACCACCGGTACCGGCAACACACCCGCCCAGTAGCGCAAGTTGTCCAAGCCCTGCGGAATCCAGGGCATGTCTTTGCTTTGCGTCGCGAAGATGGGACCACAGGCGATGTAGCTGGGCCGCAGCGCCCACGCGCGGGCGACCTCCCAATAACTGTGGGTGCTGAGGCCGAGGCGCACGCCGGCCTGGCGCAACGCGTCCAAGTCCACAGTGTCCAGATCTTCCTGCCCCAAGTGCACGCCATAAGCACCGTGCTGCAGGGCCAGTTGCCAGTGGTCGTTGATGAAGAGTTGCGCACCGGGCGTGGCCTGGGCCGCCGCAATGCTCTCTGCGATCTGGGCCGACAGCGTGGGTTCAATCGGGTCTTTGATGCGCAATTGCACCGTGCGGATACCTGCCGCCAAAACACGGCGCACCCAGGCGGCGCTGTCCACCACCGCATAGACACCCAAAGCCGGGTCGGTGAGATCGGGAAAAGAAGTCTGCGCCGCTGGCGTTATTTGTAGCCAAGGCAGATTGCCCAGGTGCTGCGCAAAGTCAGGCAGTGCCTGCACCGGGCCGGCGCCCTGCCCTGCGGCATAGGCATGGCGCAGCGCATGGGTAGTAGCCATTTTGGCGAGGACCACCGCATCCGCCACACAGTAGCCGCTGGCCAGGGCCGCCGCCGCCGTGGAGGCGAAAGTGCAGCCCGTGCCGTGGTGATGCGCAGTGTCTACACGCGGGAGACTCAGCCAGCCTGTAGCCTGCGCGCTCTGCAACCAATCACTGGCCAACCCTTGCGCACGCGCGTCATCACCGCCCGTGATGGCTACCGCAAAGCAGTCATACACGCCCTGCCCGTCGGCAGGTGCGCGTTCCCGGGTACCCAGGCGCCAGCGGGCTTGCAGGGCTTGCGCCAATTCGGGAGCCGGGGCGGCATGCAGGGGGTGATCTGCGCGTTCGGCCTGCAAGAGGCGCAATGCCTCCCTGCGGTTGGGCGTGATCAATGTGGCGCGGGGCAGCAGCTGGCGGCAGTAGGCGTCCAGCAGGGCGTCGTCGACGAATGGAGTGGCTGTGGTGGAACCCAGCACAGGGTCTACCACCAGGGCTACCGGGTGACCCTGTGCACGCAATGCATCCACCCACCGGCACACCACACGCAGGTTGTCCACACTCCCGAGCAAGCCGGTCTTGATGGCCTGCGGCGGCATGTCCTGCGCCAGCGCGGCCAGTTGTGCGTCCAGCAGCTCGGCGCTGACGGGCTCCACACGCGTCACCTCCACAGAGCTCTGCGCGGTGATGGCGGCCACGGCCGTGCAGCCATGCACCCCGAATGCCTGCAAGGCTTTCAGATCCGCCTGCAAGCCGGCACCGCCGCCAGAGTCAGAGCCGGCGACGCTCCAGACCACGGGGCGTCGGCCCGCAGGCGCGCGGGCGAATTCAGTGACCAAAGTGCTTCTGGCGCCCATAGGTATTGCGCGGATAGCTTCGTTTTTCATAGCAATCTCACAACAGGATGGGGTGACCCGCGACCGGGGTAGACGCCACCGCCATGTCCTGGCGGGGCATGACGCCGGCTTCATAGGCCAAGCGGCCGGATGCAATGCCGAGCTTGAACGCGCGGGCCATGCGCACCGGATCTAGAGCATGGGCCACAGCGCTGTTGAGCAGCACCGCGTCCAGCCCCAGTTCCATGGCCTGCACGGCATCGGCCGGCGAGCCGATGCCGGCGTCCACGATGAGGGGCACGCCGGGCAGGCGGGCCCGCAGGGTGCGCAGCGCGCCGGGGTTGACCAGCCCCTGCCCCGAGCCTATGGGCGCGCCCCAAGGCATGAGGATGTTGCAGCCGGCATCCAGCAGACGCTGGCAGCTCACCAGGTCGTCCATGCAATACGGAAAGACTTCGAAGCCGTCTTTCACCAGTTGCGTGGCGGCGGCCAGCAGCTCGAAGGGGTCGGGTTGCAAAGTGTGGGCATCGCCCACGACTTCGAGCTTGATCCAGGTCGTGTCAAACAGTTCGCGGGCCATGTGGGCCAGGGTGATGGCTTCGCGGGCGGTGTGGCAGCCAGCGGTGTTGGGGAGCAGGTGGGCGCCGGTGGCTTTGATGAGAGCGAAGAAATCGCCCGCCTCGGCTCCGTGGGCGAGTTGGCGGCGCAGGCCCATGGTGACGACTTGGGCGCCGGAGGCTTGGATGGCGTCCAGCAGTATTTGGGGCGAGGGGTATGCTGCGGTGCCCAGGAAGAACCGGCTTGTCAATGCGCGGCCGCCGATGTGCCATTCGTTGGCGTCGGCGGCATGACTTGGCGGCAGCGTGCTCTGCTCCGTGTCCCCCGCCCGCTGCGCGGGCTCCTCCTTGACCTGCGCAGAACACGCTGCCGCCAAGTCACTTTGTGTGGCGGTTGAGCGTTCGAGTCCATCGATCTTTTGTGATGCGGTAAGTTGATCCACCGCTTCGACATTCATGTGTGCAGTCATGGGTCAACCGCCCTCGATGGGTTGAAAGGTGAGGATGGTGTCGCCCTCTGCCAGCGGCTGCTGGGCGCGCTGACTGCGGGGCACAAAGTTGCCGTTGACGGCCGTGGCAAGGGCAGCGGGCGGCACACCGCGTGCATCGACCCAGGCTTGCAGGGTTCTGGCACTTGTGGTTTCGGGGCTGCCGTTCACCGTGATGGTGATGGTGATGGTCGTTGGCTCGGTGTCTGTGGCGGTCATAGCTTGAGCTCTTGCAATGCCTGCTCTACCAATGCCGGGGCAATGAGCCAGCCGTGGCGGAAGAGGCCGTTGATTTCGGTTTTGCCTGCGCTGTGGCGAATGGCCGGCAGGTTGTCGGGCAGCGCGGGGCGCAGGTTGGTCTCGGTGTGCACCACGCGCGCCTCAGCAAGTGCGGGCATCACGCTATGTGCTGCACTTAACAGCTCCAGCGTGCTGCGCAGGGACACGGGCGAGCGGTCTTCGCTCTCGATCTCGCTGGCGCCCACCACGATCACATCGCCGGAGCGCGGCACCATGTAGATCGAGTGGCGCGGATGCAGCAGGCGCACCGGGCGGTGCAGGGGCACGCCGGGCGCATGCAGCCAGAACACCTCACCCCGCACGCCGCGCACCGGTAATTCTGGCTTGGCGCCCACACCACGCACGTCAAACACATGGTGGAAGCAATGTTGTGCTTCGCCGGCATGGATCGCGCCTGCGTCCACCGCCGTGACGGTGCTGCCCCAATGCCACTGCACACCTTGCATCGTGGCTTGTGCGGCCAGCGCCTGCAGGGCCTGCACGGGGTGTATCTGCCCCTCACTGGGCAGCAACCAAGCCAGCGCCGGACCTTGGATGCCGGGCTCCAGCGCGCGCAGTGCATCCATCGTTAAAGGCTGCGGTTGGTACGGCGCATCGGACTTGGCTTGCAGCAGCCCAACCACGCGCTGGGCCGCGCCCGCATCGCTGCGGTGGGCCAGTAGCAGGCTGCCGTGCATGTGCAGGGCTACCGGCTCAGAGAGCGTCTGCACGATCTGCGGCCAGAGCTGGCAGGAGCGCACGCCCAATGCAAACACTTCGCTACCCGCGCGCTCCAGCTCAGCCACTGGGCTGAGCATGCCCGCCGCCGTCCAGCCCGCAGCCTGCGAACCGGACTCCGCACGCGGGCCGGGGCCCGACGCCGGGTCAAACACATGCACGTCGTGGCCTGCGCGGCTGAGCGTGAACGCCAGCAACCGCCCGAGCACACCCGCGCCGGCAATGCCTATGCGCAGCGCCATGGTCAGGCCTTGGTGTCGTCGGTCGCGGCCTTCACAGGGTTGATGGGGATGTAGATTTCCCCGCCCACCTTTTTGAACTCGCCCGACATCACCGCCATGCCCGATTGCAACGCCTGCTCCTCGCTCACGCCCAAGTTCTTGGCGTAGTCGCGCACCTCCTGGGTAATCTTCATGGAGCAGAACTTGGGGCCGCACATGGAGCAGAAATGCGCCACCTTGGCACCCTCGGCCGGCAAGGTTTCGTCGTGGAATTGCTTGGCGGTGTCAGGGTCCAGCGAGAGGTTGAACTGGTCCATCCAGCGGAACTCGAAGCGCGCTTTGGACAACGCATCGTCGCGCGCCCGCACACCCGGGTGACCCTTCGCCACATCGGCCACGTGGGCGGCAATCTTGTAAGTGATGATGCCGGTCTTCACGTCCTCGCGGTCGGGCAAGCCCAGGTGCTCCTTCGGAGTAACGTAACAGAGCATCGCAGTGCCGAACCAGCCAATCATGGCGGCACCAATGCCGCTCGTGATGTGGTCGTAGCCCGGCGCGATATCGGTGGTCAGCGGGCCCAGCGTGTAGAACGGGGCTTCACCGCAGTGCTTGAGCTGCTCGGTCATGTTGACCTGCACCATGTGCATGGGCACGTGGCCGGGGCCTTCGATCATGACCTGCACATCCTGCTGCCAGGCCTTGTGCGTCAGCTCACCCAGGGTGTGCAGCTCGGCAAATTGGGCTTCGTCATTCGCATCAGCACCAGAGCCGGGGCGCAGACCATCACCCAGCGAATAGCTCACGTCATACGCGCGCATGATCTCCGTCATCTCGTCGAAGTGCGTGTACAAAAAGTTCTCTTTGTGGTGCGCAATGCACCACTTGGCCATGATGGAGCCGCCGCGCGAGACGATGCCGGTCACGCGATTCGCCGTGAGGTGAATGAAGGGCAGACGCACACCGGCATGCACCGTGAAATAGTCCACGCCCTGCTCGGCTTGCTCGATGAGCGTGTCGCGGAAAATCTCCCAGGTCAGGTCTTCGGCAATGCCGCCCACCTTTTCCAATGCTTGGTAAATCGGCACGGTACCGATGGGCACAGGGCTGTTGCGCACGATCCAGTCGCGTGTGGTGTGGATGTTTTTGCCGGTGGACAAGTCCATCACGGTGTCGGCACCCCAGCGGATGGACCAGACCAGTTTTTCCACTTCTTCTTCGATGCTGGACGTCACTGCTGAGTTGCCGATGTTGGCGTTGATCTTCACCAGGAAGTTACGGCCGATGGCCATGGGCTCCAGCTCGGTGTGGTTGATGTTGGCGGGAATGATGGCGCGGCCGCGGGCCACTTCATCCCGCACGAACTCGGGCGTCACCACCTTCGGGATGCTGGCTCCAAAGCTGTTGCCGGCCAAACGCTTCTCGCGGTCAGCGTTGCCGAGGTACTGGGCTTGCCATTCCAAGTTTTGGTTCTCGCGCAGGGCGACGTATTCCATCTCGGGGGTAATGATGCCTTTGCGGGCGTAGTGCATTTGCGTGACGTTGGCGCCACTCTTGGCCCGGCGGGGTTGGCGCTGCAGGCCGGCGGCTTGGGCGCGCAAGGCGGCCAGGGCATCGGTTTCGCCGTTCTTGAGGCCGTCGTCCAGCGCAAAGGGTTTGCGGCCTTCGTACAACTCGGTGTCGCCGCGGCCGGCAAGCCACTCCGCGCGCACCAGCGGCAAGCCCGAACGCACATCGATGTGGGCACGCGGGTCGGTGTAGGGGCCGGAGGTGTCGTACACCGTGATGGCCTCGCCATTGCTCTGCATGATTTCGCGCAGCGGCACCTGAATGTCTGGACGGCTGCCTTGCAGATAACGTTTGGTGGAAGCGGGAAGCGGTTCGCGCGTGAGGCGGATGAACTGGGCAAGTTTGTCGGGTGCGTTCACTGGGAAATCTCCGGGTTAACGCCCGAAGAAAGAGAAAAACACGCCCCCGAAAACTTGGAATGAGCCACAGCCCGCACGGCACACGGCCGGGGGCACTGCTCTGCACTTCTTACGCTGGTATGAACCAGATCAAGTTCACGGGTTTGGTATCCATCTCAGCGCAACCACTGCGCACCCCGGGCAGGGCGGAGTGTACGCGATGTTGTTTGCACACTTGAAGCTCCTCGTACGGACAGGCAATACTCACGCCATTTTGTGCCCGCAACCCAAACGAACGGCCTATAACAGATGCTAACCAATTCAGAAACTGAAAGCTTTACTTACTTCACAAACAGAAAACGCACAGTATTTCGAGGCTTCATCGCTGGCCTGATGGGCTACTTCTTCATATTAATTTGCATGACGTTCGCCGTATATGCGATCCAAAGCTTGCTTTCTCTTTTCCTTCCAGATGGTCATGCACTAACCAAATTTATTGCCAGCGAGACTGCACAAACGGGCTCACTATTGATTTCTACATTCGCCCTTTTTATCGGAATTTTCGGTGGAATATTTGTCGGAATGTTGTCTCCCCAAGGATCACGTATCGTAGTTGCAGTCCTTACAGCGATGAGTTTGGCGAGTATCTTTGTGAGCCCCATTCCAGACGGACTATCCTTGGCCAAGCTCACTTTTTGGATGCTCGCTACGCCTGTGGGTTACATCCTCGGAAACGAGCTTTATCTCCGGCATGAACTTCAGATCGACTATTCGAAGAATCAGTCAAAAAGCTAGTGCGACCGCGCAAAGCGCTTGTCCTTCTCATATGGGTACACGTCGTGCACGTACCCCGCAGCAATGCGTTCCTTTTGCGTCTGCCAGAAGGCGGGGTCCAGCAGGTTCGCGTGGTATTGCATGAACACATCACGCACCAGCGGATTACCCAGCAGAAAAGGGGCAAAGGTTTCCGGGAACACATCACGCGGGCCCACGGCATACCAGACCTCGCCGGACATTTCCTCTTCTTCGTTGCGGGGCTCGGGCACCTTGCGGAAGTTGCAATCAGTGAGGTATTCGATCTCGTCGTAGTCGTAGAACACGACCTTGTTGTTGCGGGTGATGCCGAAGTTTTTCCATAGCATGTCGCCGGGGAAGATATTGGCAGCCACCATGTCTTTGATGGCGTAGCCGTAGTCAATCACCGAGCGCTCGATCTGGTGCCGTGCCCGTAAGGCCGCGGGACTCTGGTTGTTGCGATCCGCGCCGCCCGCATCGAACGCTTCTTGCAGGTACATATTGAGCGGGATCATGCGGCGCTCGATGTAGACGTGTTTGAGGATGACCTCGGTACGACCGTCACCATCGCGATCACTGATCTCCAGTTGGCTGGGCGCAAACTGCTGCAGTTCGGCAATCAGCTCATCGCTGAAACGCTCACGGGGAAAAGCCACATCGCCATAGTCCAGCGTATCGGCCATGCGGCCTACGCGGTCGTGCTGCTTGACCAGCTGGTACTTGCCCATGACCTGCTCGCGGGTCGTTTCCTTCTGGTGCGGAAAGTAGTCTTTGATGACCTTGAACACATAAGGGTAGCTGGGCAGGTCAAACACCAGCATCACCATGCCCTTGATACCGGCTGCAATGCGGAACTTGTCAGTGCTGTGCTGCAGGTGGTGCAGAAAGTCGCGGTAGAACAGCGTCTTGCCCTGCTTGGCCAGCCCCAGCGCGTTGTAGATTTCGTTGCGCGGTTTGCGCGGCATCATGCTGCGCAGAAACTGCACATAGGCACTGGGGATCTCCATGTCGACCATGAAGTAAGCCCGCGCAAAGCTGAAGAGGCGCAGAAGATCATCCTCCCCGA
This sequence comes from Curvibacter sp. AEP1-3, assembly GCF_002163715.1. Taxonomy (GTDB): domain Bacteria; phylum Pseudomonadota; class Gammaproteobacteria; order Burkholderiales; family Burkholderiaceae_C; genus Allorhodoferax. The sequence goes on from NZ_CP015698.1 coordinate 2,070,605, forward strand.
ACAGCGCCGCATCTATGCGCAGCTGGCCGTCTTTGCTGTGGAGCACCGGCAGGGCAAAACCGGCTTCGGTATAGCCGTTGATCAGCTTGCCGATGATGTAACAACCCTTGTTCCGGAAGAACAGGCTGGAGAGCACCTGCACCTGAAAGTTGGCGAGCAACTTGGCCTCGCCCAACTGCCGGGTCATGACCGCCAGCACGTTGCGGGCATCCCGCTCCAGGTCTTCAAACGGCACCCGCAGGTCAAAGTCCTGCACCATGCGCACCAGCTGCGCCTGCACGTCGTCCAAGGTGGGGTAGTAGCAGCGGTAGGTGGGCTGGTAGCTGGCTCCCGGCGCGTCCAGGTTCTCGATGTACTCGGTACTGACCGCAGGCCGCACGAAAATGAAATCGTTCTGGAAGTAGCTGCGGTGCAGGATTTTGGTGGTCACCGAATTGAAAAAGGTCTCGGCCAGTTCCGGCTGATGGTGATTCACCAACAGGCCGATGTAGTGGAGCTTGATCTGCTGCCACACCTCGGCGCCCTGCTCGCCGGCCTTGAACTCGCGCTCCAGCCGGCGCGAACACTCTTGTACCCGCAAGCCATAAAACTCGATGCGCTCACGCTGCGCTCGCTGCTGGCCATGCCAGTCGCGGGTTTCAAACCGGTGTTTGGCCCGCGCACTCTCGGTACGGAAGAGTTGGTAGTGGCGGTTAAAGCCGTCGAGCAGCGCCCGCGCGATGTCGTAAGCAACAGAGGAATCAAGCCGGGTAGGAAACATGCGCGAGATTCACTATATTTTTGATAGCTGCTCGCGCATATTCCATGGGCGCCACAGGCCGAATTGATGCTTAACGGGGATGACGGGGCATGAGCCGTACGCCGGAAATGGCTTCCCGGTACAGCGCATCGAGGTTGTCCTCGCGGCCGACTGTCATGTGCAGGTCCTGCACCAGGCCGTCGTGCACACCGTACACCCAGCCATGCAGCGTCACTTCCTGCCCGGCAGCCCAGGCGTCTTGCAGCACAGTACTTTGCGCGACGTTGATCACCTGTTCAATCACATTGAGCTCGCACAAGGCGGCGGCCTTGCCGTGGTCAGGAATGGCGTCCAGGATATCGCGGTGACGGTCCCGCACGTCCTGGATATGGCGTAGCCAGTTGTCGGCCAGGCCTATGCGGGCACCTTCGAGCGCTGCTTGCACGCCCGAGCAGCCGTAGTGGCCCACGACCATCACATGCTTGACCTTGAGACGCTCTACCGCGAACTGAATGGTGGACAGCGCATTCAGATCCGAATGCACCACCACGTTGGCCACGTTACGGTGCACAAAAATTTCTCCCGGCGCCAAACCGATGATTTCGTTGGCGGGCACCCGGCTGTCGGAGCAGCCGATCCACATGTACTTGGGCTTTTGCTGATTGGCCAGCCCGGTGAAAAAGCCGGGACGGGTGCGCTCCATCTCCGCGGCCCATGCGCGGTTGCTGGAAAAGAGATCGTTGAGTTTGTCGGTCATAGACCCCGATTATTTATGAAGCGAGACGCGCACGTTCCAATCGAGGAGTGCGTACCGGGCACGTTCCTGCTGATCGTCCAAGGCATTGAACTCGCATTGCTGGGAAGGCTTGGACGAAGTGCACACAAAAGACTTGGGGTTGCCCAGCTGCCACATGCCCTGCGCATTGCGCGCTTCGCCTGTGAAAAACACAGCCCGTGGCGCGTTCAGGGCGTCAGGTTGCGCGGGCAGGTCTTTGAGCAAATTGCGCCCTGCGTTGATGTAGTTCCCCTGAATGCCCGCCAGCGGGAACAGGGTGTTGAACATGTCACGGTGGCTGGCCGGTTGTTCCAGCTGGTTGCCGCATTGGAGCTTGCTACCCCAAATCACAAACGGTACCTGGCGCACCAGGTAGCGCCGGCTGGCATCGGCATACACCCCGAAGGAGCGGACATTGTGGTCCCCGGTACCGGCAATGATGGTGTTGTCTTTGAGCGGACCCTTTTGCACGTCTTGCACAAAGCCGCCCAGCAAGTCGGTGGCGTAGTGGTAGGTGTCGAGGTTGGGAATCAGTGTCTCAGAGCTGGTCTCGCCCTTCCACTGCGCCATGTCGCGCGGCACGCGTTGGTAGTCGGCGGGCAAGTCGTAAGGCGGGTGGTTGGTGCTGGTGAGCACAAACACAAAGATGGGCTTGTCCTTGGGCTGCGCAGCCATGCGTTTGCTCAGGTACTTGAAGACGTAGTCGTCCCACACGCCCCAGATACCCAACACGGCTTCCGGGTAGGCTTCCTTGAGGTTGTTGGCGTCGATCACTTCGTCAAAGCCTTGCACCTTGAGAACGCGATTCAGGTCGCGCCAGCCGGAGCGGGCGGAGGTGACAAACAGGGTCTGGTAACCCGCTTCCTTGGCCACTTGCGCCACGGTCCAGGGGATGGTGCGACGGCCTGCATCGCCCAGCGTGAGCGGCGTGATGGGCGTGGAATACAGAATCGCTTCCAGCGATGGGTGGGTCCCCGCATGGGCGGAGTCAAAATTCTTGAAATAACAGGCGTCCTGCAAGGTGGGCGCCATGCGGCCCAGCACGTCGAATGTGGGGCTCTGGTAGAGCATGGGCTCGGCGCTCCAGGACTCCATCAGGAAGAACAAGAGGTTCTTTTTGGTGGTTCCAGCGGGCAAGGGGTCGTGCGCAAACAGGGCGGCCTTGACTTCCGCATCGTTCGCATGCGGCAGGCCCAAGGCCTCCGCTGCCGCCAACGGGGAGCGGAAGCCCATGGCTTTGACGCCCACATTCGGGTCGGACAAATCCTGCGACTGGCCGCGACTGTCCCACGCATATTTGAGCGCGATCACGCCATTGGGAACCATGTCGTTCAGAAACTGGGAGGTGGTCACCGTCAAGTGCTGGCGCTGCAGCGCCATCTCGCGGATGGTGCCTTTACCTGCAAACGCCAAGGCGAAAAACGCCACGATCACGACCACCAGCTTGACCACCGCATGGCGGGTGTGCAGCACCGTATCCGGCTGAATGCGGTGCGCAAGCACACGATGCAAAGCCACAGAACCCCAGGTGAGCACGGCCGCCAGCAGCAGCGTCCAGATGACCGGAAAGTCGTGCCAGATGGTCTTGAGCACAGCGGCGGTATCGTCCTCAGCCAGCCCGAAGATCAGGGAGTCGATGGGAGTTTTGTAGAAGCCGAAGTAATGCAGGTTGATCAGCGACAGCATCACATACAGCAGCGCCAGCCCCGCCACAATGCGCCTGTGTACCTTGCCTGACACCCACGGCAGCACCAAGAGCAGCAAAAAGCCAGCGATGGCGCTGACCTTCAGGTCAAACCGGAAGCCCTGCAAGGCGACGGTCGCGACATCACCGCTGCTCGCGTGGTAGCCCTGCGGCCAGAAATACGCCAGTTGCCCCCACCGGATCAAACTCAGCGCCACCACCAGGGGCACGATGAGCACCCAAGCGCGCATCAAGCCGCGCAGGGTGCCGTGGAGAATGGATGTCAGGGTGCGTGCAATGGCGGATTTCATAAGCCTCACATTGTCTCAGCGAACAGCTCCCGTCCGATGAGCATGCGGCGGATCTCACTAGTACCCGCCCCGATTTCATACAACTTGGCATCGCGCCACAAGCGCCCCAGCGGGTACTCGTTGATGTAGCCGTTGCCACCGAAAATCTGCACGCCCTCGCCCGCCATCCAGGTGGCCTTCTCGGCTGTCCACAAAATGACGGAAGCGCAATCCTTGCGGACCTGGCGCACATGCTCCGCGCCCAGCAAGTCCAGGTTCTTGGCTACGGTGTAGGCGAAGGCCCGGCCGGCTTGCAGCACGGTGTACATGTCGGCCACCTTGCCCTGGATCAGCTGGAACTCACCGATGCTCTGGCCGAACTGCTTGCGGTCGTGGATATAAGGGATCACGTTGTCCATCACGGCCTGCATGATGCCCAGCGGCCCGCCGGAGAGCACCGCGCGCTCATAGTCCAAGCCGCTCATCAGCACCTTGGCGCCGCCATTGACCTGCCCCAGCACGTTGGCCAACGGCACTTCCACGTTGTGGAACACCAGCTCGCCGGTGTGGCTGCCACGCATGCCCAGTTTGTCCAGCTTTTGCGCAATGCTGAAGCCGGGCATAGATTTTTCTATCAGGAAGGCGGTCACTCCACGCGCGCCCAGCTCGGGCTCGCTCTTGGCGTAGACGACCAGGGTGTCGGCATCCGGGCCGTTGGTGATCCACATCTTGTTGCCGTTGAGCAGGTAGTAGCCGCCCTTGTCTTCGGCCTTGAGCTTCATGCTCAGCACGTCGCTGCCGGCGCCCGGCTCGCTCATGGCCAAGGCACCCACGTGCTCGCCGGTGATGAGTTTAGGCAGGTACTTGGCGCGCTGCTCGGGTGTGCCGTTACGCTTGATCTGGTTCACGCACAGGTTGCTGTGCGCACCATAGCTCAGGCCCACCGAGGCGCTGGCACGGCTGATTTCTTCCATGGCCACCATGTGGGCCAGGTAGCCCATGTTGGCGCCACCATATTCCTCGCCCACGGTGATGCCGAGCACACCCAGGTCACCCATTTTGCGCCACAGGTCCATAGGGAACTGGTCGCTGCGGTCGATCTCGGCGGCACGGGGGGCGATTTCGGCTTGGGCGAACTCGCGCACGGCATCGCGCAGGGCGTCAATGTCTTCGCCGAGTTGGTAGTTCAGTCCGGGCAGGTTGCTCATGGTGGTCTCCTCGTTGTAGTGTGTTTGTGTGAAAGCGCAGTGACGCGCGTGGCACTCAGGCCGTCTTCTTGCCGGCCGCTTTGGCGGCTGGCTTGGCGGTCGGGGTCTTTGCGGCTGGTTTGCTGATCTTGAGTTCACTCTTGGCGAGCAAGGCTTTGGCCTCACGCTGGTGTACCTTGATCTCGTCTAGGTTGGCTTGCAGGTCGGCCATTTGCTCTTCCACCTGCTTGCGGTGAGCGGCCAACACGTCCAGAAACTTCTGGAGCTGGGCACCGGTGTCGCGGGGGCTGTCGTACATCTCAATGATGTCTTTGGCCTCCGTCAGGCTCAGGCCCAGGCGTTTGGCCCGCAAGGTGAGCTTGAGGCGGGTACGATCACGCCCGCTGTACACCCGGTTGCGACCGCCGGGGCCGGTACGCTCCGGCTGCAAAAGCCCCAAGTCTTCGTAGAAGCGGATGGCACGGGTGGTCAGGTCAAACTCTTTGGCCAGATCGCTGATGCTGTAGGTGGTGCTCATGGTTCGTTCGTGGCGGGTAGGGACTTTGCACTGCCGCGCAAAGTTGACGTTTACGTAAACGTCAATTATGAATCAAAAGAAAAGCGGGTTACTAAACCAGAACGCCGCTCTCCGCCCCCGCTCGCGGGCTCCAGAGTGCTCACGGCGCGCTAGAGTGCAACCATGGCGCGCACCCACCACCTCAGTTTCTACGGCTCCCTGTTGCTTTCCCGTTTGGCCGACCAGGTCTTGTTGTTTCTGGTGCCGCTGGTGGTGTACCAGCAGACGGGCAGCGCCTCGTGGACCGGCATTGCTTTTTTTGTAGAAACGCTCACCCGCTTTGTCGCCTTCCCCATTTGCGGGGTGTTGAGCGACCGGCATCCCCCCATGCGCCTGCTGCGCCAAAGCCAGGCATTGCGCGCACTGAGCTGCATAGCCGGGCTGGCGGCAGGCTTTGCGCTGGAGGGCCAGCCCGCTCTGGTCGCGCTGGTGTTGGTGTCCGCTGCCTGCGGCGTGTTCACCACCCAGGGGGTGATGGCGCGGGAGGTTCTATTGCCCCACATCTTTCCCGGCGAACGATTTGAGCGCGTGCTGGCCCATGCGCAGATCGCCGACCAGCTCGGCATGGTGGCCGGGCCCGTGGTCGCCGCCGCTGCTCTTGCTGTATGGCCATGGCAAGGGGTGCTGGGTTGCAGCGCTTTGCTCTTCATCGTGGCCGATGCCGGGCTCGCTTGGTGGCAGCGTCATCACACGGGTGATTTACCGCAAGGCCGAAATGCGTCAGGCGAAAGCTGGTGGGTACCCCTGCACATAGCGCTGCAGCACATCGCCCGCTTGCCTGGCCTCAAACCGCTGATCGCACTGGCGGCAGGCGTCAACCTCGTGGTGGGCGTGACCCAAGCCACCGCAGCTGCCATGGTCACAGGCCTACTGGGCCAGAGCGATGCACGCTATGCGCAGCTGCAGACTGCGGGCGCGGTAGTCACGGTACTGGTGCTGGCGTGGGTGGCGCGTGTGCATTGGCGCGGCCATGCGCTAGGGGTGTGGTCTTACACCCTGCTGCTCGTGGGCGGGCTGATGACGGCATGGGCCGTGCACCCGCTGGTCTATGCACTGGGTTTCTTGCTGGTAATCGGGTTTGACAAGATGTTCAGCGTCTACATCCGCGCCGGCCGCCAGCGCATCATTCCCTCGCAGGACTTCGGCAAAACCAGTGGCGTGGTCGTGCTGCTCAACAACCTCACCCAACCCCTTGCCGGACTGGCGGTGGGGGTGGGCGCACAAGGTGCGGATGCGCGGGGCGTCATCACCGTACTCGTCTTGGGAATGGCGCTGATGGGCGGAGGGGTGGTCTGGTGGGGTCGCAATAACGCAGATCACCCCCAAGCCGGCTAGCCCGCTCACCACTTCGGGATCGCCGGGTCCTTGAGGCTGTGGCGGAGCTCGGCATAGTCGGGCACCACGGTACGGACCGTGTCCCAGAAGCGGGGGCTGTGGTCCATCACCCGCAAATGGCTCAGCTCATGGGCGACCACATAGTCCACGATCTCCTGCCGGAAGTGAATAAGCCGCCAGTTCAGTCGGATCGAGCCATCGCTTTTGGCACTGCCCCATCGTGTGCCGGCGTTGCTCAGGCTCAGTTTCTTCCATTGCACCTGCAACAGGGGGGCGAAATGGTCCAGCCGTTGCACAAACAAGGCCTTGGCCTGACGCATGAGCCAGGCTTGCACGGCATCCCGGATTTGCGTCGGACTGGCTGTTTGGGGCAAGGCCACACGCAGCTGGCGCACACCGTCTGCATCGGGCACCTCATCCAGCGCGGCCCCTTTGGCACTGAAGCCGTGGGCTGCGTCCAGGGCAATGCGTACGGTGTCGCCCAGAAAAGGAAACTCGGCCCCCTGCGCCCATTCCACCTGCGCATGCTCCTGGCGCGTGACGCGCTCCCGGGTTTCATGCAGCTTGCGCAAAATCCAGCCTGCTTTTTCTTGCAAGGCAGCATCCACCTCGTACAGAGGCGTCCAGCGTGGCGCACGCACGGCCAGACCGTCAGGACCGACCACAAAGCCGATGGTGCGCCTCTTGCCGCGGGCAAAGGCGTAGCGCACCACGGCACCGTCCAAGCGCACTTCACGGGTGGCTTGCGGGTGGCTGTAGCTCACCGGGGCAATGGCCTGCGGCAGCGGCTGGCCCGGCTCAAACGGGCCAGCGGGTGGGGTTGGAACGGAAGCAACCGGCACCACCGGCGCCACCCCTTTGCTGGATGGCAAGCGTTTTTTTGCTACTTTTTTAGGAGCTGCTCGCGCAATATCTACGGGCGCTGGAGCCTCAAAAGGTTCAAAAAGATCCTGCGTAAAGCGCAGCAGCGGATGCATGGCGCGCGTCGTCTCAGCCCTTGGCGGGGTAGGCCTCGGGGTCCAGGCGGCGCATTTCCGCTTCGATCCAGGTTTGCACCTCGGTCATCAGCTCTTTGGGGTCGCGGCCTTCGCTGGGGATGGGCTTGCCGATAGACACTTCCACCACACCCGGCGTCTTGATGAAGGCTTTGCGCGGCCAGCATTTGGCGCTGGTCACGGCCACCGGAATCACCGGGGCGCCGGTCGCCACGGCGAGGCGGGTGCCGCCCAATTTGTAGGTGCCGGTCTGGCCACGGGGAATGCGCGTGCCCTCAGGGAACATGATCACCCAAATACCTTGGGCCAACAGGCGTTTGCCCTGCTCCACCACTTTGCTGAACGATTCCGCACGCTGGCTACGGTCAATGTGGATCATGTCCAGGCGCCCCATGGCCCAGCCGAAAAACGGCACATAGAGCAGTTCTTTTTTGAACACATACGCCAGCGGGTGGGGCATGAGCGTAGGCATCAAAAAGGTCTCGAAGGTGGACTGGTGCTTGACCAGCAGAATCGCCGGTGCGGTATCACCGGTCGGCAGGTTCTCCCAGCCGATCACGTGGGTGCGAATGCCCAGCAGCACGCGCGCACCACCGATGGCCCAACTGAGCCAGCGCACCGCCATCCACCACAGCGGTTTGCTGCGCACTCGGATGGAGGCGACCAGCATGATGATTCCCCAGGGAATCACGGTCACCAGCATCCACAGCATGTGCAGGCAGGAGCGCAGCACCGCCATGAACCAGTTGGGGCGCTTTTGGGTGGGGACGGCGGTGTAGGGGGGCATGCCGCTCATGGCCGGGCTACCAGGTAATCGGCAAATGCCATCAGGTCGTCATGAACGACCGTACCGGGCGGGTAGTTGTCCGGCAAGGGCCGGCCGCGCAGGGATGCCGCTTTGCCGGTAAGCACAAGATGCGGCTCGCAACCTACCGCAGCGCCGGCAATCAGGTCCCGCGGCGAGTCCCCGGTGCAGGGCATGCCCTTCAGGTCGATGCCAAAGCGCTCGCCAATCTGCTCGAACAAGCCCGGTTCGGGCTTGCGGCAGCGGCATTGGTCATCCGGCGCATGGGGGCAGTAAAAGATGGCATCGACCTTGCCGCCGACTGCGGCGAGCATGGAGTGCATCTTGGCGTGCATGGCGTTGAGGGACACCACGTCGAACAGGCCTCGCCCCAAGCCGCTCTGGTTGGTCGCTACCACTACGTGCCATCCGGCATGGTTGAGCTTGGCAATGGCTTCCAGCGCGCCGGGCAAAGGGCGCCATTCGTTAGGAGACTTCACGAACTCCGCACTGTCTTCGTTGATGGTGCCGTCGCGGTCGAGAATGCAGAGTTTCATGGGAAGGCTTCAGGTCAAGCTGCCAATTTGGACAAATCAGCCACGCGGTTCATGGCGACATGCAGGCTTTTGAGCAAGCCCAAACGGTTCAGGCGCAGGTCCATCTGCTCGGCGTTGACCATCACATCTTCAAAGAAGGCGTCCACCGGCGCGCGCAAGGCGGCCAGCGACTGGAGCGAAGCGGTGTAGTCACCTGCCTGCCATTGGCTTTGGGCCTGGGGCAGCACGGTTTGCATGGCTGCGAACAGCGCCTTTTCGGCCGCCTCTTGCAATAGCACTTCGCTCACGTGTGCGTCAACATCGTCCGTCTTTTTGAGGATGTTGCTGATGCGCTTGTTGGCGGCAGCTAAGGCTGGCGCTTCAGGAAGTGCGGCGAACACCTTTACAGCTTGAATACGAGGAACGATGTCATGTAACGGTGGACGCGTGGATACGACAGCATCGACGACCTCCAGACGATAAAGACCATTGGCGACCAAACGGTTTTGGTAACGATCGTAGATAAACTCACTTAGCCCGGACACTGTGTCGGACGACAGAAGCTCGGGTGGAAACTGTTGCTGAGCGAAATCAAGCAACTCAGCCAAGTGAAGGCGCATTTGCCCCACATCTAAAAACGTCGCTAACCCAAGCAGTTCGAAACGATTCCCCAACGTTAGCGCGTGTCGACGCAACGCAAAGGGATCTTTCTCGCCAGTGGGCTTTAGTCCAATTCCCCATATGCCGACCAACGTTTCGACGCGATCTGCAATGTCCAATGCGAATGAAACGAGATTGACTGCCGCAGTATGGTCACGCTGCAAAAGATATTGGTCTTCAATTGCCTCAGCTACAGACTCATCCTCACCATCGTGCCGTGCGTAATAGCCGCCCATCACACCCTGAAGTTCAGGGAATTCACCAACCATGTCTGTCAACAAGTCTGCTTTTGCAAGGACCGCGGCACGGTCTGCTAACGCAGGCTCGGCGCCAATTCGCTCCGCCACCCACTTGGCGATCGCGCGCACGCGCTCCATGCGTTCGCCTTGGGTGCCGAGCTTGTTGTGATACACGACCTTGCCCAAACCGTCCACACGGGAAGCGAGCGTTTTTTTGCGGTCCTGGTCGAAGAAGAATTTGGCATCGGCCAAGCGGGGGCGCACCACGCGTTCATTGCCGCCGATGACGAAACTGGCATCGTCGGGCTTGATGTTGGACACCACCAAAAACTTGTTGGTGAGCTTGCCGGCAGCGTCGAGCAACGGGAAGTACTTTTGGTTGGCCTTCATGGTGAGAATCAGGCATTCCTGCGGCACTTCGAGGAACTGGGCTTCGAACTCACAAATCAGCACGTTCGGGCGCTCGACCAGTGCGGTTACTTCGTCCAGCAGGGCGTCATCTTCAATGGGTTTGCATCCACCGCCCACCTGGGCTGCTGCAGCATCCAGCTGGCGAACGATTTCTGCGCGGCGTTCCGCAAAGCTGGCGATCACGGCTCCGTCTTTGGCCAGCGTAGCCGCATAAGCATCGGCATCCGCAATCACGACGGGTGACACTGCCGCCTCAAAGCGGTGGCCTTCAGTGCGTTTGCCGGATTGCAGGCCCAGCGCTTGCACCGGCACCACGTCGCTGCCGTGCAATGCCACCAGGCCGTGCGCAGGGCGCACGAAGCTCACGCTAGTCCAGCCGGGCAGTTCACAACCGCTTTGCAGCTGGTAGCTCATGACCTTGGGGATGGGCAGCTTGGCGATGGTCTCCAGCAGGGCCTTCTGCAGGCCATCCCCAAGAGTGGCACCCTTGACCATGCTGTCATAGAACAAAGCTTCAGCCTTGCCATCCATGGCGCGTTTGAGAGCTGGCACGGCGCTGGCATCCGCGCCCAGGGCTTGCAGCTTTTTGAGCAATGCGGGGGTGGCGTTGCCGGATGCGTCCAGGCCCACAGCCACGGGCATCAGCTTTTGCGAGACCGCTTTGTCTGCAGCTTGGGGGGCGACCGCAGCCACGTGCACAGCCAAACGACGGGGCGATGCGAAGTGCGTCACGGCCGCATCTGCTGCCACCAAGCCCTGGGCCTTGAGGGAGTCCGCCAGCACCGTGGCAAACGCTTCGCCCAACTTCTTCAATGCCTTGGGGGGCAGCTCTTCTACAAACAGTTCTACCAGAAGGTTTTTTGTTGTCATGTCTTAGTTTCTCCGTGCGCTTACGCGGCCTTCTTGGGCATCTGTTCAATCCACTCGCGCGGCGCCATGGGGAAGCCCAAGCGCTCCCGGCTCTCGTAGTAAGCCTGCGCCACACTGCGCGCCAGATTGCGGATGCGGCCGATGTAGGCGGCCCGTTCCGTCACGCTGATGGCGCCCCGGGCATCCAGAAGGTTGAAGCTGTGGGCGCATTTCAGTACTTGCTCGTAGGCGGGCAGTGCAAGCTGCTGCTCCATCAGGTATTTGGCCTGCTTCTCGTGCGCGTTGAAGGCGGTGAACAGGAAGTCAGCGTCGCTGTGCTCGAAGTTGTAAGTGGACTGCTCCACTTCGTTCTGGTGATACACGTCACCGTACTTCATGGTTTCTGTCCACTGCAGGTTGTAGACGTTGTCCACGCCTTGCAAGTACATGGCCAAGCGCTCAAGGCCGTAGGTAATCTCGCCAGTGGCGGGTTTGCAGTCGATGCCGCCAACCTGCTGGAAGTAGGTGAACTGGGTGACTTCCATGCCGTTGAGCCAGACTTCCCAGCCCAGGCCCCAAGCACCCAGCGTGGGGTTTTCCCAGTCATCTTCCACGAAGCGGATGTCATTCTTTTTCAAATCGAAGCCCAGCGCTTCCAGGCTGCCCAAATACAGCTCCAAGATGTTGGCCGGTGCGGGCTTCAAGACCACTTGGTATTGGTAATAGTGCTGCAAGCGGTTGGGGTTCTCGCCGTAGCGGCCATCTTTGGGGCGGCGGCTGGGTTGCACGTAAGCGGCCTTCCAAGGCTCGGGGCCGATGGCGCGCAAAAAGGTGGCTGTGTGCGAAGTGCCTGCACCCACTTCCATGTCATAAGGCTGCAGGAGTGCACAACCCTGGCGGTCCCAGTAGTCCTGAAGGCGAAGAATGATTTGCTGAAAAGTAAGCATGGTGTGAGTGCAATCTCCGGCCTTGGCCGGTGCAGGGCAAGCTGCGTTCAAGTAAACCTCGCATTTTACGGGGGTGGACGTGGTTCTGCCGCCACGCACCGCCGCTTGCGGCCAGCTTTAGCGAGGCTTGCGTTTGTAGAAGGCGACAGCCACGATCACCAAGGCCACGATCCAGAGTGGCCAGAGCCCGAAACGTGAGGCCCACCACGCAAACGGCGTCAAACCGGTGCGGCCTTGCACCTGCCCATGGAGCACACCGCGGGTCAATGGGGGCAGCATGTCAATCACTTTGCCCTCATGTGACAGGAATGCAGTGGCGCCTGTATTGGTGGCACGCACAAAGGGTCGCTGAAATTCCAAGGCTCGCACCCGGGAGATGGTGAGATGCTGCTGCAGAGCGACCGTGTTGTTGAACCAACCGAGGTTGCTCACGTTCGCAAAGATGGTGGGGGACGTGGCGGTTTCCGTAAACCGCGTGGCCAGCTCTTCACCGTAGAGGTCCTCGTAGCAGATGTTTGGTGCGACGCGTTCACCGCGTACAGGCAATGAAGCCTGCCCCAAGGGTCCACGGTTGAAATCGCCCAGCGGAATATTCATGAGCTGGGTGAACCACTTGAACAGTGGAGGGATGAACTCTCCAAAAGGCACCAAGTGATGCTTGTCGTATTGCCACACCTTTTGCTCACTTGGCGTCAAGCCGATGACCGAGTTGGTGTATCCGGTTTTGAAACTACCCAAAGGGATGCCGATGAGCGCTGACTGGGTGCCCTGCATGAATCGGGTGGTCAACGCATCCCAATAGCCATCTGGCAATTGCTGTGGCAGCAAGGGAATTGCGGTTTCAGGCGCGATGACCAGATCGCCTGTGCTTTGGTTCAGCACATTGCGATACCACTGCAAGGCCAGTGGCACGCCACTCCCGGTTTCAAACTTCTCATCCTGCGGAATATTGCCTTGCAGAAGTGTCACTTGCAGAGTGCTGGTGGCCTCAGTGTACCCATTCCAGCCAGCGGGCAATACGGAGGGGATGCATAGCAATGCGCTGAGCGCGACGGCAGGCCCCCACCGGCGCTGAGTCCAAGCTATGGCCAAGACTGCGGCCCACATAGCAGCCAAACCTGATACGCCGTAGCTCCCTATCCAAGGCAAGTACGCGGCAAGTGGCCCATCCACATGGGCATAGCCTATAGCGCCCCAGCCGAAGCCCGTGAGCCATGTTCCGCGTGCCATTTCGGCCATCAACCAGAGTGCGGCAAATGCGCCTATGGCCAAAGTGTTATGTACCGGGAACCACTTGCGCCACAGCCATATTGCTATTGCGTAGTAGGCTCCCAAAGCCGCTGCCAATGCGATGACGGCAATGACGGCCAGCAGTGCCGGCAAGCCACCGTAAGTGTGCATGGCAACAAACAGCCACCAGAAGGTGGTGGATAACCACGTGGTAGCGAATGCCCATGTATATCGCGCTGCACTGGCGGGTGTATTTAGTCTGGCAACTGCCACCACAAATGCCGCCATGGAGACCGTCTGCAACCACCAGATGGTTTGGCCTTGCAGTATTACAGCATCAAATGGCCAACCCGCGCCGATAGATTGTGCGGCAGCAGCTATAAAAACAATAGCAATGATAGGCAACGACGCCACTTCATTGCGTCGCGCTCCTGCCGACTTGCGGTCCATCAGCCAGGTAGTGCGTTATCGGGGGTGTACGACACCTTGAACCACTTCACGGCACCTCCTTTGGTGTGGAGCACCAGGAAGTCGAGCCCACACAAGCTGTGACGTTCACCCCGCTTGGGAACATGGCCCATCTCATGGGCAATGAGGCCTCCGATGGTGTCAAAAGTGTCATCAGGATCAGAAGCCTCCATGGTGACCGTAAAGGCTTCATTGATTCGCTCAAGCGGTGTGTCGCCGCTCACACGATAAGTCTTATCCGCTAGGGCAAAAATGTCGCCTTCGTCTTCTGCGATATCGAATTCGTCCTCGATTTCGCCCACGATCTGTTCCAAGACGTCTTCAATGGTGATCAAGCCAGCTACCCGGCCGAATTCATCGATCACGATCGCCAAGTGGTTGCGATTGCCCCTGAAGTCGCGCAGCAAGTCGTTCAAGCCCTTTGACTCTGGCACGAATACAGCCGGCCGCAGCAAGGCCCTGATGTTGAGCTCTGGAGCACGCTGAAGTTTCAGCAAATCTTTGGCCATCAGGATGCCGATGATGTTTTCTCGCTCGCCATCGAACACGGGAAATCGGGAGTGTGCCGTGTCAATCACGGCATGCATCAAGATATCCGGAGCGGACTGGATATCCAGCAAGTCCATGCGTGTCGCAGGTACCATCACATCACCAGCGGTCATGTCCGCCATCCGGATCACGCCTTCGAGCATCACCCGCGATTCCGCACCGATGATGTTGTTGCCCTCTGCCTCGGCGAGTGTTTCGATCAACTCCGCGGTGGAATCGGGGCCAGGATGGATGAACTCAGCGAGCTTCTGGAGAAATGTGCGCTTGTCTTCTTTTTCAAAGTTTCGCGCAGGATGCGGGTCTGACACTAGATGTGTGCCCTTGAGGGCAGTGATTGCGAAGCCCCAAGGATAGCGGATTTGTATTTCACTCCGTTAGTGCACTGAGACCTGACTACGGTGAGCACGCTTTCGTTGCGGAGGTTGCGCTTTTTCGTAGAGATTGAAACCCTGCGATAAGGCCACAGAAAATTCTTGTCTGCGCCTTTGCGCCATATTGCATATTGGCCCAGCTCTCCTCAAGGAGTTCACTGAGACGCGACTCCAGATCCGGGCGTGGCAGCTTGAGATAGGCTTCTGATTCGGGGCCATACCGGTGAACCGTGGCCCCACGTTTACGAGCAATGGCCAACATCGCCGCGTTTTCAGCCAGCGCCTGGATTTGCAGAACATCCACGCCTTCATTACGGGCATGTAAAGCCGCTCGTTCATAGAGGCGGCCACCAATCCCTTTCCCACGTGCTGATGGACTGACTGAAACCCCAAAATCTCCGACGATCAACCCATCAGCGTCCATGTAGGTTGCCAAATGCGCCATCCCAACGATCTCAAGACGGTTATTGAACACGCCGAACACGGCATCGTTGACATAATCCAGTCGCTCAACGTAATTCGCAATCTGCTGGTCACTGGCGGTATAGCCGAACCGGAGATACCTGTCTTGTGGCTCCAACGCTATCAGGTGACGCATCAAACGCGCCCGGTGATTGGGGCCTAAAGTTCTTATGTTGAGAAATTGCGCAACTCTCGCTGGACCTCGCACCGTTTGTATCGACGGTGAGTCTTGGAGGGCGGTCTTATTTGCACACATGGCGGAACTATAAGGGTTTTCCCTAGTCTCGTGTTGCATGGGGCCTCTAATCGCTAAGAGCACTACCAAATGTGCACACAGTATTCCTACACTTCGGCTGATGAATTCACCACGAGGGAAACAAAAGATTAGAGAAGCATTGGCGCAAGTAGAGGTACTTAGGCTGCAAAGCCGCAGTTCGCCCGCTGTTTCGCGCGCATTGAGTTTGGTGAAAGCGTATCAATGCCGCAGATTCGAGGCAACGTATCAAGATTTGCTCGCTTCAGAAACTTATGGTCCAGCTTGCCGCTTCTTCCTAGACGAGCTTTATAGTCCAAAAGACTTCAGCCAACGAGATGCCGAATTCTCAAAGATCGCAGGTGCAGTGGAGCGTCTCTTCCCAAGGTCTATCGTTGATATCGCAGTGGCTCTGGCAGACCTCCATGCAATTACGGAAGAATTGGACGCCGCAATGGCTGCTTCAATTTCAAGCAACTTGGATTGCGTTCTAGTGGACACTCGCCTTGACAATAGTCTGTATCAACAAGCGTGGCAAGATGTCGGACGGACCAGAGATCGGAAGTCCCAGTTAGAGCGTGTCATTCAACTGGGAAGCAAATTAGGCAAAGTAACCAGATTACCTGGGATAAAGCTAACGCTCCGTGCAATGCGCCGCCCTGCTGCGGCTGCAAATCTTTCCACATTGCAACAGTTTCTCGAAGAAGGTTTTGAAACCTTTGCAAATATGGCTCGAGAACAATACGCCCTAGAGGACTTCCTGGAAATCATCAACAAACGCGAAAGCGAGTGGATGAACCAGCTGAGTTAAGGTCTGACTTTGGAAAGCGAAGAATCGAGTAGGGTGAGGGGTTACCCCCTCAGCCCTCTCACACCACCGTACGTGCGGTTCCGCATACGGCGGTTCAAGTAGGACGCTGGAGGTGCTGGTGGGTTGCCACCAGCGAGACCAGCCCGAGTTGCGTGAAGTATTTCGTCGGGAGAGCTTGGCGCAGGTGTTTGGCACCGGCGTTCCACCATGGACCATGGCCATTGACGCTGGACTTCCATGCCCGCTGGGCATCGAGCCCGAGTGCGAGCATTTTGGATTCCCGCGTCTTTGTCCTTTTCCATTGCCTCCACATCAGGGCGCGTAGCCGTCTACGTACCCACATATCCAGTGCTTCGATGGGCTTGTGGCTCTGGGTCAGGCTGAAGTAGTTCATCCATCCCCGTAAAACCGGATTTAGCTTTTCGATGGTCTGGGGCAGTGGCCTGCCCCGTCCCTGTGCACAGTATGTGCGCACGGCGTGCATCAGGCGTTGCGTGCTTTCCTTGGCTATTCGGATTTTGCTGGCTCGTTGTGCTGTCACGCTGTATCCCAGAAACTTGCGTTTCCATGGCCGCTCAACCGCACTTTTGGTCTCGTTCACAGTGAGCTTGAGCCGGTTTGCAAGAAACCTCTTTATGCCCTCCATGATGCGTTGGCCCGCCCGCTGACTGCTCACGTAGATGTTGCAGTCATCCGCATACCTGCAAAACAGCAGCTTGCGTGCCTCTAGCTCCCGGTCTAAATCAGTCAACAGGATGTTGGACAGTAGTGGTGACAGGGGGCCGCCTTGCGGTGTACCCTCGTACCGTGGTGTCTCTACCCCGTTGGCCATCATCCCGGCCTCCAGAAACCTGCGTATCAGGCTCAGGACGGTTTTGTCCTGTACCTGGCGTGCCACCCGCGCCATCAGCACGTCGTGGTTGACACGGTCGAAGAATTTCTCCAGGTCCATGTCCACCACCCAGCGCTTGCCGCCACGGATGTACTCTGCCGCTTTGCTTACCGCCTGCTTCGCACTTTTCCCCGGTCTGAAGCCGTAGCTGCTTTGCGAGAAGGTAGGTTCAAACAGGGGTTGCATCGCCTGATGTAGCGCCTGCTGAATCAGCCTGTCCACCACCGTGGGCACTCCGAGCGTGCGTACCCCGCCTTGCGGCTTGGGTATGTCCACCCGACGTACCGCTTGGGGGCGGTAGGTTCCATCCAGTAACGACTTCTTTACTTGCGACCAGTTCACTTTGAGCCACGTCTTGAGGTCTTCACAGCGCATTCCGTCAATGCCGGGTGCGCCGCGATTCTTCATGACTCGGCTGTAAGCGAGCTGCATGTTGTCGCGATCCACGACTCGGCTCATGAGCCGGTCTCTCTCCGATTTCGGTTGCTCGACGTACGCCGTACCCACCTCAGCACCCACGTGCGCACTCCCCAGATTCCGTCCGGTTCCTTCGCTGTGGGCCCCTCTTGCGAGGGCTTCTGCTTCATCGATTGGCATCGAGTGACTTCGTTCCTACTCTCGTTTCCACTTGTTCGGGCCTTCGGTGCCGCCTCTTGTGGCTCATCACCTTGGGTTGCACCTACTATGCCCTCTGCTGACTTCTGAGCGAGCCTCCCGTCACCTTTCGATGGCCGGTAGCCCTTACGGGCACCACACTCAGATCTCTCCGGGTATTACGCACCCACTTTCACGCTTATGTCCGTCGGATCTACGCCACAGAGTTCCGTGCAAGTTTTGGGCTTCAGAGATTTCGGACTCCTTACCCCCCTGTGGCGCCTCATATCCGCTTCCTGTTCGTCGAACCAGCGCTTTGCCATCCGGCTTCCTTCAGACTCGCAGTCGCCCGCGAAGCCCTTGCCATTGGCTAACCCTTCCCCTTGCAGGGCGAGTAGAGGTCTTTCACCTCCTAGTGAGAGCGTCCTGCCGGACGCACCGAAAAAAAACCCTACCGGATCCGGTAGGGTTTTTTCGACTGTAATAGCCTGACGATGTCCTACTTTCACACGGGGATCCGCACTATCATCGGCGCTGACTCGTTTCACTGTCCTGTTCGGGATGGGAAGGAGTGGTACCAAGTCGCTATGGTCGTCAGGCATAACTTGTTGTCACCCAGACTCAAGGTCTGGGCAACCAATTTATAGAGCTAATCAGCTTGTCTTTTACGACGCCATCTCGCTGTGAGATGGTCATTTGAATGCGTCAACTTGGCATAACTTCCTTGAAGCACTTGCGTGCATCAAAGTTATAGGGTCAAGCCGCACGAGCAATTAGTATCGGTTAGCTTAACGCATTACTGCGCTTCCACACCCGACCTATCAACGTCCTGGTCTTGAACGACTCTTCAGGGGGCTCAAGGCCCCGGCAGATCTCATCTTGAAACGAGTTTCCCGCTTAGATGCTTTCAGCGGTTATCTCTTCCACACTTAGCTACTCGGCAATGCCACTGGCGTGACAACCGATACACCAGAGGTGTGTCCACTCCGGTCCTCTCGTACTAGGAGCAGGCTTCCTCAAATCTGCAGCGCCCACGGAAGATAGGGACCAAACTGTCTCACGACGTTTTAAACCCAGCTCACGTACCTCTTTAAATGGCGAACAGCCATACCCTTGGGACCGGCTACAGCCCCAGGATGAGATGAGCCGACATCGAGGTGCCAAACACCGCCGTCGATATGAACTCTTGGGCGGTATCAGCCTGTTATCCCCAGAGTACCTTTTATCCGTTGAGCGATGGCCCTTCCATACAGAACCACCGGATCACTATGTCCTGCTTTCGCATCTGCTCGACTTGTCAGTCTCGCAGTTAAGCACGCTTATGCCATTGCACTATCATCACGATGTCCGACCGTAACTAGCGTACCTTCGAACTCCTCCGTTACGCTTTGGGAGGAGACCGCCCCAGTCAAACTGCCTACCATGCACTGTCCCCGATCCAGATAATGGACCTAGGTTAGAACCTCAAACACACCAGGGTGGTATTTCAACGTTGGCTCCATAAGATCTAGCGACCCTACTTCAAAGCCTCCCACCTATCCTACACAGATCTGTTCAAAGTCCAATACAAAGCTACAGTAAAGGTTCATGGGGTCTTTCCGTCTTTCCGCGGGGAGATTGCATCATCACAAACATTTCAACTTCGCTGAGTCTCGGGAGGAGACAGTGTGGCCATCGTTACGCCATTCGTGCAGGTCGGAACTTACCCGACAAGGAATTTCGCTACCTTAGGACCGTTATAGTTACGGCCGCCGTTTA